>NZ_JAMMIN010000006.1:0-407782 GCF_051702785.1 Salmonella sp. NW722
GGCGGGCGGTGATAGAGCGCAGTATCCGGCTGGCGCAGGAGAAATAAGACCCTGACGGCCCGGTGGCGTGGCGCCACCGGGCCTGGCTATCTCAACGATACGCTAAAGCCTGAAAGTAAAGCCCGTGTGAAGTATGATGACGAGCATCGTCTCTTATCAGGACATCCCATGAAACAAATCACCTTTACGCCGCGCCATCACCAGCTTACCAACACCAATACCTGGACACCTGACAGCCAGTGGCTGGTCTTTGATGTACGGCCTTCAGGCGCGTCATTTACGGGCAAGACTATTGAGCGTGTCAATGTGCATACCGGCGACGTGGAGGTGATTTATCGCGCCGTGCAGGGCGCGCATGTCGGTGTGGTGACGGTGCATCCTGCCGACAATCACTATGTGTTTATTCATGGCCCTGAAAACCCTGATGAGACGTGGCATTACGATTTCCACCACCGTCGGGGCGTTATTGCAACGCCGGGGGGCGTGACTAACCTCGATGCGATGGATATTACTGCGCCGTATACTCCCGGCGCGCTGCGCGGCGGCAGTCACGTCCATGTGTTTAGCCCGAACGGCGAGCTGGTGAGTTTTACCTATAATGACCACGTTCTGCATGAGCGCGATCCGGCGCTGGATCTGCGCAATGTCGGTGTGGCCGCGCCGTATGGGCCGGTTACGGTGCCGGCTCAGCATCCGCGCGAATACAGCGGTAGCCACTGGTGCGTACTGGTTAGCCGCACGACGCCTGCGCCGAGACCTGGCAGCGATGACATTAACCGCGCCTATGAAGAGGGCTGGGTGGGCAACCGCCAGATTGCCTTTATTGGAGATACGCTGTCGCTGACGGGCAAAAAAGTCCCGGAGCTGTTTATTGTCGATTTACCGTGTCATGAAAACGGCTGGAAACAGGCAGGCGACACGCCGCTGACGGGAACCGAATCAACGATGCCATCGCCGCCGTTGAGCGTAGTTCAGCGGCGTCTTACCTTTACTCACCAGCGTGTTTATCCTGGACTCACTAACGAACCACGCCACTGGGTCCGCAGTAATCCGCAGGCGACGGCGATCGCCTTTTTGATGCGGGACGATAACGGCGTAGCGCAACTGTGGCTGATATCGCCTCAGGGAGGCGAGCCCCGGCAGTTAACGCATCATGCGACCGGCGTACAGTCAGCGTTTAACTGGCATCCGTCGGGTAAATGGCTGGGACTGGTGCTGGAAAACCGGATTGCCTGCTGCGACGCACAAAGTGGGAGGATCGACTTCTTAACCGCCAGGCACGACAACCCGCCGTCTGCGGACGCCGTCGTTTTTTCACCGGATGGGCGACACGTCGCATGGATGGAAGAGGTGAAAGGGTTCCGTCAGCTATGGGTGACGGAAACCGGGCGATAAATCAGGGAGGAGGCATCTTCGCCGGGGGGATGACGGCATTGGTCATTTTCGTCTCCTCCTCGCTTTTCTCGACGCGCGATCTTACCGAACTGTCTTTGCGGAAGATGTCCCACGGCAGAAGGATCGTATCCATCACGGCGGTAAACGGCATATCCAGGATGGCCAACGATTTTGTGCCCCAGTTTGTCTCATCGTTACCGATCATCGTAGCGCTGGCGCGCGTGCCAGGATAAGTGCCTTCTTTACCGCCGGTGTGCGACATGACGCTTGAACAACCGCTTAATAAAAGCATCCCATTCCATATTATCAGCGTTAACCACACGTTTTTTATCATCACTCATTCATCTGTTGGTTGTCGTTATTTGCATGATGAGTTATAGCGATCCGTTGCTAAAAATAACATCACCAGTACGTGGCACTGTGGCGGTAATCGCACTTTAACAATCAGTGCTGTCCCAACCAGTCTATGCAATAGCCAATAAACTGCAAAAAAAAGTCGGATTAAAATACTTGAAAAGTACGTATTCAGACCCATTTATAAGACGTAGTGAATAGAAGGGCACGCCTGATGGGTGTTCTGGCAATCCTGGCCTGTCCATGATGGAAGGTCTGACATTCTCGCTGATTTCAGGAGTTTATGATTATGCGTAACTTTGATTTATCCCCGCTGTACCGTTCTGCCATTGGTTTTGACCGTCTGTTTAACCTGCTTGAAAATAACCAAAGCCAAAGTAATGGCGGCTACCCTCCGTACAACGTTGAGTTGGTAGACGAAAACCACTACCGCATCGCCATTGCCGTTGCCGGTTTCGCGGAAAGCGAACTGGAGATTACCGCCCAGGATAATTTACTGGTGGTAAAAGGCGCTCATGCGGACGAGCAGAAAGAACGTACTTACCTGTATCAGGGCATTGCCGAGCGTAACTTTGAACGTAAGTTCCAGTTAGCGGAGAACATTCACGTTCGCGGCGCAAACCTGGTCAACGGGCTGCTGTATATCGAACTGGAGCGCGTGATTCCGGAAGCGAACAAACCGCGCCGTATCGAAATTAACTGATTCCGTCGGGTCGCGTTGCGCGGCCTGTCATCCCATGCTCGCCGTCAGGGAGCATATTCGCACGTAAAGTGTGAAGGTAAAAACTCGCTTCTTAGAAGGAGAAATGATTATGCGTAACTACGATTTATCCCCACTGCTGCGTCAATGGATCGGTTTTGACAAGCTGGCCAATGCGCTGCAAAACAGCGGCGAAAGCCAGAGCTTCCCGCCCTATAACATCGAGAAAAGCGACGATAACCATTATCGCATTACTTTAGCGTTAGCCGGTTTCCGTCAGGAAGATCTGGATATTCAACTGGAAGGCACGCGCCTGACGGTGAAAGGCACGCCGGAACAGCCGGAAAACGAGCCCAAATGGTTACATCAGGGCCTGGTCATGCAGCCTTTTAGCCTGAGCTTTACGCTGGCTGAAAATATGGAAGTTTCCGGCGCGACGTTTACCAACGGCCTGCTGCATATTGATTTAACCCGCAACGAGCCGGAAACCATTGCGCCGCAGCGTATCGCCATTAACGAACGCTCCGCATTAAATAGCTAATGAGCTCCTTGCCTTGCCCCGCCAGAGATGGCGGGGCTTTTTTGTGCCACGAAAAAGGGTAAGACGCTGCCGAAGTCAGGACGTCTGGGCGGTTTTGTAACATGAGAATGTGCGCCATGCTGTATATATGCCTTAACGGTTCAGTCATAATCCCTATAAATTGAAATGTTACTCACAGGGAAGAAAAGATGAGTGATATCGCATTGACGGTCAGCGTTCTGGCGTTGGTGGCGGTTGTCGGTTTATGGATCGGCAACATTAAAGTGCGCGGTGTCGGCTTTGGTATTGGCGGCGTTCTGTTCGGCGGTATTATCGTCGGCCACTTCGTCGATCAGGCTGGGGTGACGCTGAGCGGCGATATGCTGCACTTTATCCAGGAATTCGGCCTGATCCTTTTTGTTTATACCATCGGCATACAGGTGGGGCCGGGTTTTTTCGCCTCGCTGCGCGTTTCCGGGCTGCGCCTCAATCTGTTTGCCATTCTGATTGTGATTATGGGCGGGTTGGTCACCGCGATTCTGCATAAAATTTTCGCTATTCCGCTGCCGGTGGTGCTGGGGATTTTCTCCGGCGCAGTCACCAATACGCCTGCGTTAGGGGCGGGTCAGCAAATCCTGCGCGATCTGGGAACGCCAGTGGAGCTGGTGGATCAGATGGGGATGAGCTATGCGATGGCGTATCCGTTTGGCATCTGCGGTATTTTGCTCACCATGTGGCTGATGCGGCTGATTTTTCGCGTTAACGTCGAGGCGGAAGCGCAGAAGCACGAATCCTCTCTCGCTAACGGTCATTCATTAATTCAAACAATGAATATCCGTGTCGAGAATCCGAACCTCAATAATATGGCTATTCAGGATGTGCCGATCCTGAACAGCGATAAAATCATTTGCTCACGCCTGAAACGCGACGACACGCTGATGGTGCCGTCGACGGGGACGATTATCCAGGCAGGCGACCTGCTGCACCTCGTCGGCCAATCTACCGACCTGCATAACGCGCAACTGGTGATCGGTAAGGAAGTGGACACCTCGTTGTCGACGCGCGGCACGGATTTACGTGTCGAGCGTGTGGTCGTCACCAACGAAAAAGTGCTCGGCAAACGTATCCGCGATTTGCACTTTAAAGAGCGTTATGACGTGGTTATCTCCCGCCTTAACCGCGCGGGCGTTGAGCTGGTCGCCAGTAGCGACGCCAGCCTGCAGTTTGGCGACATTCTCAATCTGGTGGGGCGTCCTGCCTCGATTGATGCGGTAGCCAATGTGGTCGGCAACGCGCAGCAAAAACTCCAGCAGGTGCAGATGCTGCCGGTGTTTATCGGCATCGGATTAGGGGTTCTGCTTGGGTCAATCCCGTTGTTTGTGCCGGGATTCCCGGTCGCGTTAAAACTGGGGCTGGCCGGCGGGCCGCTGATCATGGCGCTAATTTTGGGGCGTATCGGCAGCATCGGTAAGCTGTACTGGTTTATGCCGCCGAGCGCCAACCTCGCGCTGCGTGAGTTAGGCATCGTTTTGTTTCTGGCGGTCGTTGGGCTGAAATCCGGCGGCGATTTTGTCGATACGCTGACGCAGGGCGAAGGATTAAGCTGGATTGGCTACGGTATTTTCATCACCGCTATTCCGCTGATTACCGTCGGTTTGCTGGCGCGGATTTTTGCCAAAATGAACTATCTGACGCTGTGCGGGATGCTGGCCGGTTCGATGACCGATCCGCCAGCGCTGGCATTTGCCAACAATCTTCATGCCACCAGCGGCGCGGCGGCGCTCTCTTACGCGACCGTCTATCCGTTAGTGATGTTCCTGCGTATTATCACGCCACAACTGCTGGCGGTGATTTTTTGGGGAATGGGTTAGCGCCTGATGGCGCGTTGCTTATCCGGCCTATGCACTGTGTTAAATCCAGGCTGGATAACGCGCGCCGCACCGGTCACACTTCTGCTCTTCTTCTTATCTTCTTCCTCAATGAACGCGCTAATCAGCGTAATGGCAACGAGCATAATTCCAATTTTTTCAGTTAGTTATCAATCTTCATCGCCTTTTTTTTCGTCGCGACGGGTGGTTTTTCAGCTTTTAATTCGGCAATAATGCCTTTCCTGGCGGTGGCGTTGAAAAAGGTCGTAACTGAAATGAAAAATAGCGGCAATGAGCGCGGTTGCGCCGAAACGAGTCACCAGTGAACTACAGTTATTTTGCAATAAGATTCCCTTGCTGCGGGATAATGTGAAGCATATCAGCAACAACGTGAGTGGTATTCTGAAAACGAACGGGAATACATAAGAACGTAAAAGGAGTCGTCATGAAGATTTCCCGCCTCGGAGAAGCGCCGGATTATCGCTTCTCACTGGCAAATGAGCGCACCTTTCTGGCGTGGATTCGCACCTCGCTGGGATTTCTGGCGGCAGGCGTCGGTCTTGATCAGCTCGCCCCGGATTTTGCCACGCCGGTGATCCGTGAACTGCTGGCGCTACTGTTGTGTCTGTTTGCGGGCGGCCTGGCGATTTATGGCTATCTACGCTGGTTACGTAATGAAAAAGCGATGCGCCTGAAAGAGGATTTGCCTTATACCCATAGCCTGTTGATCATCAGCGTTATTTTGATGATTGTCGCGGTGATAGTGATGGGGCTGGTACTGTATGCCGGATAGTCGTAAAGCCCGTCGGCAGAACGATCCGGGACTGCAACCGGAGCGTACGTCGCTGGCCTGGTTTCGCACGCTGCTGGGATACGGGGCGTTAATGGCGTTAGCCGTCAGGCACCACTGGCATCAGGCGGGGTTCTTGTTCTGGGTGTCAATCAGCGTTCTGGCGATAGTGGCGGTGATTCTTTGGCGTTATACCCTGAGTCGTAATTTGATGGATGTCGCGCATAGCGATTTTTCCGAAACTCATGTCGTGCGTGACAAATTTTTGATCTCCCTCGCGGTGTTGTCGCTCGCAATCCTGTTTGCTGTTACCCATATTCGCCAACTTATTGCATTTATCGGGAATTTTATATGACAGGACGTCAGGACATTGTCGTGAGTGATGACCAGATTCAGGTCGTCGTAAATCGCCAGAATAGCCAGCGCCCTCAGCAACTGTACCGTAACTTACAACGGCTCGGCATTCGCAATGTCCATTTTATCCCATTGTTGGAACATGACCGGAACGGAATGTTGACCGAGGATTCATTGTGTTCAGCAGACTGGGGGCGGTTTTTAAATAGCGTATTTGATATTTGGGTACGTGAAGATATTCAGCGTATCTCGGTTCGCCTTTTTGATGAGACGCTACAGCAGTGGTGCGGCGGCAGGAATGGTGCTAAAACGCCGGACAAGGCGCCGCTAAGCGCTGAATGTCAGAAGTGCTCTTTATTACGATTTTGCGGCGGCGGATGCCCTGAGCATCGGGATAGCCAGGGGAAAAACCGGCTTTGCGAGGGCTACCAGACCTTTTTTAACTACTCCTCGCCGCATATGCGGGTGATGCGGGATTTACTGAAACAGCATCGCTCGCCGGAGGAGTTGATGGCGATGCTGCGTTAGCGTCGTAAGCCTGATAAGCGTAGCGCCATCAGGCGATGGCGTGCCGGATGGCGCTGCCGTCTTTCCGGCTCTGAGCGAGTATTAGCGTCCTTTTGCCAGGTATTGTTCCATTTCATCCTCCGGCACCATGCCGCCCCCGGTTGCCCATACCAGATGCGTCGCGTTGCCGAGCTGCGTCTGACTGAATCCATGCCTTTGCTGATACTCGGTGGCGGCGCAAATGCGCTGTGGCCCGGCCATCCCTGCCAGAGCTGATGGCTCCAGTCGAATTCCTTCCTCCTGCGCCAGCCAGCCCAGCATGTCATACATTGTTTGATCGTCTAAGGTATAGAGGCCGTCAAGCAGACGCTCCATTGCCCGACCAACAAAGCCTGAAGCGCGACCTACCGCCAGGCCGTCAGCCGCCGTCAGGTTATCAATACCGATATCTTGTACTGAGATGGCATCGTGCAGACCGGTATAAACGCCGAGTAACATGCAGGGTGAATGGGTCGGTTCGGCAAAGAAACAGTGGACGTTGTCGCCAAACGCCAGTTTCAGGCCAAAGGCGACGCCGCCAGGGCCGCCGCCAACGCCGCACGGCAGATAAACAAACAGTGGGTGGCTGGCGTCAACGACGCGTCCCTGTTGCGCGAATTGCGCTTTCAGGCGCTGGCCCGCTACCGCATAGCCCAGAAATAGCGTGCGGGAGTTTTCATCGTCGATAAAGAAACAGTTTGGATCGGATTGTGCTGCTTTTCGGCCCTGCTCAACCGCCACGCCGTAATCATCTTCGTATTCCACGACCGTCACGCCGTGGCTACGCAGCTTCGCTTTTTTCCAGGCGCGGGCGTCGGCAGACATATGTACCGTCACTTTAAAACCGATGCAGGCGCTCATGATACCGATCGATAGCCCCAGATTGCCGGTTGAACCGACGGCGATACTGTACTGGCTGAAGAATTGTTTAAATTCCGGCGAAAGCAACACGCTATAGTCATCGTCGGTGGTTAACAGACCCGCCTCCAGCGCCAGTTTTTCCGCGTGCGTTAGCACCTCGTAGATGCCGCCGCGCGCTTTAATGGAACCAGAGATTGCCAGGTGACTGTCTTTTTTTAACAGCATTTCACCGTCGATCGTTTGCCCATACTCTTTTTCCAGCCGCTTTTGCATGGCCGGAATAGCGACCACGTCAGATTCGATCATGCCGCCAGCGGCAGCGGTTTGCGGAAACGCTTTCGCCAGATACGGCGCAAAGCGCGCCAGACGGTCATGGGCGGCGTTTACGTCCTGCTCCGTCAGGCCGACATACGGTAGACCTTGTGCAAGAGAGGTGGCGCCCGGGTTAAACCAGGTGGTTTCTTTGAGGGCGACCAGATCCTCGACCAAAGGATACCGGGCGATGAGCTTTTGTATGTTTTCCATAGTACGTCTCTTTACGATCAGATGATAAAGGAAAGCAGGAATGTGCCAGCCAGTGCAACGACAGATGCGATAAACGTGGCCGTCGTATAGTATTTAAACGTTTCATTCAGCGTAGCGCCGCAATACTGCTTGACCAGCCAGAACAGGGAATCGGTCACGATCGTGCAGCCAATGGCGCCGGAACCAATGGCAATCGCAATGATCTCCGGGCTGACGTCAGGATAGAGCGGCAGCATGGGCGCAACAATCGCCGTGGCGCCCATCATCGCCACCGTCGCAGAGCCGACCGCCGCGTGCAGAATCAGCGCTACCAGCCACGCCAGCAGAATCGGGTGCATATGCATATTTGAGAGGATCACCGCCAGCGTGTCCGCCAGCCCGCTACTTTTGAGAATGGCGTTGAACGCGCCGCCCGCGCCGATAATCAGCAGGATGTTCGCAATGGCGCCAAAGCCGTTTTCGGTGTGGGTAAGTAGCGCGCTCATACCCATATGCTGGCGCAGACCGAGTATGTAATACGCCACAAAGACAGCGATAAACATCGCGGTGATCGGATTACCGATAAACTCCAGCAGCGTATACAACGTGCCGTCTTTCGCCATATTCAGTTCAGCGACGGTTTTCACCAGCATCAGGCCAATCGGCAACAGAACGGTAAACAGCGTTGCGCCCAGCGATGGCAGGGTGTTTTCGGCGCGCACTTCAAGATCCGCAAACTCTGTCGGTACGGGCTTGAACGGCAGACGATTACCCAGAAACTTTAAGAACAGCGGACCGCCGACCAATGATGCCATCAGTCCGACCAGCAGACCGTAGACAATCACCGAGCCGATATCCGCCCCCAGTTTATTTGCGACAAACAGCGCAGCCGGATGCGGCGGTACCACGCAATGGACGGCCATCAGCGCGGTACACAGCGGAATGGCCAGCTTCAGCAGCGAGGTATGGGTCTTTTTAGCGATAGAAAACGCCAGTGGGATGAGCAACACGACGCCCACTTCCACGAACAACGTGATACCGCAAATCAGCCCCACCAGTACCATGATCACGTCAGCAGAGAGCCAGCGGCAGCGCTGGAGCGTAAGCCCGATGCGTTCCGCCGCGCCGGAAACCTCCATCATTTTGCCGAGGATGGTGCCAAGACCGATAACGGCGGCCAGAAAACCGAGCGTACCGCCTATTCCGTTTTCTATCGCCGTGACCATCTCCAGCGGCCCCATGCCCATCATCGCGCCGACAAAGAAACTGGCGAGCAGTAACGCCAGGAAGGGGTGGAATTTAAACTTCACGATGGTCAATACGATTAACACGATGCTGATCAGCAGCGTGCTCACTACCCAGATTTGAGCGTGCATATCTCACCTACCCTGTGATTAATCTGTTCTTATTGGACAGAAAAACAGCACCCCCTGACAAACGATATAATTTGCCATTCACATGATGTAAATTGAATCAACTATGTGATTTCCATCTAATATTGCCTTTATTTTGCGATATGGTTCATTTTGATTCATCTATGTGCGGATTTTTTCAGCGTGTTTTTTTACACTTCGGGAAATTAAAAGATGACTGAGGTTGCCATGGAACCCCTTCGCGATACCCGAAACCGCTTACTCAACGGCTGGCAGTTATCCAAACTCTATACTTTTGAAGTCGCGGCCAGACACCAGTCCTTTGCTCTGGCGGCAGATGAGCTGTCGTTAAGCCCAAGTGCGGTAAGCCATCGTATCAATCAACTGGAAGCCGAGTTGGGAATCCAGCTATTTGTCCGCTCTCACCGTAAAGTGGAGCTTACCCATGAAGGCAAACGGGTATTCTGGGCGCTGAAATCGTCGCTGGATACGTTGAATCAGGAAATCCTCGATATCAAAAATCAGGAACTGTCCGGCACGTTGACCGTGTATTCCCGTCCCTCTATCGCCCAGTGCTGGCTGGTACCCGCGCTGGGGGACTTTACCCGTCGCTATCCGTCAATTTCTCTCACTATGCTGACCGGCAACGATAACGTTAACCTACAGCGTGCCGGCATTGACCTGGCTATCTATTTTGACGATGCGCCGTCGGCGCAGCTCACGCACCATTTTTTAATGGATGAGGCGATTTTGCCCGTTTGCAGCCCGGATTATGCCCGTCGTTTCGCCTTGCAGGACAACCTGAATAACCTACGGCACTGTACGCTCTTACACGACAGACAGGCGTGGAGTAACGATTCGGGCACCGATGAGTGGCACAGTTGGGCGCAGCATTTTGCAGTAAATTTGCCGGATTCATCCGGCATTGGCTTCGATCGTTCTGATTTAGCGGTGATTGCCGCGATGAACCACATTGGCGTGGCGATGGGGCGTAAACGGCTGGTGCAAAAGCGTCTCGACAGCGGAGAACTGATTGCGCCTTTTGGTGACATGAGGCTGAAATGTCATCAGCATTATTATGTCACCACTCTGCCTGGCAGGCAGTGGCCGAAAATCGAGGCATTTATTCGCTGGTTGCAGGAACAGGTGTGAAGATTTATTACGCTTTGTCGCTACACCTGCCGGGAGTGAATATGCTAAATACGTGCTATCACCGTGGTAAAAATTTTAGGGGGCGTCGTGTTTAAACCGCTTATTGCCTCTCTCATGCTGACCAGCGCGGTCGTCTATGCGAAACCGATGCCTTTGACGGCGGCGCGCTATGCGCAGCAGCTTGGCGTTGGGATGGATGTTGACTGGGCGCGAACGGAACGGGGTATCCGCGAGTTTGATCCGCTGGTCGTGCGGGATTTTAAGGCAAAAGGGTTAACGCATGTCCGTATTCGTGTGGCAGGCGCGCCGACGGAAGCGCGCCTCATCCATTTGCGTAAGCTGGTAGAGGCCTGCGAATACTATGGCGTCATACCCATTATTGCCTATCAGGCGGATGCGTATAAAACCGATCCCAGCGCCAGCCATGAAAAGGAGCTGATCAACTGGTGGAGCGTGGTTGCGCGCTATTTTGGCCAGACATCCCCGCTTCTGGGGTTCGATCTCATTTATGAGCCTGCCGACAAACTCAATCATAATATGGCGTCGCTGAATCGCGTATATGACAAAACCATCCGCCTGATTCACGCCATTGACCCACAGCGGATGATTTTCGTTGCCCCCCGAATGCGCGCCGCGCCGGAGGATTTGTCGGCGCTTAAACTGCCGGCGCAAAGCCAGAACTATGTACTGGCGGAGTGGCACATCTTTCCGTGGGGCCCCCTGAAAAGCGGCGGTAAATATCCGTGGACATCAGGCACGGCGGCGGAAAAAGCGGCGATTCGGGCACGGATCAACGCTGCGGTTCGCTGGCAGCATAAGACTGGCCATGCAAGCTGGGTGGGCGGATGGGCGCCGGGAGAGTCGATAAAAATGACGCCGGTCGCTTCACAGTTCGCGTTTGCCCGTTTTATGGCCTGCGAGCTGAAAAAAGCGCATATCCCGTATGCGATAAACGCGGACACACAGTTTTATGACGGCGAAGAAGG
Organism: Salmonella sp. NW722; assembly: GCF_051702785.1. NCBI lineage: Bacteria > Pseudomonadati > Pseudomonadota > Gammaproteobacteria > Enterobacterales > Enterobacteriaceae > Salmonella > Salmonella sp. NW722. The sequence continues at coordinate 11,404 of NZ_JAMMIN010000006.1, forward strand.
AGCGTGGCGTCCGGCGCAGGAGCCCCTGCTCAATGCGATGATCGCGCCGGAATGTGAAACGCCCGGCAAAAAGCCGGGCGAGGGGAACGTTAAACCGTCTGTCCCTGATGCGATATCCGTGACGCCAGCGGCAGCCAGCACGCCAGGATCAGCAATCCCATAAGGGTCATCAACAATCCCAGACTGCCCTGACCGGTTTGCGGCAACATTGCCGAAAGCCACGCCAGTACGCCGGAACCAATATTTTGCAGCCCGCCGACCAGCGCGCCAGCGGTGCCTGCAAGGAACGGAAACGGCTCCATCGCGCCGCTGGTGGCCAGTGGAAATAACATCCCGGCACCGAAGAAAAACAGCGCAGCGGGGATGAGTAGCGTCCAGACGTTCATCACGCCAAACCAGCCGGGAATCCACATCATAAGGCCTGCCAGCAGACAGCAAATAACTGACTGCCACATCAGGGTTGAGAAGCGTTTATTCGGGCGTCCGGCAAACCAGGCGCCGAAGAACGCCGCCGGAATCGGCAGAATAAACAGAATGCTTACCACCATACTGCTGAGACCTAATACTGCCCCCATCAGCACGCCGGAACAGGCTTCAAAGACCGCAATGCCAGCCAGCCCGCCGATTAGCATCAGCAGGTAACAGTTAAATGCGCCGTTGCCAAACAGCGTCTTATAGCTGGCGATCAGCCGTGTGCGCGGCGCGCCGGCGGGGCGGGTTTCCGGCATCCAGCGCGCCATGCTGAAGGTGACGCCAGCGCAAAGCACCAGCAGGAAAGCGTAACACGCGCGCCAGTTCCATAGGGTATCCAGCAGACCGCCAATCAGCGGCGCTAACAGCGGGCTGACCAGAATCCCCATATTTAACAGGCTATTGGCGTGACGAAGTTGCGTTCCTTCATACAGATCGCGCGGGAGCGTTCTCGCCATTACTCCGCCAACGCCGGTTCCCATCCCTTGCATGGCGCTGGCGGCAATCAACACCGTCAAACTATGCGTGGTCATGGCGAACAGAGTCGCTACCATAAAAATAGACATGCCGACGAGGATTACCGGGCGGCGCCCAACCCGGTCGGAAAGCGGGCCGTAAAACAGTTGCGAGACGCCGTAGGTCAGGAGGTAAGCAGCCATTACGCTCTGGACGGCGCCTTCCCGGACGTTTAGCGCTTGTGCCATATCGGCGATGGCGGGAATATAAATGGTTTGCGCCATCTGCCCTACGGCCACCAGTAATACCAACATCAACAACAAATTGACGTTTCTCTGCCTTTTCATTTCGCTGATTACTTTTCAAAAAAAGAAAAAATAAGAATAACTTGCTGCGCATTCCCATAAATGCGAGAGGAATCTATCACACCAGAAAAAGAAGGCCAGACAGCAACCAGCAATGGCAGACGAAGGAACGGCAGGATATGTAAACAAAAGCGGCAACAAATGTTGCCGAGAATGTGTTACGTCTGCGGCTGTTATTGGGCAATCATGACAGACGGAGTAAAATCGCCCCGAGGGCAATCCCGCCTGCCGCCACCAGACGTAGCCCGGCCACTTTCTCTTTAAGCAACAGCCAGGCTATCAGCGCGCCGAATAAAATCGATGTCTCACGCAGCGCGGCGACCACCGCCAGCGGCGCCTGGGTCATGGCCCATAGCGCCAGCCCATAAGATCCCATAGTGCCAATCCCGCCAAAAATGCTTTTTTTCCACTGTTGCGCCAGATAACGCGACGCTTCCCGCCGCCGCGCAATCATCGCCCAGGTTAACAGGCAGGCGCCGTTGAGAAAAAATGACCATAGCGTATAGCCCAGCGCCGTTTCGGAGAGTCTTACGCCGGTCCCGTCCACCAGCGTATATCCGGCAATAAAACAAGCGTTAGTTAATGCCAGCACGACACCACGTTGAGAGCTGGCGCGGCCATTACAGGCCATCCCAAGTATCGCCATGCAGATCACTGCGATGCCGACCCAGGCCATCGACGACAGGCTGTCGCCAAGAAACAGAACGCTAATGAGCGCCACCAGCAGCGGCGCGGTGCCGCGCATAAGAGGATAGGTCTGGCTCATGTCCGAGACCTGATAGGTTTTCGCCACCAGGACGGTATACACCACCTGGAGCGCGGTAGAGGCCGCTAAAAAAGGGATACTGGCGTGAGCTGGCTGCGGCGAGAAGGGCAAAAGGATCAATGCCATGACCGCCGCGGAACCGCTGACGCCGATCGCGGCGTAGAGCTTATCGTTTCCCGCTTTGACAATGGCGTTCCAGCTGGCATGTAGCAGCGCGGCGAACAGCAAAATGCAGAAAACGGAAAGGGTCATAGCGTCAGGCGTCGTTGAGGGTGTCATAAAAACGTAACATACCCGGGAAGCGAAAGACCAGCGGATAAGGTGAAAGGGGAGCGGTTGCCCGCTCCCCTTCGGTGCGGCTTGAATCTGAATTACTTAAGGTATTTCAGAACAGCATCAAGCAGTTGCAGTGCTGCAACAATGAGTTTCAGGATAAGAATGGTGATATCCACTACGCTCATACGCGTCTCCTGTGGTTAAGGAGCACTGCCAGCCGACGTACCTTTCCGCTGCCTGTTGCCAGCTGTTGCGCACGCGATCCCTTTTGCGAGGAATAGTGTGCGTGTTGACATAACACAGTGTGCTCACGAGGGGGTTAAGGCGCTGACGGCACCACCCGTTTCAGCCAGGACTTCGTTGCGCCGGTTTACGATGCGGCCCCCGCATAACACATTGTGTCAAAGACATTATAGTTAAGTACTGTATAAATGAACAGTAATTTATAGACAGAACGGAGCTTCTGATCCATACTCAAATTCATCAAAATTCGCGCCGAAATTGCGCGTTCTGCACAGAACGCGTATACTTCTGCTGTTGACATAACACAGTGTGCTTCGCGGCTACCACCCGCATTACGCTGTAAGAACCTCGCTTCGGCGAGGTTTTTTGTTTTCCGGCATTGTGAAATGCGTGATCATCAATCCCGGCGATTACCGGAGGGCGCTACGCTTATCACGCCTATACTCAAAGCGTGTAAATTCGTAGAAAAATGTGATCGCTGACGCATTTTTGTGCAGATGAAAATTTTTCCGTTGTCATGCTGAAAGCGCTGTGCTTGTATAAAACGTGTTAATAACAAACAGACAAGGCCCCTAATGAACCCTTCCATGCTGAACGCGACCCTACTAACAACTGCGCCATCTCGCGCAGTGGTCGTCGTGCGTGTGGTGGTCGTCGTCGGCAATGCGCCGTAGGGTCCGGAACACACACGATTCCAAAACCCCGCCGGCGCAAACCGGGCGGGGTTTTTTGTTTAAGACACCTTCCCGGAACGTCGGCTCAGAATAAAAGGAATGGAGCATGGCAAGTTCGGGCACAACATCTACACCTCAGCGCTTTACGGGCGCGGAATTTATTGTTCATTTTCTGGAGCGTCAGGGGATTCGTATCGTCACCGGCATTCCCGGCGGTTCGATCCTCCCCGTTTACGACGCGTTAAGCCAAAGCACGCAAATCCGTCATATTCTGGCGCGCCATGAACAAGGCGCGGGGTTTATTGCGCAGGGGATGGCGCGGACGGAGGGTAAACCTGCTGTTTGTATGGCCTGTAGCGGGCCGGGCGCGACCAATCTGGTCACGGCCATTGCCGATGCGCGCCTGGATTCCATTCCGTTAATCTGTATTACCGGGCAGGTTCCGGCGTCCATGATCGGTACTGACGCGTTTCAGGAAGTGGATACCTACGGTATCTCTATCCCCATCACCAAGCACAACTATCTGGTCAGAAATATCAATGAGTTGCCTCAGGTGATGAGCGATGCTTTTCGTCTGGCGCAGTCGGGGCGTCCCGGCCCGGTGTGGATAGACGTTCCTAAAGATGTGCAGACGGCGACAATTGAGCTGGATGCGTTGCCGTCGCCGGCGGAAAAATCACCCCCGCCGGAGTTTAGCGCGGAGAGTATCCGCGAGGCCGCCGCAATGATTAACGCGGCGAAGCGTCCGGTGCTGTATCTGGGCGGCGGCGTGATCAATGCGCCGACACGCGTGCGCGAACTGGCGGAAAAAGCGCAACTGCCGACGACAATGACCTTAATGGCGCTGGGAATGCTGCCTAAGGCGCATCCGCTGTCGTTAGGAATGCTGGGGATGCACGGCGCGCGCAGTACCAATTTTATTCTGCAAGAGGCCGATTTACTGATTGTTCTGGGCGCGCGTTTTGATGACCGGGCGATTGGCAAAACGGAGCAGTTTTGTCCGAACGCCAAAATCATCCATGTGGATATCGATCGCGCCGAGTTAGGCAAAATAAAGCAGCCGCATGTGGCTATTCAGGCGGATGTCGATGATGTACTGGCACAGTTAATTCCCCATATCGAGGCACAGCCGCGGGAAGTATGGCATCAGTTGGTGGCGGACTTGCAGCAAGAATTCCCTTGCAGTATTCCCCAGGAAAATAACCCGCTTAGTCACTATGGGCTGATTAACGCGGTCGCCGCCTGTGTGGACGACAACGCGATTATTACCACTGACGTAGGTCAGCATCAGATGTGGACCGCGCAGGCTTATCCGCTCAACCGTCCGCGTCAGTGGCTGACTTCCGGCGGGCTGGGCACCATGGGGTTTGGTCTGCCCGCGGCGATTGGCGCGGCGCTGGCGAATCCGGGCAACAAGGTGCTGTGTTTTTCCGGCGACGGTAGTTTGATGATGAATATTCAGGAGATAGCTACCGCCAGTGAAAACCAGTTGGATGTGAAAATTATCCTGATGAATAACGACGCGCTGGGACTGGTACATCAGCAACAGAGTCTGTTCTATAAACAGGGCGTTTTTGCGGCGACCTATCCGGGAAGCATCAACTTTATGCAGATTGCCGCCGGGTTTGGTCTGGATACCTGTGATTTGAATAACGAAGCCGATCCGCAGGCGGCGTTGCAGGCTATCATTCGTCGTCCTGGACCGGCGTTGATCCATGTGCGCATTGGTGCAGAAGAAAAAGTGTATCCGATGGTGCCGCCGGGCGCGGCAAATACAGAGATGGTGGGGGAATAAGCCATGCAGAAACAATCACATGATAACGTTATTCTGGAGCTGACCGTTCGCAACCACCCTGGCGTGATGACCCACGTCTGCGGGCTGTTCGCCCGACGCGCTTTCAACGTTGAGGGTATTCTCTGTTTACCGATTCAGGGTAGCGATCAGAGCCGCATCTGGCTTCTGGTCAATGACGATCAGCGGCTTGAACAGATGATCAGTCAGATCGATAAACTGGAAGACGTGGCGAAGGTGGTACGAAACCAGTCCGATCCCACCATGTTCAATAAAATTGCCGTCTTTTTTGAGTAAGTTATTCACTTTCCGAATCAGGCGTGATGACTTTGACGGAACCATTCCGACAGTGAACGGCATAATCTGTCGGTAATGGGCGATCGCTAATCAGGACATCAAAGGCAGAAAGCGGACCAATGCTGGCAGGCGCGACCTCATCAAACAGGGCGTGACGCGCCAGCAAAATTTTGCGCAGACCGCGCTCCATCGCTTTACGTTTGGCGGCAAGATCATCCGGGTTAAACCAGCTCACGCCAAAATGTTCATGTACGCCGCTGGCGGAAATAAACACTTTGCGCGGATTGAGCGAATCCAGCGCCGAAGGATTATTGGCATCATAAAAGGCATCGCTCTTGGCCCGATAGGTGCCGCCGCACAAAATCGCCGTGGCATTAGGCTTTTCATTCAGCGCGATAAATACCCGATGCGAGTAGCAAATCCCGGTAAAGGTAATATCATCCGGTATCATGCTGATAACTAATGGCATTTCCGGACCGTTATCAAAAAAAACCAAATCGTTTTCACGCACCAGGCCGGCGGCCAGGATCGCAACGGGAAGGTCGTCCCGATGATGCGTCTTTTTCGCCGGCAGCGGCATATTGGTTGAAGACGTAGGCTTATTTACCATGACGATATAGCCGCCGAGCAGCGTCAGCGGTAAAGGGTCATCATCCTGGCTGAGATCGCGGCGAATGGTCATCACCGAAACTTCCAGCATCCGCGCGGCGTCTTTCAGATGGATTCGATCGGTCTTTTTCAGTAACTCCATCAAGCGTCGGATACGTTCTTTTTGCTTGGTCTCCATTCACCCTCTCCGCAAATCATGTTGTTATGTTCCATCAGTAACATTTATGTGTTTCTGAGAACATTACAGTGTGGCACTACTATACGTCCGGCCGTCAGGAAATAAAAGTGGGTTTATTCGCGTTTTATAACAATAAATAGTTAATTTTCAGTAAATTGTAACCCTAAAAATGATTTGTTCCGCCAGGGATTGTTCACGCAGTAAATGGCAAAATGATCCTCTAATCGCGATCATAGTCACAAATGATACGGAAGTAACATGATAATGTTATTTTAATATCATTGTCGTGTGACGATTTCTGAGAGGGAGTAAAATGGATATCGCGGTTATTGGCTCTAACATGGTGGACCTTATCACCTACACCAACCAGATGCCCAAAGAAGGGGAAACTCTGGAAGCGCCGGCGTTTAAAATCGGCTGCGGCGGAAAAGGGGCGAACCAGGCCGTGGCGGCCGCTAAGCTCAATTCAAAAGTATTGATGTTGACCAAAGTGGGCGACGATATTTTTGCCGACAACACCATTCGTAATCTCGAATCCTGGGGGATCAATACGACGTATGTAGAAAAAGTACCGTGTACCAGCAGCGGCGTAGCGCCGATTTTCGTCAACGCCAACTCCAGCAACAGCATTCTGATCATCAAAGGCGCTAACAAGTTTCTCTCGCCGGAAGATATCGATCGCGCGGCGGAAGATTTAAAAAAATGCCAGCTTATTGTTCTGCAACTGGAAGTTCAGCTTGAAACGGTTTATCACGCAATAGAATTTGGCAAGAAACACGGGATTGAAGTGTTATTAAACCCTGCGCCAGCATTACGGGAATTAGATATGTCTTATGCCTGTAAATGCGATTTCTTTGTACCCAATGAAACCGAGCTGGAAATATTAACCGGTATGCCAGTGGATACCTATGACCATATTCGCGCAGCGGCACGTTCGCTGGTGGATAAAGGGCTGAACAATATTATCGTCACCATGGGTGAGAAAGGCGCGCTGTGGATGACGCGTGACCAGGAAGTCCATGTCCCGGCGTTTAGAGTGAGCGCTGTTGATACCAGCGGCGCGGGCGATGCCTTTATCGGCTGTTTCGCGCATTATTATGTCCAGAGCGGGGATGTGGAAGCCGCCATGAAAAAAGCCGTCCTTTTTGCCGCTTTCAGCGTCACCGGGAAAGGCACCCAATCCTCTTATCCAAGCATTGAGCAATTTAATGAGTATCTTTCGTTGAACGAATAACAATCACCCTGCACTGTTAAAGGTAGCACTATGAACGATAAAAACATCGTTCAGATGCCCGACGGGTATCTGAATAAGACACCTCTGTTCCAGTTTATTTTGTTATCCTGTTTATTCCCATTATGGGGATGCGCAGCCGCGTTAAATGATATTCTGATTACGCAATTTAAAAGTGTATTTTCGCTGAGCAACTTTGCTTCGGCATTAGTACAAAGCGCCTTTTATGGCGGTTATTTTTTAATTGCTATTCCGGCCTCGCTGGTCATTAAAAAAACCAGTTATAAAGTGGCGATACTTATCGGCCTGACGCTATACATTGTCGGCTGTACGCTCTTTTTCCCGGCTTCGCACATGGCGACCTACACCATGTTCCTCGCGGCGATTTTCGCCATTGCGATTGGCCTGAGTTTCCTGGAAACGGCGGCGAATACCTACAGTTCGATGATCGGGCCGAAAGCCTACGCCACGCTGCGGCTGAATATCAGCCAGACCTTTTATCCGATCGGCGCGGCGGCAGGCATTTTATTGGGTAAATATCTGGTCTTTTCCGAAGGGGAAAGCCTGGAAAAACAGATGGCGGGCATGAATGCCGAGCAAGTCCACAACTTCAAGGTGCTGATGCTGGAAAACACTCTGGAACCCTATAAGTACATGATTATGGTCCTGGTAGTGGTGATGGTACTGTTCCTGCTGACGCGTTTCCCGACCTGTAAAGTCGCGCAAACCGCGAGTCATAAACGCCCCTCGGCGCTGGATACGTTACGCTATCTCGCCAGCAACGCCCGTTTCCGTCGCGGTATTGTGGCGCAGTTCCTGTATGTGGGAATGCAGGTGGCGGTCTGGTCGTTCACTATCCGTCTGGCGCTGGAGTTAGGCGATATCAATGAGCGCGATGCCTCAACCTTTATGGTCTACAGCTTCGCCTGCTTTTTTATCGGCAAGTTTATCGCCAACATTCTGATGACACGCTTTAACCCGGAAAAAGTCCTGATCCTTTACTCTGTGATCGGCGCGCTGTTCCTGGCCTATGTGGCGCTGGCGCCCAGCTTTAGCGCGGTATACGTGGCGGTGCTGGTCAGTGTTCTGTTTGGCCCCTGCTGGGCGACCATTTATGCCGGAACGCTCGATACCGTCGATAACGAGCATACCGAAATGGCGGGGGCGGTGATCGTGATGGCGATTGTCGGCGCGGCGGTGGTTCCCGCGATTCAGGGCTACGTGGCGGACATGTTCCACTCGCTACAGCTCTCATTCCTGGTTTCCATGCTGTGCTTTGTTTACGTTGGCGTTTACTTCTGGCGCGAAAGCAAAGTGCGCGGCAACCTGGCTGAAGTCGCCGCGTCCTGAGGAGATCGACAATGACAACACGTATTACATTATGGCGGGAGCTTTTTAGCGAGCAGCCGCGTATCTTGCTGGAAAATGATGATTTTACGGTTACGGCGTTTCGTTACGCCAGCGGCGTGGAAGGACTGAAAATACAAAACAGCCGCGGTCATCTGGTGATTCTGCCCTGGATGGGGCAGATGATTTGGGACGCGCAGTTTGACGGTCATGATCTGACTATGCGCAACATGTTCCGCCAGCCGAAGCCGGCTGCGGAAGTAGTGGCAACGTATGGTTGCTTTGCTTTCCATTCCGGACTATTGGCGAATGGCTGCCCGTCACCAGAAGATACACATCCGCTGCACGGCGAGATGCCCTGCGCTGCCATGGACGACGCCTGGCTGGAGTTAGAGGGCGACAGTCTGCGCGTGACCGGGCGCTACGAGTATGTGATGGGGTTCGGTCATCATTATCAGGCGCAACCTGCGGTGGTAATGCGTAAAGCAAGCGCGCTGTTTGATATTCAGATGACCGTGACTAACCTGGCTTCAGTCGCCATGCCGCTACAGTACATGTGCCACATGAACTATGCCTATGTGCCGAACGCCACGTTCCGCCAGAATATCCCGGATACCGCGCTGAAGCTACGCGAGTCGGTGCCGGCGCATGTCAAACCCACGGCGCAGTGGCTGGCGTTTAATCAACGACTTTTGCAGGGTGAAGCCTCGCTGGCAACGCTCAACGAGCCTGGCTTTTACGACCCGGAAATCGTGTTCTTCGCCGATGAACTGGACAAGTACACGGATACCCCGGAATTCAGTATGATCGCCCCGGATGGCACCACGTTCGTGACACGTTTCGCCAGTGCGGAGCTGAATTACGTGACCCGCTGGATTCTTTATAACGGCGATCAGCAGGTAGCCGCCTTTGCCCTGCCCGCGACCTGTCGGCCTGAAGGTTTTCTCGCGGCGCAGCGAAATGGAACCTTGCTTCAACTGGAGCCGCAGCAAACCCGGACGTTCACCGTCACGACAGGCATTGTCTGACCGCTCAAGGCTTGAACACCCGCGCGCTTATCGTTAAGGTAAGCGCGTTTTTTTTATCCATCAGGACAGAACCCATGATTACCGTTGCCCTTATCGACGACCACCTTATCGTCCGCTCCGGCTTTGCACAGCTACTGGGGCTGGAACCTGATTTGCAGGTGGTCGCCGAATTTGGTTCCGGGCGCGAAGCGTTGGCAGGCTTGCCGGGGCGCGGCGTACAGGTGTGTATCTGCGATATCTCGATGCCGGATATTTCCGGACTGGAGCTGCTAAGCCAACTGCCAAAAGGGATGGCGACGATCATGCTCTCGGTTCACGATAGCCCGGCGCTGGTGGAACAGGCGTTGAACGCCGGCGCGCGCGGTTTCCTCTCTAAACGCTGTAGTCCGGATGAACTGATCGCCGCGGTGCATACGGTGGCGACGGGCGGCTGCTATTTGACCCCCGATATTGCCGTGAAACTGGCGGCGGGTCGGCAAGATCCGCTGACCAAACGCGAGCGTCAAGTGGCGGAAAAACTCGCCCAGGGTATGGCGGTAAAAGAGATTGCCGCCGAGCTGGGGCTGTCGCCAAAAACGGTGCATGTCCATCGCGCGAATCTGCTGGAAAAATTAGGCGTCAGCAATGACGTTGAACTGGCGCATCGCATGTTTGACGGTTGGTAATGAACACCTTTTTTTCCCGTTTAATCACCGTTGTTGCCTGCTTTTTTATCTTCTCCGCCGCGTGGTTCTGCCTGTGGAGTATCAGCCTGCATCTGGTAGAGCGCCCGGAGCTGGCGGCGCTACTCTTTCCCTTCGGCCTGCGCCTGGGACTTATGCTGCAATGCCCGCGCGGATACTGGCCAGTATTGCTGGGCGCGGAGTGGCTGCTGGTGTACTGGTTGGCGCAGGAAGTTGCGTTGGCCCATCTGCCGCTTTTGATGATCGGTAGTGTGTTGACGCTACTGCCCGTGGCGCTGACTTCGCGTTACCGCCATCAGCGCGACTGGCGCACGTTATTGCTTCAGGGCGCGGCCCTCACCGCCGCGGCGCTACTGCAATCCCTGCCCTGGCTGGGGCAGGGGGAAGAGGCATGGAACGCGCTACTGCTGACCCTCACGGGTGGTCTGACGCTGGCCCCCATCTGCCTGGTTTTCTGGCACTATCTCACCAGCACCACCTGGCTGCCGCTGGGACCATCGCTGGTATCGCAGCCGGTAAACTGGCGCGGGCGGCATCTGATCTGGTATCTGCTGCTGTTTATCGTCAGTCTGTGGCTGCAACTGGGTTTACCTGCTGAACTTTCGCGCTTCACGCCGTTCTGCCTGGCGTTGCCGATTATCGCGCTCGCCTGGCATTATGGCTGGCAGGGCGCGCTCATTGCCACACTGATGAACGCTATCGCGTTGATCGCCAGCCAGACCTGGCACGATCATCCCGTCGATTTATTACTTTCGCTGTTGGCGCAAAGCCTGACCGGGCTACTGCTTGGCGCGGGCATTCAGCGCCTGCGCGAGCTGAACCAGTCGTTGCAAAAGGAGCTGGCGCGCAACCATCGGCTGGCGGAGCGTCTTCTGGAGACCGAAGAGAGCGTGCGGCGCGATGTTGCGCGTGAGCTGCACGATGACATCGGACAGACCATCACCGCGATTCGAACCCAGGCGGGCATTGTGCAACGACTGGCGGCGGATAACGGCGGCGTGAAGCAGAGCGGGCAACTTATCGAGCAGCTTTCGCTGGGCGTGTATGACGCCGTGCGTCGCCTGCTGGGGCGCTTGCGCCCGCGCCAGCTAGACGACTTAACGCTGGCGCAGGCCATCCGTTCGCTGCTGCGCGAAATGGAGCTGGAAAGCCGCGGTATTGTCAGTCACCTCGACTGGCGAATTGACGAAACGGCGCTGAGTGAAAGTCAGCGCGTGACGCTGTTTCGCGTCTGTCAGGAAGGGCTGAATAACATCGTAAAACATGCCAATGCCAGCGCGGTGACGCTCCAGGGCTGGCAGCAGGATGAGCGGCTGATGCTGGTGATTGAGGATGACGGCAGCGGCCTGCCGCCGGGCTCTCACCAGCAGGGCTTCGGCCTGACCGGAATGCGCGAACGCGTGTCGGCGCTCGGCGGGACGCTAACCATCTCTTGTACCCACGGTACGCGGGTGAGCGTCTCGTTGCCCCAGCGTTACGTTTAAGGAAGGATAATGCTTTCGTTTTTAAAAGCCCCGGCCAACGCGCCGCTCATCACCGATAAGCACGAGGTTGACGCCCGCTATCGCTACTGGCGGCGGCATATCCTGATCACCATTTGGTTGGGTTACGCGCTGTTCTATTTCACCCGTAAAAGCTTTAACGCCGCCGCGCCGGAAATCCTTGCCTGCGGCATTCTGACCCGCAGCGATATCGGCCTGCTGGCGACGCTGTTTTACATCACCTACGGGGTGTCGAAATTTGTCTCCGGCATTGTTAGCGATCGCTCTAACGCTCGCTATTTTATGGGCATCGGGCTGATTGCGACCGGCGTAGTGAATATTCTGTTCGGCTTCTCGACCTCTCTGTGGGCCTTTGCGCTGCTATGGGCATTGAACGCCTTTTTCCAGGGGTTTGGATCGCCGGTTTGCGCCCGTTTGCTGACCGCCTGGTACTCGCGTACCGAGCGCGGCGGCTGGTGGGCGTTATGGAACACCGCGCATAATGTCGGCGGGGCGCTGATCCCTCTCGTCATGGCCGCTGTCGCCCTGCATTATGGCTGGCGCGTCGGAATGATGGTGGCCGGATTGCTTGCCATCGGGGTGGGCATGGTCCTCTGCTGGCGGCTGCGCGACCGTCCGCAGGCGATTGGTTTACCGCCGGTAGGCGACTGGCGGCACGATGCGCTGGAGGTCGCCCAACAGCAAGAGGGCGCGGGGCTAAGTCGCAAAGAAATCCTCGCTAAATATGTGCTGTTGAATCCCTATATCTGGCTGCTTTCGTTGTGTTATGTCTTAGTGTACGTGGTGCGCGCGGCGATCAACGACTGGGGCAACCTGTATATGTCCGAGACGCTGGGCGTGGATTTGGTCACGGCCAACACGGCAGTATCGATGTTTGAGCTGGGTGGATTTATCGGCGCGCTGGTGGCGGGCTGGGGCTCGGACAAACTCTTCAACGGCAACCGCGGACCGATGAATTTAATCTTCGCTGCCGGGATTTTGCTCTCTGTGGGTTCGCTGTGGCTGATGCCGTTCGCCAGCTACGTGATGCAGGCGGCCTGTTTCTTCACCACCGGTTTCTTTGTCTTCGGCCCGCAGATGCTCATTGGCATGGCGGCGGCGGAGTGCTCGCATAAAGAGGCGGCGGGCGCGGCCACCGGCTTTGTCGGCCTGTTCGCCTATCTCGGCGCGTCGCTTTCCGGCTGGCTGTTAGCGAAAGTGCTGGAGATCTGGCACTGGACCGGTTTTTTTGCGGTCATCGCCATCGCGGCGGGGATCTCCGCGCTATTGCTGCTGCCATTTCTGAACGCTCAGGCCCCGCGCGAGACCAGCGAAGCGTGATGCACCTCACCTTTTTGCGCTGAATGGGGCAAAACTAAGAAATTTTCCCGGTTTTGCCTGGACGCTGTCGCAGGCCACTTTTCCTGTGGATTTTTACAATGCCTGCCATTCGCAGGTATAAAAATTAGCTCAGGAGTAATCCATGCTGGCCTTCTTAAACCAGGTACGCAAGCCGACCCTGGATCTGCCGCTCGATGTGCGGCGTAAAATGTGGTTCAAGCCGTTCATGCAGTCCTATCTGGTGGTTTTTATCGGCTACCTGACCATGTACCTGATCCGCAAAAACTTTAACATCGCGCAGAACGACATGATTTCTACCTACGGGTTGAGCATGACCGAGCTGGGGATGATTGGCCTGGGCTTCTCGATCACCTACGGCGTGGGGAAAACGCTGGTTTCCTACTACGCTGACGGTAAAAATACCAAGCAGTTTCTACCGTTTATGTTGATCCTCTCCGCTATCTGTATGCTCGGCTTCAGCGCCAGCATGGGCGCGGGGTCAACCAGCCTGTTTCTGATGATCGCTTTCTATGCCCTGAGCGGTTTCTTCCAGAGTACCGGCGGATCGTGCAGCTACTCGACCATCACTAAATGGACTCCGCGTCGTAAACGCGGCACCTTTCTCGGCTTCTGGAATATCTCCCACAACCTCGGCGGCGCGGGCGCGGCAGGCGTGGCGCTGTTCGGCGCCAACTACCTGTTCGACGGTCACGTCATCGGCATGTTTATCTTCCCGTCGATTATCGCGCTGATTGTTGGCTTTATCGGTCTGCGTTTTGGCAGCGACTCCCCAGAGTCTTACGGTCTGGGCAAAGCTGAAGAACTGTTCGGCGAAGAGATCAGCGAAGAGGACAAAGAGACTGAAGAAAACGAAATGACCAAGTGGCAGATCTTTGTTGAATATGTGTTGAAAAACAAAGTGATCTGGCTGCTGTGCTTCTCCAATATCTTCCTGTATGTGGTACGTATTGGTATCGACCAGTGGTCAACCGTCTACGCCTTCCAGGAACTGAAACTTTCTAAAGAGGTGGCGATTCAGGGCTTTACCTTGTTTGAAGTGGGCGCGCTGGTCGGCACGTTGCTGTGGGGCTGGCTCTCTGACCTGGCGAACGGTCGTCGTGCGCTGGTAGCCTGTGTGGCGCTGGCGTTAATCATCGCCACCCTCGGCGTCTACCAGCACGCCAGCAACCAGTATGTCTATCTGGCCTCGCTGTTCGCGCTCGGTTTCCTGGTGTTTGGGCCGCAGCTATTAATTGGCGTGGCGGCAGTCGGTTTCGTACCGAAAAAAGCCATCGGCGCTGCGGACGGTATCAAAGGAACCTTCGCTTATCTTATCGGCGATAGCTTTGCCAAGCTGGGTCTGGGCATGATTGCCGACGGCACCCCCGTTTTTGGTCTGACCGGCTGGGCGGGCACCTTCGCCGCGCTGGACGCCGCCGCGATCGGCTGTATCTGCCTGATGGCGATGGTCGCCGTGATGGAAGAGCGCAAAATCCGCCGTGAGAAAAAAATTCAGCAAGTTAATATCGCTTAAATGTGTGCATTTGGTAACGTTTTGCCCGGCTTAACGCCGGGCTTTTTTATGCCTTGCGTTCGTCAGACAGGACATCCGGCGTCTGGCGTAAATGAAGACAGGCGTTAATAAATCACATCCTGACAGGCCAGAACGTCGACAGTTATAAATTTACCGTTATGATGGGCATCCTGTTTGGTGACGGATGTGCGCATGATTTGGTTGATTCTGGCCACGTTTGTGGTGGTGTTTATTGTGGGGTTTCGGGTACTGACATCGGATACCCGCCGGGCGATTCGCCGCCTGAGCGAACGTCTGAATATTGATGTAGTGCCGATAGAATCGATGATTGATCAGATGGGTAAAACGGCGGGCGGTGAATTTTTACAGTATCTGCATCGCCCTGATGAGTCGCATTTGCAAAATGCCGCTCAGGTGTTACTGATCTGGCAAATGGTGATTGTCGATGGCGGCGATCAGAATTTGCAGCGGTGGCATCGCTTGCTGCAAAAAGCGCGTTTAGCTGCGCCGATCACCGACACACAGGTACGGCTGGCGCTGGGCTTTTTGCGCGAA
Organism: Salmonella sp. NW722; assembly: GCF_051702785.1. Lineage (NCBI taxonomy): Bacteria > Pseudomonadati > Pseudomonadota > Gammaproteobacteria > Enterobacterales > Enterobacteriaceae > Salmonella > Salmonella sp. NW722. The sequence goes on from NZ_JAMMIN010000006.1 coordinate 26,731, forward strand.
ATGGAACCCGATATGCAGGAGTTCAACGCGTTTCAACTGCGCTATAACGCCTTTTTTCAGCCGGAAGAGGGTGTCCACTGGTTGCATTGATACTCTTCACTATCTCGTTAACAAAAGACGAGATGAATGAGGCTGGCAAGGGCGGCGAGCCACGATTAACGGCCGGATGGCGCGATTCATCGTTAGCCAAATAAAGCGTAGCCGCCATCGTATTTGCTAAGGGTGAACCACAGAAGTAACGTACCGAATAACCGCTAACGACGCCAAAACGTCAGAGACTTGTAGCTCATCATTTCTGTGACATATATCACGGAAATGTGATCTTGTTTTGAACACTAAAACTGTGACTCCTTGCCATACCTCCTGTCTCAAAATTTCTTATCATAAACTCGAAGTTGTACATGATTGTCTATAGACAACTCTAAATGTTTAGGCGCGCCCCATGAAAACATTGTAGTGGCACACTGAATTTGCCCACCCCCAGACATCCGACTTAGTCTTAACAGACCATCGGTAAAACCCTCATACCAGCACCTTTAGCCCGTGTTTTTGGACAACATTAAGTAGTTTCAGTGACATCCCGCTGGGACGCTTGGCGCCGCTTTCCCACTTTTGAACCGTTGATACGCTGGTATTCAGGTACCGAGCGAAAACCGACTGGCTAACGTTGAGTTCTTCTCGTAACGCTTTTATTTCAAGTGGCTGCAGGTCTTTGATGCTGCTTAAGCAGGCCGTGTCAAAACTGCGCATTGTCTCCTGGGGAATGGCATCCACGCTAAATAATCCAGATGCCGCGCTATGAATCGCTTCAAAGGCAGGGCTTTTGAATTTAGTTTTTGCTGACATGGCGCACCTCTACCAGTTCTTTGTTATTAATGAGTGCCGTTATCTGATCTTCGGTCAGGCAAGCATAGTGTTTTGCTAACTCACGGAAACCCGCGAGTTCGCGATAGCTAATGTTGGCCATATCCTGTTTGGCATACAGGAAGGTGTAAAACCAATGTTCGCCTCCCTTTGCCAACACAATTGCGCGATCGCGGTTTTGATTGAGACGTTTTTTATAAACTCCGCCGCCGAGATTATCTGCTTTTCCTTGCAGTACGGCGTTGATGGCCTCGCTTAACTCGTCGTCTTTTATCGTGTGGGACTTCGCTTCTCTGTTAAACCACCTGGTTTTGAAGATTCGCATCAGGTTGACATCCTGTAATCTAAAGTATAGCACCAGGTGATACACTATGTCTTACCTTTTGGTTTTGCACGCAGCGAGAGAAGATAATTCTCAACGCTCGACCAGCCTCGCAAAATGCAGCGCAACAATGTCAGTTGCTAAAACGTTAATCAGATCACATTTTGTAATGTTACACTGAGTGGATTTCCGCACTAAAACGACGCAGGTAACCACAATGAATGAAAATATCGCAGAAAAATTCCGCGCTGATGGGGTTGCCAGGCCTAACTGGTCAGCCGTTTTTGCCGTGGCGTTTTGTGTCGCCTGCCTGATTACCGTTGAGTTTTTGCCCGTTAGTCTGTTGACGCCGATGGCGCAGGATCTGGGGATCTCCGAGGGCGTCGCCGGTCAGTCGGTCACCGTTACGGCGTTTGTCGCGATGTTTTCCAGCCTGTTCATTACCCAGATTATTCAGGCGACCGACAGGCGTTATATCGTTATTCTGTTCGCCGTTTTGCTGACGGCTTCTTGTCTGATGGTCTCCTTTGCCAACAGCTTTACGCTGCTATTGCTGGGCCGCGCCTGTCTTGGGTTGGCGCTGGGCGGATTCTGGGCGATGTCGGCGTCGCTGACCATGCGACTGGTTCCCGCGCGTACCGTGCCGAAAGCGCTGTCGGTGATTTTTGGCGCGGTTTCCATCGCGTTAGTGATCGCCGCGCCGCTGGGCAGTTTTTTGGGCGGTATTATTGGCTGGCGTAATGTCTTTAACGCCGCTGCGGTGATGGGCGTACTGTGCGTCATCTGGGTGGTGAAATCACTGCCGTCGCTGCCGGGCGAACCTTCTCACCAGAAACAGAATATGTTTAGCCTGTTGCAACGCCCTGGCGTGATGGCCGGGATGATCGCCATCTTTATGTCTTTTGCCGGGCAGTTCGCTTTCTTTACCTATATTCGCCCGGTCTATATGAATCTGGCGGGCTTTGACGTTGATGGTCTGACTCTGGTGTTGCTAAGCTTTGGTATTGCCAGCTTCGTTGGCACTTCTTTCTCATCTTATGTCCTGAAACGTTCGGTAAAACTGGCGCTGGCCGGTGCGCCGCTGCTACTGGCGCTGAGCGCGCTGACGCTCATTGTGTGGGGAAGCGACAAAACCGTGGCGGCGGCAATAGCGATTGTCTGGGGACTGGCGTTTGCGCTGGTGCCGGTGGGATGGTCAACGTGGATCACTCGTTCCCTTGCCGATCAGGCGGAAAAAGCCGGTTCCATCCAGGTCGCGGTGATTCAACTGGCAAATACCTGTGGCGCGGCGGTGGGCGGTTATGCGCTCGACAATTTCGGGCTGCTTTCGCCGCTGGCGCTTTCCGGCGGTCTGATGCTGTTGACGGCGTTAGTCGTGGCGGCGAAAGTCCGTATTACGCCAATGAGTTGATATTGCTGCCATTTGTAGGCCGGATACGACGTTAGTCGTTATCCGGCAATAATAAATGCTTAATCAAAACCGTTATGCTCTGCGGTGGCGGCAAACCATTCTCCGCTTTTTTTCACCGTGCGCGTTTGGGTGGCTAAATCCAGTTGTACAAAACCATAGCGATTTTTATAGCCGTTCAGCCATGACCAGTTATCGATAAAGGTCCACATGTGGTAGCCAAGACAGTGACAGCCCTCGCTAATGCCTTTATGCAGCCATTTAAGATGCTCAGAGATAAAGTCAATCCGGTAATCATCGTGAATCTGTCCCGCTTGCACAAAACGCTGCTCGTTCTCAACGCCCATCCCGTTTTCGGAGATAAAACAGCGCGGATTGCCGTAATTATCCCGTAGGTTGGTAATGATGTCGTAAATTCCTGGCGCGTAAATTTCCCAGCCGCGGTAAGGGTTCATCTTGCGCCCCGGCATGTCGTAATAGTCAAATAACCACTCCGGCATAAACGGCGCTTGCGGATTCACCGCCGTATCACGGCATTTCACGCGGCGCGGCTGATAATAGTTAATCCCCAGTAAATCGATTTTGCCGTCGGCAATAAGCTGACGGTCGCCTGGCTGACAGGCAGGCAACTGGTCATAGGTTTTCAGCAGCGCCACCAAGTCCGCCGGGTATTCTCCCTTTAATACCGGGTCAAGAAAACTGCGGTTGAATAACAGATCCGCATGATGCGCGGCTTGCACATCGGCGGGATGCTGCGAGCGTGGGTAGGACGGCGTCAGATTCAGCACTACGCCGATTTCACCGTCGTAGCGCCCGGCGCGCCAGGCGCGCACGGCGGTCGAGTGCGCCAGCACGGTATGGTACGCCACGGTGGCCGCACGTTTAAAATCCACCACATTGGGATAGTGGAAGTCGTACAAATAGCCGCCCTCCACCGGCACAATCGGCTCGTTAAAGGTAAACCAGTGCTTCACGCGGTCGCCAAACAAGGTAAAACACGTTTGCGCGTACCGACCAAACGCCTCTACGACGTCGCGATTTTCCCAGCCGCCTTTCTCCTGCATGACCATCGGCATATCAAAATGGAACAGCGTAATAAACGGCGTGATGCCCTGCGCCAGTAGCTCGTCGATGACGTGATTGTAGAAGCTCACCGCTTGTGGATTCACCTCGCCTACGCCGTCTGGAATGAGCCGCGCCCAGCTTAGTGAGGTGCGAAAACTGTTATGTTTTAACTGTTTCAGTAGCGCGATGTCTTGCTTCCAGTGGCGATAGAACGTTGAGGTTTCCGCTGGGCCGACGCCCTGGTGAAAACGACCCGGCTGGCGCTCGAACCACACATCCCACGTGGTCTGGCTTTTACCGCCATTCAGACTATCCCCTTCGGTTTGCAACGCTGAGCAGGCGCTGCCCCACCAGAAGTTATCGGGAAAACGGTATCGCATTGTCGTACTCCTTGATCGCGTAAATTTGCTCCAGAATACGCGGTTTTAGCGAACAGAAACCGGTTACAGTCCGCATTTTCGCGACCAAAAAGCGGAAAAGCGGTGCTACATCTCCGGGCATTCCACCTTGCCGAGAGCCTGCCAGTAGTTATGCTGATTGTTGCGCTCTATCGCGATCATCGCCTCCCGAATATGCTGCTGGTTCCCCTCGCTCGCCATGATTTTTTTCTCCCAGGCTTCATCGGTTAGCGTGCCTTTGGGCGTACACATTTTGCGCAAATCCTTTAAAATCGTATTTTTTTCATGCACCGACTGGAGTGAGCTAAACGGAGAGTCGGCATACGTGACGCCAGGTAGCGCGACAAGCGCGGCAATAAGCAGAAGCGTTTTTCGTTTCATAAACGGTATCCTTATCGGTTTGCACTTTTTCAAGAGTAAGTGTAGACCGTGCGACGTTCACTCATCGGGGCGTGCTACCCGTTGGCGTTGAAGTCAGGCAAAAGTGGGAAGGCGGTTTCTCGCTGCGCCTTCACTTTCTTGCGTGGCAGAATAGTGTATGTTCTGACTACTCTTTTATTTCGTAAGCGGTAGTGTAATGAGACGTATTGAGATCGTACTGGGAGAGCTGGAACGGCTGACGCGCGGGCTATACCTTGCCGATTTGGCGCAGGAGACGGCGTTTACGGCGGAGGCGATAGGTTTCAATCTTGGGCTGGCACGTAACTCCGTCAGCAAAGATCTCAATCAGTTATGGAATGACGGGCTGGCAATCAAAAGCCGTGGCCGCCCGGTCTATTTTTTGCATCGCCAGGCGCTGGAAACGTTGCTGGGACGTCAGCTGGAAGAGTCTGAACGCGAGGTGCGGTCGGTGGCGGATGTGCTGCCGCATGAAGAGCATTACGCGCCCGACGATCCGTTTACCAGCCTGATTGGTTACGATCGCAGCCTGCGCGATGCGGTAGAAAAAGGCCGTGCGGCGGTGCTCTATCCGCACGGTTTACACGTTCTGCTTACCGGACCGTCCGGCGTCGGTAAAACCTTTTTTGCGGAACTGATGCACCGTTTCGCCTGTGAACAGGCGAGCGGCGCTATCCCGCCGCTGGTCTACTTTAACTGCGCGGAATACGCCCATAACCCGGAACTGCTCTCCTCGCATCTGTTTGGTCATCGGCAGGGGGCGTTTACCGGCGCGAATGAACATAAAACAGGCCTCGTGGAGCAGGCGGACGGTGGTTATCTGCTGCTGGACGAGGTGCACCGTCTGTCTTATGAAGGGCAGGAAAAGCTGTTCTCTATTCTGGATAAAGGCGAGTACCGTCCGCTTGGCGTGAGCAGCCAGCCGCGATCAATTTCGGTACGCCTGATTTGCGCCACTACCGAGCCGGTCGGGTCGGCGCTGTTACGTACTTTCCAGCGGCGTATTCAGGTATGTATTGATTTGCCGGGCATTCGCCAGCGCTCCGTTGAAGAACAGATCGAAATGATCGTGGGGTTCTTACAGCGGGAAAGCCGCAAAATAGAACGTACGGTCAGCATTGATAAACCGTTGTTGCTCTGGTTGCTGAATAAACCCCTGGAAGGCAATATCGGTCAGCTAAAAAGCGATATTCAGTTTCTTTGCGCTCAGGCGTGGGCATCGGGAATGACCGAGCATAACGACACGCTACAGCTGGATAAGCGGCTGGCGGAGATGTCGGTTAACCCGACGCCGGAACAGCGTCTATTGGTGGATACTCTGTTTGACGGTAAAGCGCGGCTAAATATAGACGCGCGCACGCTGCCCGCATTGAAGACGTCGCTGGCGACCGGGGCGGAAATTGAAGAGAGCGACCTCTTTTACAGCTTCCTGACGCGCGAATATGTTAATTTGCGCAACAGTAACGTCCCCCCGGCGGAGACGCTGGCGATCCTGAAAAATAAACTCAGCTCGATTTTTGAATACGGTCTCTACAGCCGCGACAGCGTGGCGCATCCGCCGCGCTATGGCGACCAGATTGAAGAGCGCGTGACGCTGCTGATTGGCTGCGTAGAGCAGGTGTTGGGATTTTCGCTGCCGGAAAATCTGGTTAACCCACTGCGTAAACACTTCCTGGCGCTGATAGGCTACGTGCAGCGCGGCCTGATCCCGCAGCTTTACTCTTCCAGTTTGATCCTGGATCGCTGCAAAGACGAATATGACAACGCCACGCTGCTGTGTCGGAAAATCAACGAACTGCTGCATATTCAGTGTCCGGCGACGGAAGTGGTCTGGCTATGCCTGTTCCTGAAAGAGTGCCGCCATTATCGTCAGCGCATCGATGCCAGCCCCGACTGCGGGGTCATTTTGATCGCCCACGGCGCGACCACCGCCACCAGTCAGGCGCAATATGTCAACCGCGTGCTGGAGCGCGAGCTGTTCAGCGCCATCGACATGCCGTTTGAACAGTCGGTGCATGACACGCTGGAAACGCTGACCCAAATGATTCAAACCCGCCAATATCGGCGGCTTATCCTGTTGGTGGACATCGGTTCATTAATCCATTTCGGCAGTACGATCAGTAAGTTATTCCAGATAGATGTTTTGCTCATGCCGAACATCACGCTGACCAGTCTACTGGAAGTCGGGCTGGATTTAAGCTATGAAACCAGCGACTTACCACAGCTGACGGCGCTCCTGCAGAGTAAAAATATCCCCTGCCAGCTTTGTACGCCGCAGCAGGAGAACGGCGGCAAAGTGCTGGTCATCTCCTGTATTACCGGCATGGGAACGGCGGAAAAAATCAAAAAGGTGCTGGAGGAGAGCTTTGGCGAACTGATGTCGCAGGACACCAGGATGGTGATCCTTGATTATAACGAGGTACGTAGTCTGGAGCGCGTTCAGCAGGCATTGAATGCCAGCGAGCGGCTGGCGGGGATTGTCGGCACTTTCCAGCCGGGGTTGCCGGATATTCCGTTTATTTCGCTGGAAGAGCTTTTCTCCGAACAAGGGCCGGAACTGGTGTTGAGCCTGTTAACGCCCGATCTGTCCAACGCTGAACGCCGTCTGGAGATGGAGCGCAGCGCGATGCGCTTTATCAGCGCGCTAACGATGGAGAGCATCATCAACCATATTTCTGTGCTTAACCCGCAGCGTATTCTGAAAGAGATGGAGGGCGTTTTTAACCATCTGACGTCTTCGCTTTCCCTGAAACCAAGCCGCCAGGTGACACTGCGCTTCCTGATCCACTGCTGCTGTATGGTAGAGCGTATTGTGATTAACCGAAAACCGTTACAGATGGCGCTGGAAAGTCAGCCGAATCTGGACGCGCGCGCGTTTAGTGTCATCAAATCCGCTTTTCTGCCGATCGAAGACGCCTACGCCATCCGTTTATCGGATGCGGAATATTTTTATATCTACGAACTGCTCTATAGCTAATCCTTTTACTGGCGGGGCTTCGCGCCTCGCCAGACCTTTCTTCTTCCTCGCGTGACACAAATTCTGGCACAACCTTTGCTCTTCTGATGATGCGTTATGCCGGATAGCGGCGTAAACGCCTTATCCGGCCTACCGGGAGTGTCCTGTAGGTCCGGTAAGCGCAGTGCCACCGGGCAATATATGCCGGTGTTCTCATGTAATTGCGCCAGGAGGCCATTATTTTGACTACCACACAACCGTTGCCCCACATCCTGCTGCTGACGCATGGCGGCTGGGGACAACCGCTTTGCAACAGCCTGCGTATGGTCACGGGCGAAATTAAAGGCGTGACGGAAATCGCGCTAATGCCTGTCGATACGCTGGGCGAGTTTTATCAACGCGTCGAGGCCGTGGTGAAAACGCTGCCGGAAGGCTCGCTGATCCTGACGGATTTTGTCGGCGGCACGACGTCCAACGTCGCGGCTCGGCTAAGCGCCGATTATCCGGTGGCGGTGATTGCCGGATTGAATGCGTCGCTACTGCTGGAGGCGCTGGACAGGCGCGAACAAGGGATGCTAACCGCCTGCGTGGATGAGTTAGTTGAGGCCGGGCGCAGTAGCTGCCTGGATGTGGTCGCCCATGTACGTCAGCTACAACAATCACTCTAAGGAAAACATCATGGCCAATATCGTTTTATGCCGCATCGACAGCCGTCTCATTCATGGACAGGTTGTCACGAAGTGGGTCGGACAATCTCAGGCGAACCGGATAGCCGTTGTGAGTGATGAACTGGACGCCGATCCGTTTATGAAAAATATCTACCTGATGGCGGCGCCGCCAAATATCAAAGTGGATTGCTTCGGCAACCAGAGTTTTGCCGCTGCATGGAAAGAAAATCAGCTTGGCGACGGTAACGTGCTGGTGCTTTTTCCCTCACTGGCGGCGGTGCAGGACGCCATACAATTGGGCTTTGACGTCACCCGCATTCAGGTTGGCGGTCTCGGCGGCGGGCCAAACCGCAAGGCGGTTTTTCAGAATATTACGCTGGATGAAAAAGACGTCGGCATTCTTAACGACCTGAAAAACCGTGGCGTTCAGGTATTTTTCCAGACCATTCCGGAAGATAAGCCGCAGCCGCTCGACGATATCCTGAAAAAATTCTAACCCTTTAATAGACACAAAATCATTCTGGATGCATCGAGGCGGCAACTGAGTGAATCCCCTGGAGCTTACTAAAGTAAGTGACTGGGGTGAGCGAAGGCAGCCAACAAAGAGGCAGCCTGAAGGATGAAGTGTATAGGATAACACTATGGATACCTTACTTTTTGCAAGCCTGATGGGGTTGTATTACTGGTTTGCCCGTTTACGCCTCGGCTACACCTTCTCCGCGATGCTGTTACAACCGGTGGTGATCGCGGTATTTGTCGGGCTTTTGCTTGGCAATATGCAGACCGCGATGATCATCGGCGCAGGGATGCAGCTCGTTTATTTGGGCGTGACCTCAACGCCGGGCGGCAACGTGCCGTCGGACCCGGCGCTGGCGGCCTGTATCTCCATTCCTATCGCGGTGAAGGCCGGTATGGACCCAAACCTGGCGATCGCGCTGGCAATCCCGTTTGGCGTGATTGGCGTGTTTCTCGATCAGCTTAGGCGCACGCTGAACGCCGCCTGGGTGCATATGGCGGATAAACACGCGGAAACGGCAAACATGGCGGGCATCATGCGTTGCGCCTTTCTTTACCCGGCATTGCTGGGGCTGGTGCTGCGCTTCCCGGTGGTCTTTGCCGCTAACTACTTTGGCCAGGATGTGGTGGAAAGTTTCCTTAAACTGATGCCGCACTGGTTAACCCACTCCTTTGAAATCATGGGCGGCATTCTGCCGGCGCTGGGCTTTGCCATCACCATTATGGTGATCGGTAAAAAGAGCCTGTTGCCGTGGTTTATCGGCGGGTTCTTCGCGGTGTTATACCTCAAGGTCGACATCATGGCGATGGCCATCTTCGGCACCTGTGTCGCCTTCCTGATTAAAGGCCTGGCGAAAAATGAAGGAGCAGCATGATGAGCAGTGACGTAATGCAACATGAACTGGTTGAGCGTGCGCGGGAAAGCGGGGCGCTGACCAAAGCAGATATCACCAAAGCCTGGTTTATCTACTGGCTGGGCGCCGAGGTTTCCAGCTCCTATGAGCGCTTACAAAGCCTGATTTTCTGCGCCTCGATGACGCCGATCATCAAAAAACTTTACCCGCAAAAAGAGGAGCAGGTAGAAGCGCTAAAACGCCACCTTAACTTCTTTAACTCCGAGCAGACTTTCGGCGCGGTGATTCAGGGCATCTCTATTGCCATGGAAGAACAAAAAACGCGCGGCGAGCCGATTAACGACTCGTCTATCACCGGCATTAAAACTGGCCTGATGGGGCCGCTTGCCGGGATGGGCGACTCGATTATCTGGGCGGCGGTGATGCCGCTGTTGATAGCGATCTTTATTCCGTTCGCGGCAAATGGCAGCGCGATGGGCGGTATTATCCCGCTGATTCTCTACCCGGCGATCACCCTGGCGATCAGCTACGGCATGGTCCACAAGGGGTATACGCTGGGGCGTGATTCGATTATCGGCCTGCTGCAAGGGGGGCGAATCAAAGAACTGATCTACGGGGCCAACGTGCTGGGTTTGATCATGATGGGCGCGCTTTCCGCCAGCTACGTCAAAATCACCACGCCGTTAAAAATTAGCGCTTTGAAAGGATCTGAAGTGGTGGTTCAGCAGATCCTCGACTCTATCGCGCCGGGCTTACTGCCACTGGCGGCGGTATTCGCCATCTACTTCTATCTGGTAAAAAAAGGGCCGCGCTACACCACCATTTTGCTGTCGATTGTCGCACTGAGCATAGTCTGTTCGTTGTTGGGAGTGCTGTAAATCATGACGCCGAATATCTATCAACAACTGGGGTTGAAAAAGGTCATTAACGCCTGCGGCAAAATGACCATTCTGGGCGTCTCAAGCGTCGCGCTGGAGGTCATGCAGGCCACCGCGCGCGCGGCTTCCGCTTTCGTCGAGATTGATGCGCTGGTGGAAAAAACCGGCGAACTGGTATCGCGCTATACGGGTGCTGAAGATAGCTATATCACCTCGTGCGCCTCGGCGGGTATTGCCATTGCCGTCGCTGCCGCTATCACCCACGGCGATCGGGCGCGCGTCGCCCTGATGCCGGACAGTACCGGTATGGCCAATGAGGTAGTGATGCTGCGCGGGCATAATGTGGACTACGGCGCGCCAGTCACCAGCGCCATTCGTCTTGGTGGCGGGCGCATAGTGGAAGTGGGGTCGAGCAATCTGTCGGCCCGCTGGCAACTGGAAAGCGCCATTAACGAAAAGACCGCCGCGCTACTGTATGTGAAATCACACCATTGCGTACAGAAAGGCATGTTGAGCATTGACGATTTTGTACAGGTGGCGCAGGCCAACCACCTGCCGTTGATTGTCGATGCCGCGGCGGAAGAGGATTTGCGCGGCTGGGTGGCGAGCGGCGCGGATATGGTTATCTATAGCGGCGCGAAAGCCTTTAATGCGCCAACCTCCGGCTTTATCACTGGTAAGAAAACGTGGATTGCCGCCTGTAAAGCGCAGCACCAGGGGATTGCCAGGGCAATGAAAATCGGCAAGGAAAACATGGTTGGGCTGGTGTATGCGCTGGAGAATTACCACCAGGGCCAGACGACCGTGACCGCAGCACAGTTACAGCCGGTCGCAGAAGCGATTTCCGCTATCCATGGACTTTATGCCGATATCGAACAGGATGAGGCCGGGCGTGCAATCTGGCGTATTCGTGTGCGGGTGAACGCATCTGAATTGGGGCTGAATGCGCAGGACGTCGAAGCGCAGTTGCGCGGCGGCGAGATAGCGATTTACGCCCGCAAATATCAGCTTCATCAGGGGGTTTTTAGCCTCGATCCACGCACGGTAGCCGAAGGGGAAATGGCATTGATTGTGGCGCGACTCAGGGAGATTGCAGAACATGCAGCAGATTAATTTTTATCGTCAGCGGGTAGCGATTAACGTACTGGCAAAGGATATCGCCAACGCGAAGGCTATCTATGAAGCCGCCGAAGGCCATGCGGTCATTGGCGTACTTTCCGCACAGTTCGCTACGGTAGAAGAGGGCGTGCCGGAGGTGAAACGCTGGATGGCGGAGGTGCCGTCTATCTCAGTGGGTCTGGGCGCAGGCGACCCGGCGCAGTACTACAAAGCGGCGATGATTGCCGCCCATACTCACCCGGCCCATGTCAACCAGACCTTTACCGGCAGCGGCTTCGCAGCGGGCGCACTGGCGGCGACAGGCGGCGAGCAAACACATATTAACGCCCTGGTCAGCCCGACGGGAACGCCTGGCGAGGTGGTGATTTCTACCGGCGTCAGCAGCAGCCAGGGAACGCCAGCCTGCGTTTCCTGTGAAGCGGCGGTACGCATGATGCAGGATATGGGCGCACATGCGGCGAAGTTTTTCCCGATGGGCGGCGAAAAGTCGTTACCGGAACTCTATGCGCTGGCGACAACCGCCGCCCGCCACGGCATGACGCTCATCGAGCCGACCGGCGGTATCTCACTGGATAATTTCGGTATTATCCTGCAAACCTGCCTGGAAGCAGGCGTGCCGCGCGTCATGCCGCATGTTTACAGCTCGATTATCGATCCGCAAACCGGCAATACGCGCCCCGAAGACATCATTCGGTTGATGGAGATAGTCAAAGCGCTGGTGTGAGATTTATCGCCGAAGAGCGCTGCGTTTACCTGGCCTACAGATGACGTGTATTTGTAGGCCCGGTTAGCGTTACGCTATCGGGCGATAATGCGTAGCAGGCTGGGCAAAAATGTACGTATTGCAGCCGTCAGTGATTCCCTTTCGAGCCTCCTCGCAGGGTTAAATTTTCCTGAATGCTGTCTGTATTTTTGGCGAGTACAGTGGCGTCATCTTATTCCTCAGGTGACGGATCGCCATGAAAAAAAGTCCCACGTCCACACCTCATGATGCGGTATTCAAAACGTTTTTACGCCATCCGGATACCGCGCGGGATTTTCTCAATATTCATCTTCCCCATTCGCTAAGAATACGTTGCGATCTGACGACGTTGAAACTGGCGCCAGACAGTTTTATCGAGAAAAATTTACGCGCGTTTTATTCCGATGTCCTTTGGTCGCTAAAAACGTGTGAAGGCGACGGTTATATCTATGTCGTTATAGAGCATCAGAGTACGCCGGACGCGCATATGGCGTTTCGGTTAATGCGTTACGCGACTGCCGCGATGCAGCGCCATCTGGATGCTGGCCATAAAACGTTACCGCTGGTGATTCCCATGCTGTTTTACCATGGCGCGAAAAGCCCGTATCCCTTTTCGCTGTGCTGGCTGGATGAGTTTGACGATCCTGCACTGGCGCGTCAGCTTTATGCGACGGCATTTCCACTGGTAGACATTACGGTGGTGCCGGATAACGAGATTATGCAGCATCGACGTATCGCGATGCTGGAGCTGGTACAAAAGCATATACGTCAGCGCGACCTGATGGGATTGGTCGAGCGCTTAGCGGTACTTCTGATTACGGGAAACGCTAATGACAGTCAGCTAAAAGCGCTGTTTAATTATTTGCTAATACAGCATGGCAGCACGCCTCGTTTTGGCAAGTTTATCCGCGAGGTGGCGCGTCGTGTTCCCCAACACAAGGAGAGATTAATGACGATCGTAGACAGAATACGTGAATCGGGGCGCAGAAAAGGTAAGCGTGAAGGCGTGCAACAAGGCATACAGCAAGGTATACATCAAGGTAAGCAGGAGGAAGCCTTGCGTATTGCGCATACGATGCTGGAACAGGGGATAGATCGGCAGATGGTGCTGATGATTACCGGGCTTTCTGACGAAGAGATTAAGGCAAAGCGCCATTAAACTTTTCCCTCTTCCGCCCGGTCATCGTGATTATCAACGGCGTTAAGCGGCCCGCGCGCGTCGACGGGAATCGAGGGAGATCAGAATCACTGACGAGAGAATGAGCAGCGTGCCCAGCCAGTCCGGCAAGGTAAAACTAATCCCCAACAGCAGCAGCGACAGCAGGGCGCTGCTTAACGGTTCCGCGCAGCTTAAAATGCTGGCTTTGGGGCCACCAATCAGTTGCGCGCCTTTCAAATACAGGCTGAACGTCAGCGACGTACCGATCACCACCAGGTAGAAAAAGGCCAGAATCAGGCTGCCGCTCACCGCAAAGTGCGTTCCTTCTTTAGCGTAGAAGGGCAGCAGAATAAGGCCGCCAAAGGACATACTCCAGCCGACCACTGGCAGTGTGCCGTATTGGGCGATTAGCCTGGAAGGCCAGGTCGTATAAAAGGCGGCGGCAAATGCGGAGGCGATACCCCAGAACAGCGCGCCTGAAGAGATCGACAGCGATGTTGGATTGCCGTGAGTCACCAGTAAAAAGGTGCCGATAAGCGATGTAAGAATGGCGGTTAAGACCAGAATGCCTGGTTGTGTTCTTCGCGCTAATGCAAACCACGCGACAATAATGGTCGGCGATAAAAATTGCAGCACTGTCGCGGTGGCGGCATTGGATTTTTCAATCGTGAGCAGGAAGGTTAGCTGAACGGTGAGTGCGCCCACCACGGAGAAAATCAGCAGACTCAGTGCATCTTTGCGGTTTTTAAGAATTGAAAATATCTTATCGCCGTGCATAAAGGAGAAGGTCACCAGTATCAGCCCGGCGAATAACAAACGTATCATCGTCAGGAACTGTGACGACATACGGCTTTGCTCCATGATGTACTGCGCGCAAACACCTGAACTCCCCCACAATACGGCGGCAATCAGGACGTTTAGCATCCCTTTTCTGGTGGAACCCATTTTTTCCTCGTCATGTTGTTTTATTTTTTTACGTGCAGGCATCATAACAGAGCTATCGCCGGTATTAAGCAGGAATTTATTGTTTAATGATTTCAGACGAGCCTGTTATTGACATAATATTGTCATTTTTTTGTCATAGAAAATATCAAACAAACTTAAACAAATCGTCACTATCCCCGCCTTTGCACTTTACAGAACATATTGACTGACTATAATAAGCGCAAATTCATGCAGGAGTAATATGTTGGACAGTCACTTTTACGTAAATCATCTGGCAAGTTAACGCACGCTATTCCTGCGCTGCTTGCCGAACTGGTGGGCAGCAATCTCCCCTTGTGACGATTGTCATCCCAATAATGTTACAACACGCGCATTGTCGCGAGGTAATCGTCATGTTCATGTTTAAACACGCTTTATTTCCTCCGCCGTTAACACGACGCTAATTGCCTCAGGGCAGAAATTTGTCGTGTGCTAAATATAGCACGTACTTATTCTTCCAGAAAAAATGGAGGAACGTATGTTAATGTTTCCTTATATTTTGAATTTACTGGCCGCTATGCTGTTGGGCGCGCTGATTGGCGCGGAAAGACAATGGCGTCAACGTATGGCGGGATTACGCACTAATGCGCTGGTGGCGACAGGCGCCGCCGTTTTTATTCTGAGCTCCATGACGACATCGCCAGACAGTCCCGGGAGAATTGCGGCGCAGATTGTCTCTGGTATTGGCTTTCTGGGGGCGGGCGTCATCATGCGCGAAGGGATGAATGTGCGCGGACTGAACACTGCGGCAACGCTATGGTGTTCGGCGGGCATCGGCGTGTTATGCGGCTTAGGGCAGTTCAAAAATGCGCTGGCGGCGACGATCATTATTCTTTGTGCCAATATTTTATTGCGTGAAGCGGCGCAGCGTATAAATCAACTCCCGGTATCCGCCGAGGCAGAAAAACGTTATATCCTGAAAGTAACCTGTAATAAAGAAGATGAGAGCGCGGTTCGTCAGTGGTTACTGAATATCGTAAAAGAGGCCGCGATCTGTTTACAAGGGTTAGGTTCGGTCCCCGCTCAGGAACAGGGCTATAAAGAAATTCGTGCCGAGCTCGTGGGTCATGCTGATTATCGTAAAACGCGAGAACTGATTATATCCAGAATAGGTGATAACGATAATATCACCGCAATTCACTGGAGCATTGATAGTCAATAATAGTTTTTTATTCAATTGCAACATTACGCCAGGCGTATAAGGAGGGAATGATGGATATTCCCGAGTCGATAAAATAAAACCCACTCAAAATAGTGAGTAAGCAATAACCTTTTTTATGCATAGATAATTCTCCCGGGGCATTCACCTTCAAATCGTGAGTTTACTATTCCCTGGGCGTGATATGCAGGAAACACTACACCTTAATTTTGGGGATTCATCATGACTGACATGAACATTGAAAACCGGAAACTCAATCGCCCGGCGTCAGAAAATGATAAGCAGCATAAAAAAGTATTTCCGATCGAAGCGGAAGCTTTTCATAGCCCGGAGGAGACACTGGCGCGGCTGAACAGCCATCGTCAGGGCCTCACGATAGAAGAGGCCAGCGAACGGTTGAAAGTGTATGGGCGCAATGAAGTGGCGCATGAGCAAGTTCCTCCGGTGCTGGTTCAGCTTCTGCAGGCATTCAATAACCCGTTTATTTACGTTCTGATGGCACTGGCAGGGGTCAGTTTCATCACGGATTACTGGCTCCCGTTACGCCGTGGCGAAGAGACCGATCTCACCGGCGTGCTGATTATTCTGACGATGGTCAGTTTGAGCGGGTTATTGCGTTTCTGGCAGGAGTTTCGCACTAACAGAGCAGCACAGGCGCTGAAAAAGATGGTGCGCACCACCGCCACGGTGTTGCGTCGTGGGCCGGGCAATATAGGCGCGGTGCAGGAAGAGATTCCCATTGAAGAACTGGTGCCGGGCGATGTGGTTTTTCTGGCCGCAGGCGATCTGGTGCCCGCCGACGTTCGACTGCTGGCGTCGCGCGATCTCTTTATCAGCCAGTCAATTCTTAGTGGTGAATCATTACCCGTAGAAAAATACGATGTTATGGCTGATGTGGCAGGTAAAGACAGCGAGCAATTGCCTGATAAAGATAAAAGCCTGTTAGATTTGGGCAATATCTGTCTGATGGGAACCAATGTAACCAGCGGCAGAGCGCAAGCGGTCGTGGTTGCGACGGGAAGCCGTACCTGGTTCGGCTCGCTGGCGAAATCCATTGTGGGTACGCGTACCCAGACGGCTTTCGATCGCGGAGTCAACAGCGTGAGCTGGCTGTTGATACGCTTTATGCTGATCATGGTGCCGGTTGTCCTGCTGATCAATGGTTTCAGTAAGGGAGACTGGGTAGAGGCTTCGCTGTTCGCGCTGGCGGTTGCGGTGGGGTTGACGCCGGAAATGTTGCCCATGATTGTCAGTTCCAACCTGGCAAAAGGCGCGATTGCGATGTCGCGGCGCAAAGTGATCGTCAAGCGCCTGAACGCTATTCAAAACTTCGGCGCGATGGATGTGTTGTGTACAGATAAAACCGGCACCTTAACCCAGGACAATATTTTTCTGGAGCATCATCTGGATGTGAGCGGTGTAAAAAGCAGCCGGGTATTGATGCTGGCCTGGCTGAATAGTAGCAGCCAGAGCGGCGCCCGGAATGTGATGGATCGCGCCATACTGCGTTTTGGCGAGGGTCGCATCGCGCCATCGACAAAAGCGCGCTTCGTTAAACGCGATGAACTGCCATTCGACTTTGTACGTCGCCGGGTATCGGTCCTGGTGGAGGATACGCAGCATGGAGACAGATGCCTGATCTGCAAAGGCGCTGTTGAAGAGATGATGATGGTAGCCACCCATCTTCGCGAAGGCGATCGTGTGGTGGCGCTGACGGAAACACGCCGCGAGCTGCTGCTGGCGAAAACCGAAGATTACAATGCGCAGGGATTCCGTGTATTGCTGATAGCGACACGTAAGCTGGATGGTTCCGGGAACAATCCGACATTAAGTGTGGAGGATGAGACCGAACTTACCATCGAAGGGATGCTCACTTTTCTCGATCCGCCGAAAGAGAGCGCCGGAAAAGCGATTGCCGCGTTGCGGGATAACGGCGTGGCGGTCAAAGTCCTCACCGGCGATAATCCGGTCGTGACGGCGCGTATCTGTCTGGAAGTGGGTATTGATACGCACGATATCCTGACCGGAACCCAGGTTGAGGCGATGTCGGATGCCGAACTGGCGTCTGAAGTGGAGAAACGCGCAGTATTCGCCCGGCTGACGCCGTTACAAAAAACGCGTATTTTGCAAGCGCTACAGAAAAATGGTCATACCGTTGGTTTTCTTGGGGATGGGATCAACGACGCGCCCGCGCTTCGTGATGCGGATGTGGGGATTTCCGTCGATAGCGCCGCCGATATTGCTAAAGAGTCATCAGATATTATTCTGCTGGAAAAAGATCTCATGGTGCTTGAGGAAGGCGTCATCAAAGGGCGGGAAACCTTTGGCAATATCATTAAATACCTGAATATGACCGCCAGCTCTAATTTCGGCAATGTTTTTTCGGTACTGGTAGCCAACGCGTTTATTCCGTTTCTGCCGATGCTGGCGATTCATCTGTTGATCCAGAATTTGATGTACGATATTTCGCAGTTGTCGTTGCCGTGGGACAAAATGGATAAAGAGTTCCTGCGTAAGCCGCGGAAATGGGACGCGAAAAATATTGGTCGTTTTATGCTATGGATTGGCCCAACGTCTTCTATTTTCGATATCACAACCTTTGCGTTGATGTGGTACGTCTTTGCGGCTAATAACGTAGAGGCGCAGGCGCTCTTTCAGTCCGGCTGGTTTATTGAGGGGCTACTCTCGCAGACACTGGTCGTGCATATGCTAAGGACGCAGAAAATACCGTTTATCCAAAGTCGGGCGACGTTGCCGGTATTATTGACGACCGGCTTGATTATGGCGATAGGCATTTATATTCCATTCTCACCTTTGGGTGCGATGGTTGGACTGGAGCCGCTGCCGCTGAGCTACTTCCCGTGGTTAGTGGCGACATTATTGAGCTACTGTCTGGTGGCGCAAGGCATGAAGCGCTTTTATATCAAACGCTTTGGCCAGTGGTTTTAATGATGTTTGAGGATCGCCCAGATGAATCGCTCACCCGATAAAATCATCGCGCTGATATTTTTACTGATTAGCCTGTTGGTGTTGTGTTTAGCCCTCTGGCAAATCGTTTTCTAACGAGGTGACGCCATGCAAAAAAGAGGGTTGGACAAAATTTTTTATCAGGTTGTCCTGATAGCAATCATCCTGATTTTACTGACTATCTGGATACGATAAGCTGCTGTTGGCGAGCCCCGCTTAAAATAAGAATCGATGTAGTTGTTCTTTTTATGGCGGGGCGCTATTTTCATGGTATCCCACATCAGAAGGGCAATATCATGAATAATCGTCGTGGTTTAACCGCCGTCCTGGCGACGTTGATTACGTTTTCCCTGAGCGCTACGCCTGTGCTGGCGAATCCGGGAAATGGTAATGGCGGCGGACATGGTAATAACGCGGCTAATCAGGGTAATAACGGTAACGGACATAAAGGAAATGCCGGGCAAAAAACGGAACACCGTAAAAATGGCGGTAAACCGGATCACGTCGAGTCGGACATTAGCTATGCTGTCGCCAGGCAACTGGCAGTGAATTTAGGGCTGACGGGTTATCAGTCTTTACCTCCGGGGATTGCGAAAAATCTGACGAGAGGAAAACCGCTGCCGCCGGGAATCGCTAAAAAAACGGTGCCGGCGTCTATGCTGGGACAATTACCTTATTATCCGGGCTATGAGTGGAAAATCGTTGGGGATAATCTGGTGCTGATCGCGCTCAGTACCGCGGTGGTCACGGCGATTATTAATGGCGTATTTGATTAAGAGCCTATCCCACCAGGCGTTATTGGCGTAGCCAGTTTGGACACGGACAGCGCGCAAAAACCGGAGCGTACACGTAGTACGTGAGGTTTGACTCGCTACGCTCGCCCTTCGGGCCGCCGCAAGCGGCGTTCAAAACGCTAACGCGTTTTGGCGAGCACTGCCCAGGACCAAAATGGCAAGTAAAATAGCCCCATTAAATGGGGCTATTTAGCCGCTTCAGGGCGTTATTTATGCGCGCTGAGAATCCAGAAGTTCATTATTTTTTACTACTTCCTGCGCTTTGGTATAACTTTCAATCAGTAGCTGATAGGCCGGGAATATTTTGGTATATACATCCGCCCATTCTGCGGCATCTTCCCTATTCCAGGTACGTTGCAGCTCAGAGGCTACCGCCGCGGTATCCATTGGTACTACGCCCGCCTGCACCACGCGGGCCATCGTAATTTCCTGTGCCATTTTACTGTACGTACCGGAGGCATCAATTACCGCAAATACCTTGTACCCTTCCGCGACGGCGCTGATGGCTGGAAAAGCCATGCAGACACTGGTAATAGTACCGGCGATGATCAGCGTTTTACGGCCTGTCGCTTTTACCGCTTGTACAAAATCGGCATTATCCCAGGCATTAATTTCCCCTTTACGCGCGACATATTGCGCGTGGGGCGCATTCGCATGGATTTCCGGAATCAGCGGACCATTCGGTCCCTGTGGTACGGATGCGGTAGTAATGACCGGCATATTGCATAAGGTGGCGATCTTAGCCAGCGCCGCGGCGCGCGCACGTAATTCCGGCATCGGCATGTCGCCGACGGTCTGAAACAGGCCACTTTGGTGGTCAATCAGCAGCATTACTGCGTCGTTAGCATCAATGGCAGGGCGTTGACCGTTAAAATTCGCGGGTGTAGACATAATTCATTCCTTGTTGTTGCCTTTCACTGATAGTCACTATCAGTGTTAAAGTCATTAATCGCCGGGGCGATTTCCGTTTTTAAGCTGATGACAGTAATCCGTTGCCGATCCTGGATTACCTTATTGAGTTCTTTCTGAAGGAATATTCATCGGCATCACCTTCAGTCGATTTACTTTCACGCGAATTTGTTATCACAACAATATTCATATTATGAATAAATGTTTCTATTTTACATGTCAGAGAGGATTATTGATTGAAAAAACAAACTATGTCCCTACAAATTGTTTCTGATGGATAGTTTTAAAATTATTTAGTATAAGTTTGAAATGGTTCAATTAAGAATTAACTTATTTATATTCAAATAACATAAAGCACAGCTTAAATATTAAGTGCGAAGCGTGCTGTTATTAAGTATGGCTACTGTAACTCTTAATAATTTGGAAACTATCCCTACATAACGAGTGCTGCTTTTTTGGATATTACAAGCCATTATAGGAACACATTGAATAAAGCCTTGTCTTTCATGTGGGGTAGATTATCAGGATATTTTTTCTCATGATTTATATATGAGATATTAAAGCGTAGCGGCACAGTAAATTTGGCCACCTGATTAAAGGTGATATTCTCACCTCAATACAAAACAGGAGACTTCACGAACAAGAAAACCAAACGTACTTTCACTCCTGAGTCTGCTATAATGAGAAAAGCGGTGTCTACGCTTACCTGTTAATGTCTTATGCCTCTCGCTCTTCTATATGATCGGTATGTGCAGGGGACAATCCATGTCCTGCTACGCAGCCACAGCATCAGACTATACTCAGTGGTGTCTATTAACCCTCTCCAACTACGTTATGTTTTGGCATGGTAACAATGCGATGTTATGGATAATTAACGATAATATTGAATTTAATCCAGAAATGAATCGCCTGGCGTCATTATCGAGGCCAGATCTCAACATTATTCTGACAACGCCCGCCAGCCGCTGCTTGCGCCTTCTGCTGGAAAACGCCCCCTCCGTCGTCTCACAACAAACATTCTTTCAAAAAGTGTGGGAAGAAGACGGCATGGTGGTGTCGGCAAATACGCTTTATCAGAATATCTCCATTATTCGCCGCGGATTACGTACCGTTGGCGAAAATGAAGATACGCTGATAATCACGGTTCCGCGTAGAGGCTTTCAGATTGAGCCTGGTGTGAGCCTCATGACCATCCGCAAAGACTTCGCTCAGGCAATAGAAAAAAAGGGTGAGACGCCACCGCGTATGTCAGGGCGTTGGTTTAAACATTATGTACCTGTACTTTGGATGACCGGGACATTTGCTGTCGGTATTTTGCTTGGCACTATAAGCTGGCAAACCGTTCCCGATAAGGATTTTTACGATCGCTACACGCTGGTTGAAACAACGCAGGGTTGTCATTTTTTCTCGCGGAATGAAGATATCGAAAGCGGTAGCCGCTTTGCAAGCTATAAGTCAATGATTCTAAAAACCGGTATGGATTGTCAGAAATACCCATGGGTCTATTTCCCTTCCAGTAGTCGCACCCCTGCGGTTACGGCATTGATTTGTCAGCAACCTTATAAAACGCGCGGTGATACAGGCTGCGTGACGCTTTTTTTCCGCGGGGTGACACATGGGTAAAAAGGCACTGATGTTAGCCTGCCTGACGCTACTGTTTCTGGGAGTAGGGCTTGGGCATCTTTTTCATTTATATACGGAAAAGAACCGGGATCCAGAGAAATGTACGGCGCCTGTGATTGTGTTTTATAACAACACTCAGGCTAACCTGACGCTGGACTTTATGTATTCGCTGAAAAAACGCACTGGAGTGGTTTCCATCAGCGGAACGTATTACGTCGATAATAAAATGAGCGGCGTGATCCGCCGTGATGTTTCCTATGTATGGAGTGAAAATAAAGACAGCACCCATTTTATATCGACGGATATCAACAAAGTCACGCGTGACGAAACACTGTCCGATGCGGTTATCGAGACGGTTTTACCCGATTTTTATGTCTATCCAGGGAAAAGTATCAGTTACACCATCCTGACTCAGGGCCATCGTGGCTTTATGTTCACCATCGGGAAACGCCCGATATTTTTCTGTACACATTAAGCTGTTTTGGGAGCCGTTCATGGAACGTATCAGCCAAATGAAAGCGCTTCCGTGTAAAAGCCGCTGAAGATCAGCGGCTCTGTTGTTACCTGAATCAAAAACTGTATTTAACCCCCAGTAGGCCTTGGGTATTACTATAGCCCTGGTCACCTACCTGTTGCGCCACGTTACCCCATACGTTCAGGCGCGGGGTAATTTGTCCTTCAATACCCACTTTCAGTTCACCAATATTTTTCGTACCACGCATATCGCTGCTGACATCGTCCATCTTCACGCTGGCAGGCTGCGTATTATGGATCCAGTTCGCCTCCACGAACGGCTGGAACTCTCGAGATTTATCGTTATCAATAGCGTTGTGGCCGTTAATATAGGCTTTTACGCCCATGCGGGTTAGCAGATTACCGGCGGTATCATCCTTCACGAGGGTACCATTGGCTTCGCGATTGTCGTCAGCCTGCACGCCCATCCATACCACCTGCGCTTTGGGCTGCAACCAGTAGCTTTGATGCGCGCTTTCACCTAACCTGAAGCTGTAACCGGCTTCAACCGAGGCGGTAATTCCTTTGGATTTATATTTCTCAGCGGCCTGATCCTGACCCATGACCTTGTTATCAAACCAGTTGTACAGCATCCAGGTATCCACATAAGCCCCAGACCGATCGATATTGTTAGCATACCAGGTGCCGTAAAGGCCGACGCTGTAACCGGTGACTTGACCACGGGAATGATAGTCACTCACAGACGACAGCGTGCGGTTCTGGCTGTTGGCATAACCTGCCATTGCACCAATATGCCAACGGTCAAGACCGTCAGTGCTCCACTGTGCCAGATCGCCTCCCAGTTGTAACACATAGCTGTTGATGCGGGTTTTTAGCTGCCCGCTGCCATCGTTGAAGCGAGTATGGGAGCCGACGTTACGCATCCACAGGCTGGTGACCTTCTTCTCACCCGTCAGCATGTCGGTGTACTGGGTTTCACCCAGACGGTCATGGAGACGAGTCATGAACAGCGTATTTGCCGCATAGTTGTTGGCAAGATAGCTGCCCACTTCCGGACGGAACTGATGTTCTGTTATCGGCGGTGTGTCAGATTGCCCTATGTCAGGAATTGTCGGATCAGGGATGACCGGGTCTACTGGCTCAGGGTCTACTGGCTCAGGGTCCACCGGATCGGGAATCACAGGGTCAGGGATAACCGGGTCTACTGGATCAGGGTCCACCGGATCGGGAACGACAGGGTCAGGGATAACAGGGTCTACCGGATCGGGAATAATCGGTTCGTCCGGCTCAATGTAGCTGGTCAGATACCAGTTTTTACCTTTCTGCACCACGTTGTAGTCATAGGCTCCGGCAACAATACGGCTTGCTTTTTCGAAAGTACCGTTGGAATTGCCAGCAACGTTAACAATTTCAATACCTTCAATGGTTTGCGCCCCGGCTCCTCCAATATTATTTACTGCAACAAATGTGTTGCCTGAAGTATTGCCGAGAACCTGCAGCCTGTCCGTTTCGGAATCATCATCGTTGAGCACAGTATTAAAGACCAGCTTACCGCCGTTGCCTACATAATCTTCATTGATGGTGAGCGTTTGCCATGGTTCGCCATCTTCATGGCTGAAGTTAATGGTTGCGCCACTATTCAGCGTCAGGTCAGTGAGCGTTGAGCTGCTGGTCATATTCCAGGTCGCATCGCTCATTTGTACAGAGATAACGCCTGTGCCCGCCGTAGCGCTGGTGATGTACGACGCCCCGTCCCATCGCGAGTTGTCCGTCATATTGAGCTTAATCGTACTGTTCTGCTGCGGTAGCGTACCGCTGGCAGCGGTGGCGCCAGCAGCACGAATATCACCGTCGATGACGAAACGTCCTCCTGAAGAACCGTCAACAATGCCGCCAGTTTCCGTGCTGATGGCGTAACTTTCGCTACTGTTATCGCCCGCCATAGTAATAGCCGCACCGCCTGCCAGATTAATGGCGCCTCGGGAGAGGGCGTATAAACCGGCAGGGGATTTACTATAGGATGCAGCCTTACTGGCGCTGTTAACGCTAATAGTGGCATTCTCTCCCAAATTAACGGTAGCGTTAGTTGCATATACCGCGTGTGCGCTGGCACCGTTTACCGTAATAGTAGCGTTGTTGCCAAGCTCGGTTCTGGAGGAGGATGCTGCGTAAATCCCCGTTGAGGATGCGCCGGAGGTTTCGATGGTTGCATCATCACCCAGACGAATCAACGAACCGCTTTGTCCGGTACGCAGCCCCTCCGAACCGTCGCCGGTAGTAACAATATGTGCACGATTGCCGACGACAATCGTATTTTTGGCACGTGACGCATCCCGCATGGCGTTAGCTGTAATTCCACGTCCCTGGCTACCTGTTGTTTTGATATACAGATCGTCGCCGACGTAAATATTGGCCGATCCGGTCCAACCCTGGCCCAGTGAGTTATATCCGGCGTTAATACCGTCACCATCCTGACCATCCACGTAGATGCGGGTGCGGTCACCGGTAATAATAAACACCGGGTTATCCGGAGTATTCGCGCCGTGAGTACGGATGCCATCGACGTCTCTACCATTATTCGCGGCATTCGCCGACTGCGTCCGAATGGTCAGGTCGTTGCCAAAAATCACGCCCGGACTTCCCGTCCCGCTGTTTTGAATAACCGTGACAGTGTGTTCAAACGCCTCCGCGCCCGGCCCATTAAGCGTGAGGCCATTGCCATAAACCGGGATGGTACCGGTGTTCCACTGATAAACGTAGTTGGGCATGGTACCGACTTTGGTGAAACCGGTACTGGCCTGAGCGGGAATAATAGCCTGTAATTCCGGCGGCAACTGGCTGACTAGCCCACTGGATGGCAGACTATCAACGTCGACCCAGGCCGCCTGGGAGGGAAATACCATAGAGGCTAATGCTGCTGATACCGCTATGGCGATGAATGAGTAATTTTGGGGAGTTGGCATTCTGCCTCCTGCATTATGGCGTAAAGCGTCTTCCACATCGCAATAATATGGAAATAATAAAAATGGAAACGGATCTATAAAATATTTGATATTATTTTATGAATGCTATGCCCTAGCTTATTTTCAAGCCGCAGCTTATGCACATAAAGTTTCTTAATATCAATATTGTCAATATTTACAATCTGCTGAATACTTATTCCTGATACAAAGCGCTTCAGTAATATAAATTCCGTATAGTTAAGCGTTCGTCCACGTTTACTGTTGGCAAGCCGACCGGTAAACAAGCGGTGCATCTTTTGCTGTTGCACAATATCATCGTCATCGGAATAAATAATTCCTTGTATTTTATTGCTTTTCAAAATCCAGTAATTGGCCAGCGGAGTTAAACTTCTGTCAGAAATCAGGACAATATGCATACCACTGTTTGCCAGACTGTCAGCCCATTGTAAATCGGTAAATCGTCGAAGATTCGGGAAAGAAAAATCAACAAAGATAAAACCGCTGGATAAATGGTTGTGTCTATCAAGCAATAACTTTTCAATAAACCCTTTTTTCAGGAAAGCATTACCATCTGGCCAGATGGAAAATGCCGCATTATGACAGTATTGCACCCGTACTGCGCTGTCAGGGAATAATTGACAGGATAAATCGCAACTAATGCAATGGACAATTTGTGAAGACTTTCTCATCATCCTGAACGACTCCCGTCGATGTTTCTATTAATATTTCATTGGTAAATAAATGTGTCAATCCAGATAATATACCGTGCTACGGCTGTCAAAAGTCGCGAATTATTGTCAGTGTCATAAACTCCTGGAAAGACCTAAAATACAGCTTTAAGGAACCATGACAGATCCGACAGTCGTAATACATCATTTCGGATTTGTATTTCACCCATTGGGATTTTTATACATAATCTCCAATATCATAAAAAATCTTAAAACAGCACTATTTGCTAAATCATGAGAGTGATAAATAACGGTTCTCAATACCATCTGTCTGCTGCCTTCGTCACTATCGGGGTGATGTGATGAAATATAAAAGTAATTCCTGTAAACCTGTAATGAATTCTTATTATTAAAACCTAATTTAAGATTTTTTCTTTTATTGCATTGTTATTCAATGACTTAATGGTGACATTTGTGCTCTCATCAACTTCTTATATACAAATTTAAGACTATTTTATAGAGACGCATGTAAACTTTAAGGGGGTGTAATGCTAATGCCATGAGAAAATCTTGTAACTTAATGCCGGGGGTTATACCTTGCCAATAAGTTGATCTGACTTAATTCTGAATGTGACAGTGTGAGCAACCGACAGACTTATCGGTCGAAGCAACTTCAGCTTCTGGCTTCTCTTTTCAATTGCTCATCTGATGAAAACTCTTTCCCGGAGCACATTAGTGAGAAACAGGATGTGGTCAAACCTAATGTCCATAGATGTTGTCAGTCACTTCACAAATATCCGCCTCATGGCAGATATCTTTAACCGCTCGTCCAGCTTCGACCAACTTAATTATGGTGATGTTCTGATGCTCAGTGAGACGGGATTTACACATAAAGATTCCTTCGTCAGCAGATCGATGATGTGATCTCTAAATGTGAATAGCACGATTATGTGGAGTAATATGAGCACATGGTATAAGAATGTATACGGATATATTACTACTGAAATATAATAATGGGAGGGGTTAAGAATAAACAGGACGTATGGGAGAGAAAGGGTATAAAGATAAAATGCTTGCAGTATCTAATAGATAACAATGAAAAATCAGGTAACTGAGAAACTATTCAGTGTTTAGGTTGATGTGATATTAAGTCATTCAGCCGCTACAGCACATTATCAGGATAATTTCGTCTGGATAAAACGGAGGAATGAATCGCCACAGGTTTAACAGACACCGCTGAGTCATTTAAGATGACTTAAAGAGAGGAGCCCATGAGCGGTAAATGTTATCCCGAAGCGTTTAAAATTAAAGTGGTAAAACAGGTTATTGAGCGCGGCCATTCTGTTTCCAGCGTCGCAACACGTCTTGATATTACTATCCATAGTCTTTACGCCTGGATAAAGCCGCCACATTCACGACGGCATCATGTTGACCTGAATCTGACGGGGCATACAGGCAGTTCTGGCTGGAATCGGGCTGTGTTTATGGTTATCGCAAGATCTGTCTCGATCTGCTGGATATCGGGAACAATGCGGTGTAAACAAAGTCTGGTGGTTGATGCAACGTGTGGAGATAAAGGCTCAGGTCGGATACCGAAGTCCACGGGCGCGTGGCGATTCATTTTATTGAGTTCAGAAGAGGCAAATTGGCGGAAGATCACAGGAGTCGAACCTGCCCGGGACCGCTGGCGGCCCCAACTGGATTTGAAGTCCAGCCGCCTCACCGGAGACGACGATCTTCCGCGCCTCGATTGCTACATGGAGGCGCGCGCATTATAGCTACTTCCTGGCGTTTCCACATCCCCTCCCGTGCTTTTTTAACTTCCCTTTCCTTCTGCCATGATCGGTTTCATATAAACCCCCATAAAATCCATTAGTTACATTTCATCACACTTTTTGGCGCTACCCTGATCACAGAAAACAAGAATCGTAATTTGATAACCAAATAACGGAATATTCACGCTCGCAGGGAAGGTTTACAAAAACTGTAACCGGTATCAGTGAGCGTTGTAAGCGTTAAGGATGCGTAATGAAAAGTGAGATTCTCTCCGTTAAGGAGAAGATTGGCTATGGTATGGGCGATGCCGCGAGCCACATCATCTTTGATAACGTCATGTTATATATGATGTTCTTCTATACCGATATTTTCGGCATTCCCGCTGGTTTTGTTGGCACCATGTTTTTACTGGCGCGTGCGCTTGATGCCATCTCCGACCCTTGCATGGGCCTGCTGGCCGACCGTACCCGCTCTCGCTGGGGCAAATTCCGACCCTGGGTGCTGTTTGGCGCGTTGCCGTTTGGTATCGTTTGTGTGCTGGCTTATAGCACGCCGGATCTCAGTCTGAACGGCAAAATGATTTATGCCGCCATCACCTACACGTTGCTTACCCTTCTGTACACTGTAGTCAACATCCCTTATTGCGCGTTGGGGGGTGTAATAACCAATGACCCAACGCAGCGTATCTCCCTGCAATCCTGGCGCTTTGTGCTGGCAACGGCGGGCGGAATGCTTTCTACCGTACTGATGATGCCTCTGGTGAAACTGATTGGCGGCGAGAATAAGGCGCTGGGCTTCCAGGGGGGTATCGCGGCGCTCTCGGTGGTGGCGTTCCTGATGCTGGCGTTCTGCTTCTTTACCACCAAAGAGCGCGTTGAAGCGCCTGCCACCCATACCTCCATGCGTGAAGACCTGCGTGATATCTGGTACAACGACCAGTGGCGCATAGTCGGCCTGCTCACCATCCTGAATATTCTGGCGGTATGCGTGCGCGGCGGGGCGATGATGTATTACGTCACCTGGATATTGGGCAAACCGGGCGTGTTTGTCGCCTTCCTCACCACCTATTGCGTCGGCAACCTGATTGGCTCGGCGCTGGCAAAACCGTTGACCGACTGGAAATGCAAAGTGAGCGTTTTTTGTTGGACCAATGCTTTACTCGCAGTAATCAGCGTGGCGATGTTCTTCGTACCGATGCACGCCACGATCGCTATGTTCGTCTTTATCTTTGTGATTGGCGTATTGCACCAGTTAGTCACGCCTATCCAGTGGGTGATGATGTCTGACACCGTCGACTACGGCGAATGGTGTAACGGCAAACGCCTGACGGGGATCAGTTTTGCCGGCACGTTGTTCGTGCTGAAACTGGGTCTTGCCCTCGGCGGGGCGCTGATTGGCTGGATGCTGGCAGGCGGCGGTTACGACGCGGCGGCGAAAACGCAAAACAGCGCCACGATCAGCATCATCATCGCTCTGTTCACTATCGTTCCGGCCATCTGTTATCTGCTGAGCGCCGCGATCGCTAAACGCTACTACACCCTGAAAAGCCCGTTCCTGAAAACCATTCTGGAACAACTGGCGCAGGGCGCACACCGCAACGAACAAGAATTTACCCATAAAGAATTGCAAAACTAAAGGAACAGACTATGAAAATTAGCGACGGAAACTGGCTGATCCAGCCTGGCCTTAATTTGATTCACCCGGTTCAGGTGTTCGACGTTGAACAGCACGGGAATGAGATGGTGATCTATGCCGCGCCGCGCGATGTCCGCGAACGAACCTGGCAACTGGATACCCCGTTGTTTACCCTGCGCTTTTTCTCGCCGCAGGAAGGAGTGATAGGTGTACGGATGGAACACTTCCAGGGCGCTTTGGATAACGGCCCACATTATCCGCTCAATGTTTTGCAAGATATCAACGTGGAGATGCAGAACAACGCCGAATTTGCCGAACTCAAGAGCGGCAGCCTGAGCGTGCGCGTCACCAAAGGCGAGATCTGGTCTCTGGATTTTCTGCGCAACGGTGTACGTATCACCGGTAGCCAGTTGAAAAATAACGGCTATGTGCAGGACACCAACAGCGGGCGCAACTACATGTTCGAGCGTCTGGATCTCGGCGTGGGCGAAACCGTCTACGGGCTTGGCGAGCGTTTTACCGCACTGGTGCGCAACGGTCAGACGGTGGAGACCTGGAACCGCGACGGCGGCACCAGCACCGAGCAATCGTACAAGAATATCCCGTTCTATATCACCAACCGTGGCTACGGTGTGCTGGTAAACCATCCGCAGTGCGTGTCGTTTGAAATTGGCTCCGAGAAAGTCTCCAAAGTTCAGTTCAGCGTCGAGAGCGAGTATCTGGAATACTTCGTCATCGACGGCCCGACCCCGAAAGACGTGCTGAACCGCTATACCCAATTTACGGGTCGTCCGGCGCTGCCGCCCGCCTGGTCGTTTGGCCTGTGGCTGACCACCTCATTCACCACCAACTACGACGAAGCGACCGTTAACAGTTTTATCGACGGTATGGCCGAGCGCAATCTGCCGCTGCACGTCTTCCACTTCGACTGTTTCTGGATGAAAGCTTTTCAGTGGTGCGATTTTGAATGGGACCCGGTGACTTTCCCCGATCCGAAAGGGATGATTCGCCGCCTGAAAGCGAAAGGGCTGAAAGTCTGCGTGTGGATTAACCCCTACATCGGCCAGAAATCCCCGGTCTTCCAGGAGCTGAAAGAGAAAGGATATTTGCTTAAACGCCCGGACGGCTCCTTGTGGCAGTGGGATAAATGGCAGCCGGGACTGGCGATTTACGACTTCACCAACCCGCAAGCCTGCGAATGGTATGCCGACAAGCTGAAGGGCCTGGTGGAGATGGGAGTGGACTGCTTCAAAACTGACTTCGGCGAACGCATTCCAACGGATGTGCAGTGGTTTGATGGTTCAGATCCACAGAAAATGCACAACCATTATGCCTACATCTACAACGAACTGGTGTGGAACGTGCTGAAAGAGACCGTCGGCGTTGAAGAGGCGGTGCTGTTCGCCCGTTCCGCCTCGGTGGGCGCGCAACAGTTCCCGGTGCACTGGGGCGGCGACTGCTACGCCAACTACGAATCGATGGCGGAAAGCCTGCGCGGCGGGCTGTCCATCGGCCTGTCAGGGTTTGGTTTCTGGAGCCATGATATTGGCGGATTCGAGAATACCGCGCCGGCGCATGTCTACAAGCGTTGGTGCGCATTCGGCTTGCTCTCCAGCCACAGCCGCCTGCACGGTAGCAAATCCTACCGGGTTCCGTGGGCCTATGACGACGAGTCCTGTGACGTGGTGCGCTTCTTCACCGAACAGAAGTGCCGGATGATGCCGTATCTGTATCGGGAAGCGGCGCGCGCCAACGAAGCCGGTACGCCAATGATGCGGGCGATGATGCTGGAGTTCCCGGACGATCCGGCGTGTGATTATCTTGATCGCCAGTACATGCTGGGAGATGCGGTCATGGTAGCGCCGGTATTTAGTGAAGCGGGCGACGTGGAGTTCTACCTGCCAGAAGGCCGCTGGACGCACCTGTGGCGCAACGATGAAGTGCAGGGCAGCCGCTGGCATAAACAGCAGCATGACTTCCTGAGTCTGCCAGTGTACGTGCGTGACAATACACTACTGGCGCTGGGCAACAATAGCCAGAAGCCCGATTACGCCTGGCATGAGGGTACGGCCTTCCAGTTATTCCATCTGGATGACGGCTGCGAAGCGGTCTGCGAAGTCCCTGCTACGGATGGTTCGACAATCTTTACGCTGCAGGCGAAACGCACAGGCAATACCATTACGGTGAGCGGCGAAGGCGAGGCGCGCAACTGGACGCTGTGTCTGCGTAATATTACGCAGATTAGCGGTACCAAATGCGGCTCATATGCGGGAAGTGAACTGGGCGTAGTGGTCACCCCGCAGGGAAATGAAGTGGTGATTACGCTTTAAATCTGAATCGCCGGATGGCGCCGTGAGCTGCGCTTATCCGGCCTACAAATGAGCAAGAACCGTAAGCCCGGTAAGCGTCAGCGCCACCGGGCAAGCCCTCAATTACAGCGCTGGCTCCGTTGACGTAACTTCCCCGCCGGACACCACGCCCGCTTGCATCGTTTGCGTTATCTGCTGCTTTTGTGCGTTGACCGCGTGTAATTGCCCGTTTACCGTCGGTTTCAACGGCGCATCGGCCTGAATATTGCCGCTGGCCGTGAGCTGAATATTGCCATCGCCAGCAATCGGTAATGCCGGCCAGCCCCACTGTTGTAGCACATCCATTGGTACGCCGCGTCCGTTCAGGCTGATTTGCGCCTGACGCTGCGGCAGTTGCGATACGCTGGCAGTGGCTTCCAGTATCCCTTTTCCAGTAAACGCGCTCAGATCGCTGATGTTGACCGTGCTGGCATTAGCCGTCAACGACAGCGACGGGCGGCGCACATCCACACGGTTAAAGGTTGCCGCTGCGGCGTTGAGGGTCGCATTGCCGCTCCAGACGCCCCATTGATGATGTTGTACCAGCTCTAGGTTTGCGCCGTAGCCGTCCAGGGCGGTGATTTGCCACGGGAAGGCCGGGTCGATATCGATCACCAGATTGCGGCTGGCGCTGAATTTTTTCAGCGTCAGGCTGTTCAGCCAGTCGGGCAACGGCTTCATCCATAACTGCTTCCAGTTTTCCGGCAGCGTATACTCCAGCCCGGCGATAGCGGTATCGTCCAGAATCAGCGCTTTGCCTTCGCGTAACCAGGCACCGGAAGTTCTGACCATACCGCCTTCCCAGCGGGTGGTGAACTGGCGTAGCGCAACGCCCTGTGGTGAAAATTCGGCGTTCAGGATTGGATCGAGCAAGTGCAGCGAGCCGTAAATAAACTCGCTGGCGTTCATCGATAATTTACCTTCCTGACTTTGCCAGTCTTCTTTGCGCAGAGTCAGATTGCGCAAACTCAGGTCAAGATCGGTGACTGCCCAGTCTGGTCCTTGCAGGCTGGAGTCCGTCACTTCAAGACGACCAATCTGCAAAGATGGAACCGTAGTAAGCGGCGCGAAAAACTCGCTCAGGGATTTATCGCTTTGTAACCGAATATCATTCAGCCGCAGATTTTCAACGATCCAACTACCGTCAGCGTTACGCCGGGCGACGCCGGTTAACGCTCCGCGCGCCATATCGGCGCCGACGGTGTTTAACATCACCTGATTATGGTCGATACTGCCTTCAATAAGCACATTCGTGGCGGGAACGTCGTTTAACGTCAGCGAACCGGCGCTCAGTTGGATCTGGGCTTTATTGCCCAATACCCGACCGGCTTCGGGGCGCCAGGGCATAACGCCGCCGTTAACGCGCTGGGCGCTCAACCGCCATTCGCTACCGGGACTATTGAGCGCCATATTGCGAAGTTGCAGGCGGTCGGCCTCAAACGGGAAAGGGGCGGTTTGCACTGAAATATTCAGCGTGCCGTCCTGTAACAGAATCGTGTCGACATGCAGCGGCGCGGTTAACTGGCGAATGCTCAGACCGATATCTACGGTTTTCGCGACCAGGGTAGCAGGCTGACCATCACGACCAAAGGTCACATTCTCCAGTAAAAGATGGGATGGGGCGGAAAAACGATGATCCATCACGTCGAATGTAAGGTGATAACCGCTGTTCTCTGATATCCAGTTGCTGACATGATCTGCGCCCCAGCGCGTTTGCAGCAGAAAATAAAAGCCGAAAATCACCACTAAACAGGCGATCAGCACGTAGAGAAGCAACCTCCCAATCAATTTCATGGTCTTCCATCCCGTGAAATGCACATAGGGGATTTATGCACGATTTGCGTGCAATCCTCAAGACAGGAATGGTGAAAGAGCGTTACAGCAGCGGCGAATCGTGTCGCCGCCGCAGGGTTTTTACGGTTTTTCCGGCGGGAGAATCAGGTTCAGCACGATAGCCGTGATGCCGCCAGCGGCAATTCCGGATGAGAGCAGATTTTTCACCCATTCCGGCGCGAACTGCAGGATCTGCGGCTGTTGCGAAACGCCAAGACCCACGGCCAGCGACAGGGCGATAATCAGAATCGCGCGGCGGTTCAGCGGCTCACGCGAGACAATACGTACCCCGGAGGCGGCAATGGTACCGAACATCACTAACGTGGCGCCGCCGAGCACCGGTTCCGGGATATGCTGCACAAAACCGCTTACCGCCGGGAACAGGCCGAGCACAATCAGCATCAGCGCGACGACAAATCCCACATAGCGGCTGGCGACGCCGGTCAACTGAATTACGCCGTTGTTCTGACCGAAACAGGAATTCGGGAACGTATTAAATACCGCTGAAACAAATGAGTTCAGGCCGTTAGCCAGTACGCCGCCCTTTAGCCGTTTCATGTACAAGGGGCCGGATACCGGCTGCTCGGAGACATCAGAGGTGGCGGTGATGTCGCCGATGGTCTCCAGCGACGTAATCATAAAGACCAGCATCAACGGCAGTAACAGGTTCCAGTCAATGCCCAGACCATAATACAGCGGGGTCGGCACCATCAGGATGTCCTGTGAGACCGGCGCGTTATTCTCAGGCAACATGCCCATAAACCAGGCCAAAAGATAGCCTGCCGCCATGGCAATAACCAAAGAAGCCACGCGCAGGTAGGGATTACGCTGCCGATTCAGCAGGATAATAATGGCCAGGACGACGCCGGCCAGCAGCAGGTTTTTCGGTGCGCCAAAGGTGTTGTCGCTCATGGCGGCATAGCCGCCGCCGATGGAAGTTAGCCCCACCTGAATCAGCGACAGGCCAATAATCATCACCACGACGCCGGAGACTAACGGCGTGATAATCCGGCGCGCCAGATGTAGAATGCGAGAAAGCACCATCTCGGTGCAGCTTGCCAGCATCAGCGTGCCGAACAGCGCCGCCATCATCGTCGGGACATCCGCGCCGCCGGTTTTCAGCGCGGTACCGCCCATAATCAGCGGGGCGACAAAGTTAAAACTGGTTCCCTGGATGGATAACAGCCCCGATCCTACCGGCCCCCATGCTTTGATTTGAATAATAGAGGCTACGCCGGAGGCGAACAGCGACATGCTGATAATGTGCTGCGTATCCTGCGCCGGTAAACCCAACGCCTGGCAGATTAACAGCGCTGGCGTGATTACCGCGACAAACATGGCCAGCAGATGCTGACAAGCGGCAAAAAGGGTTTGAGGGAGCGGCGGGCGATCTTCAAGACGGTAAATTAATTCGCTGTTTTGCGTCTGCGCAACCGGTTGCGCATCTGCCGGCTCGATGGCGTTAACGGACATCAGGGACATTCTCGTGGTGGAAAAGCGGTGATTTTATCTGACCAGATGGTAAAAGCAAACGATTGCGAGCGAATATTCTTAATATTTAAAAAAGATAAATGCACCTTTTTATATAACTTTTTGCCTTTTTCTGCTTAAAATCCATGCCGAAGACTCGCAAAGAGCTAAAAAACTGACTCAGGAAATGATTTGTGCGCACATGTCACAGCGCACTACAGGAGCTTTAAATGTTTGAACTCGATACCTTATCGACCCTTGTCGCCGCCACGCTGGTGCTGCTACTGGGTCGCAAGCTGGTCCAGTCTGTCTCCTTACTGAAGAAATATACGATTCCGGAGCCGGTGGCGGGGGGGTTACTGGTCGCGGTTGCGCTGCTGGTGCTGAAAAAAAGCGTCGGTTGGGAGGTCAACTTTGATATGACCCTGCGCGATCCGTTGATGCTGGCGTTTTTCGCGACGATCGGCCTTAACGCTAACCTTGCCAGCCTGCGCAAGGGGGGGCGTGTTGTTGGCGTCTTCCTGGTAGTCGTGGTCGGATTACTGCTGATGCAGAATGCCATCGGTATCGGCATGGCGAGTCTGTTGGGGCTGGACCCGTTAATGGGGCTGATTGCAGGGTCAATTACGCTGT
Organism: Salmonella sp. NW722; assembly: GCF_051702785.1. NCBI lineage: Bacteria > Pseudomonadati > Pseudomonadota > Gammaproteobacteria > Enterobacterales > Enterobacteriaceae > Salmonella > Salmonella sp. NW722. The sequence goes on from NZ_JAMMIN010000006.1 coordinate 62,315, forward strand.
CCGGCGGACACGGTACCGGCGCGGCGTGGAGTAAACTGTTTGTCGAACGTTATGGTTTTGCCAATGCCACCGAAGTTGCGATGGCATGTGCAACCTTTGGCCTGGTGCTGGGCGGGTTGATTGGCGGCCCGGTAGCGCGTTATCTGGTGAAACACTCCACCACGCCGGATGGAATGCCTGACGATCAGGCCGTGCCGACAGCCTTTGAAAAGCCGGATGTGGGCCGTATGATCACCTCTCTGGTGCTAATCGAAACTATCGCCCTGATTGCTATCTGTCTGACCGTGGGCAAAATCGTAGCGCAGCTACTGGCGGGAACGGTGCTTGAACTGCCGGTCTTCGTTTGTGTGCTATTTGTTGGGGTGATCCTCAGCAATGGCCTGGCGCTGGTGGGTTTTTATCGCGTATTTGAGCGTGCTGTTTCGGTGCTGGGGAACGTGAGTTTGTCACTGTTCCTGGCAATGGCGCTGATGAGCCTGAAGCTGTGGGAACTGGCGTCGCTGGCGCTGCCGATGCTGGCGATTCTGGTGGTACAGACCATCTTCATGGCGCTGTACGCGATCTTCGTCACCTGGCGCATGATGGGGAAAAACTACGATGCGGCGGTGCTGGCGGCGGGTCACTGCGGTTTTGGCCTTGGCGCAACGCCGACCGCCATTGCTAATATGCAGGCGATTACCGACCGTTTTGGCCCCTCGCATATGGCGTTCCTGGTGGTGCCGATGGTCGGCGCGTTCTTTATCGATATCGTCAATGCGTTGGTGATCAAGCTGTACCTGATGCTGCCAATGTTTGCCGGATAAAGATGAAAAAACGTTGCCGTCAACCTGAAACCCTGCGTGAACGCTGTCGTCATATTTTTGGCGATGAGCCGCCGGTTCTTAACGTATGGGAAGCGGAGTTTGACTATGCCGATGCTGAGTTGCAGGCGCTGGCGGCGACGGACTGGCGGCAGATTACCGATTGGCATCTGAGCGTTTATTATGTGCTGAATCTGGTTTACCACGAGCCGATGCAGCCGGAATTGTTTCGTTATCTGTTTCCGCTGTGCCTTGCCTGTTGGCGCGAAACGCTATTAACCCATGGCTATGGCGATCACTTCGAGGAGTCTTTCCTGCGCGCGTTACGGCGGCCTTATCTCTGGCGGGAAATGATGGATGCCGCTCAGCGCCAGCAGGTACGGCATTTTTTGCTGGAGACCATGCTGACGCGAATCAATCACGAGCGCGGTTTCAATTCTCCGCTGACCTGGCTGGATACCTTCAATGTTCTCGGCGGCATTGCGCCGTTTATCTGTTCGCTCTGGAATCAGTGGTGGTTACTGGATACGCCGGGTAAAGCGGTATGCGCGTTGCAGTACGCCGCGCATTTAATTTATCCGGTAGAGGTTAACCCGCTTTGGCCAGAAGGCTCGTGGCAGTGGCAACCGCCATTAGGTGCGACGGAAGAACCGTGGTTGGAAAATAATCTGGCGTTTTTAACCCGGCAGTTAACGCCGGAGATGATCCTCGACGGGGTGCAGAAGGCGGCGGAAATGCTGCGGGACGAGCCGGAGAGTGCGATGGCAACGCGTATCTCGCGCGATGCTCTGGCAGCCCAGGACGTTATCGCTATCCAGATTGAGGATCTTCTGTCGGCTCTGTCGCGCGGCGAATAGGATTAGGCGTTGGAATAACGTTCGGTTTCCGGCATCCAGCGCTCAATCAGCGCTTGTGCCTGCTGCGGATAACGTTCGTGAATATGACGGGCAATACGCTGAACTTCGGGGATCATGGCTTGATCGCGCAGCAAATCAGCTACTTTAAATTCGGCGTTACCCGTCTGGCGCGTGCCCAGTAATTCCCCCGGGCCGCGAATCTCTAAATCTTTTTGTGCAATCACAAAGCCGTCGTTGCTGTCGCGCAATACCTGTAAACGCTTCTGCGCCGTTTTCGACAACGGCGATTTATAGAGCAGCACGCAGTGCGACGCGACCGCGCCACGGCCAACGCGCCCTCTGAGCTGGTGTAACTGCGCCAGGCCCAGTCGCTCCGGGTTTTCAATAATCATCAGGCTGGCGTTAGGAACATCGACCCCCACCTCAATCACCGTAGTGGCGACCAGCAGATGCAGTTCACCCTGCTTAAAGGCCTGCATCACCGCCTGTTTTTCGGCGGGCTTCATGCGGCCGTGTACCAGGCCAATATTCAACTCCGGCAGCGCCAGCTTGAGCTCCTCCCAGGTGGCTTCCGCCGCCTGCGCTTCCAGCAGGTCAGACTCTTCAATCAGCGTACAGACCCAGTAGGCCTGACGGCCTTCGGTTGTGCAGGCGTTGCGCACACGATCAATGATTTCATGGCGACGGGTATCCGGAATCGCAACGGTAGTGACAGGGGTACGGCCCGGCGGTAGCTCGTCAATCACCGAGGTATCGAGATCGGCGTAGGCAGTCATCGCCAGGGTGCGCGGAATGGGCGTTGCGGTCATAATCAACTGATGTGGGTGAAAGCCCTGCTGCTGGCCTTTTTCCCACAGCGCCAGACGCTGGTGGACGCCAAAGCGGTGCTGTTCGTCGATGATCACCAGCGCCAGCCCGTTAAACTGCACCTGTTCCTGAAAGATAGCGTGGGTGCCGACAATCATCTGCACCTGACCGCTGGCAATAGCCTCTTGCTGCGCCTGACGCGCTTTACCTTTTTGCTTGCCCGCCAGCCAACCCACTTCAACGCCCAACGGTTCGAACCAGTTGCGGAAATTATTTGCGTGCTGTTCAGCCAGCAATTCGGTCGGCGCCATCAGCGCCACCTGCTTACCATGAGCGATGGCGCGTAGCGCCGCCAGGGCGGCAACCAGCGTTTTCCCTGAACCGACGTCGCCCTGAACCAGACGCATCATCGGCACATCCAGCGCCATATCACGTTCGATCTCTGCCACCACCCGCGCCTGCGCGCTGGTGGGTTTAAACGGCAACGACGCCAGCAGCTTGTCTTTCAATATGTTGTTGGTACTTAGCGGCTGAGCGTGATAGCGCTGCGCGCCTGCGCGAAGCGCCAGCATACTGAGATTATGCGCCAGTAGCTCTTCAAGAATAAGCCGCCGCTGCGCCGGGTGTTTGCCGGTTTCTAAATCGGCGAGCTGGAGTGTCGGCGGCGGGCGATGCAAGGTACGTAGCGCCTCCGGCAGGCTCATCATACCCTGCGCCAGTTCCGGCGGTAGTAGTTCGGCAATGGCGCAGGTGTCGAGCAACTCCAGCGCCTGATCGGTAAGCTTGCGCAGTGTCGCTTGCTTCACGCCCTCGGTGGTCGGATAGATGGGGGTGAGCGTTTCCTGAAGTTCCGGCGTGCTGAGATCGCCCTGCAGGCGATATTCCGGATGGATCATCTCTGCGCCATACTTGCCGCGCTTCGCTTCCCCGTAGGCCAGCACACGTCGTCCCGTCGCCAGGCTGTTTTTCATCGCCGCGTTAAAATTGAAAAAGCGCATGGTAAGAATGCCGGAACCGTCGCTAATCTGGCAGGTCATCATCCGACGACCGCCGAAAGTGATATTGCAGTTCAGCACTTCACCTTCAACGGTGGCGTAGATGCCAGGCAGCAGTTCGCCAATAGGGTAGAGATGGGTACGGTCTTCGTAACGCAGAGGGAGGTGGAGCAGGAGGTCCTGCACGGTGTGCAGGCCAATTTTCGCCAGTTTACTGCTTTGCGCTGCGCCGACGCCTGTCAGGGAATTGAGCGGAACAGCGTCTAACAAGCGGCCTGACATGGTGATTACCCTGCCGCCTGCATCGTCGCCCACCAGTCAGCATCGGCGTCTATTTCGCCCTGCTGATTGACGCGAGGATAAGGCAGACCTTTACGTTTAGCGACTTTCGCCAGCACCGGATAACCACCCTCAAACAGCAGGCGCTGCTGTTCATCTTCCGGCAACATGCTATTTTCACGCAGATACATGCCCGCGTTCTGACGCTGGCGCTGGGCTTCATAAAGAATGAGCGCGGAGGCGACGGAAACGTTCAGCGACTGTACCATGCCGATCATCGGAATGATGATGTCCCGATTCGCCAGGGCTAATGCTTCCTGAGTAATACCGGTTTTCTCCTGACCCATCAGAATACAGGTCGGGCGCGTGTAATCAATCTCGCGAAAGTCTACGGCTTTATCAGAAAGATGGGTTGCCAGAATCTGCATTCCCCGTCCTTTCAAATGGGCTACCGCATCGCCAATGGTACGGTGAGTTTTCACCTGTACCCAACTGTTGCTGCCCGCCGCCGCGGAAGCCATGGTGCGCATCCGGCTACCTGGCCAGATAGCATGGACTTCATGGACGCCAACGGCATCTGCGGTACGAATGATTGCAGAAACGTTATGAGGTTTGTGGACTTGCTCCATGCAGACCGTGAGATCAGGCTGACGCCTGGCGAGCATTTCGCATATACGCGCATAACGTTTTGGATTCATAGCGCTAGTTTCGGTTACGGGTGACTTTAATAACGTCTGGCATCACGCGGATTTTGCGCATGATATTCGCCAGATGTACGCGATCGCGTGCGGTAAGGCGAATAAAGGTACTATAGACGCGACCATCTTTCTCTTCAGTATTCAGGCTTTGAATATTGGAGGTGGTGGTATTAATCGCCGCCGTCAGGTTAGCCAGCGCGCCCTGATGGTTAAACATTTCCACCTTGATTTCGGTAATGAATTCCTGCTCCGTCTCTTTGTCCCATTCGACCGCCATAAATTTCTCTGGCTCTTTCTGGTATCCACGGATATTACGGCAGGATTCATGGTGGATCACCAGTCCTTTACCTGGGCTGACGTGAGCGATGATCGGGTCGCCTGGGATCGGACGACAACACTTCGCAAAGGTGATAAGCACGCCATCCGCGCCTTTAATCGGCAGGTGGCCGTGATTCGATTGCGCAACGGTCGGCACCACGGCTTCGCCTTGCTGCAGATTTTTCGCGACCACTACGCTCATCGCGTTGCCGAGACCGATTTCCGCCAGCAGATCGTCAAGCGTTGCCAGCTTCATACGATCCAATTCGCGCTGAATATTTTCCTGCGGAATTTCCGCCAGCTTACGACTACCGCCTAAGGCATGGTTAAGCAGACGACGGCCCAGGCTTACGGAGTCATCACGTTTGAGGTTTTTCAGCAACTGACGAATTTTAGCGCGCGCTTTAGAGCTGACGACAAAGTTCAGCCAGGCGGCGTTGGGACGCGCGCCCGGCGCGGTAATAATTTCGACGGTCTGACCGCTGCTAAGCGGCTGCGACAGCGGATAAGGCTGGCGGTCAACACGCGCGCCGACGCAGGCGTGGCCGATGTCGGTATGCACTGCATAGGCAAAATCCACCGGCGTAGCGCCAGCGGGCAGTTCGACAATGCGTCCTTCCGGGGTGAAAACGTAAATCTCATCCGGGAAGAGATCGGATTTTACGCTTTCGATAAATTCAAACGAACTACCGGCGCTCTGTTGTAGCTCCAGCAGGCTCTGCATCCAGCGCTGGGCGCGGATCTGCGCCGTGGTGCTGGTCTCACCGTGTTCTTTATACGCCCAGTGCGCCGCGACCCCCATTTCCGCCATCTGATCCATATCTTCGGTACGGATCTGGACTTCAACAGGAACGCCGTGCGGGCCGATCATCGAGGTGTGCAAAGACTGATAGCCGTTCGCTTTGGGAATGGCAATATAGTCTTTCACCCGTCCCGGACGCGGCTTATAGAGACTGTGCATCTGGCCGAGTACGCGATAGCAGGTATCGGAGTCATGAACGATCACGCGAAACGCGTAAATGTCCATGATCGAGTGAAAACGCTGCTCTTTGAGCACCATTTTGCAGTAGATCGAGTAAAGATGTTTTTCACGACCGCTAACGCGACACGGAATGCCCGCCTCTTGCAAACGTCCTTCGATTTCAGAGAGGATTTTTTGGATCATCTCTTTACGGTTGCCGCGCGCCGCTTTTACCACTTCTTTAATGACGCGGTAACGATTGGGATACAGCGCTTCAAAACCCAGCTCTTCCAGCTCGGTTTTAATGTGATGAATACCTAAACGGTGCGCCAGAGGACTGTAGATTTCCAGCGTTTCACGGGCAATACGACGACGTTTATCCGGGCGTAACGAGCCCAGCGTGCGCATGTTATGGGTACGGTCAGCAAGCTTAATGAGAATGACGCGGATATCCTGCACCATCGCCATAATCATTTTGCGAAAGTTTTCGGCCTGCGCCTCTTTCTTATCGCGGAACTTGAGCTTATCAAGTTTCGACACCCCCTCTACCAGCTCGGCAACGCTTTTACCGAAAAGCTGTTCCATGTCCTGATAGGTGGCGGGGGTATCTTCAATCACGTCATGCAGCAGAGCGGCCATCAGCGTTTCGTAGTCGAGTTTCATCTCGGCCAGAATACAGGCCACCGCTACCGGGTGCGTGATATAGGGTTCACCGCTTGAACGTGTCTGGCCCTCGTGAGCGTCACGTGCAACGAGATACGCCTGCCGAAGACGCTTAATCTGGTCTTCCGGCAGGTAGGTTTGAATCAGTTGATTCAGGCTTTCAAACAGATACAAGGGCGACCCGCTTTGTGATTAACGACGACCTTCAGCAATAGCGGTAACGGCTTGTAATTCAGCGGCTTCCTGCTCTTGCTGTTCCTGGCGCTCGCGGACGTCAAGGATCTGGTTGTTAATCAGACCTTCTTCGATTTCGCGCAGCGCGATAACGGTAGTTTTATCGTTTTCTTCCGGTACCAGCGGATCCTTTCCGCCTACCTGCATCTGACGAGCGCGACGCGCGGCGACCAGTACCAGGTCAAAACGGTTACCAATTTTCTCTACAGCGTCCTGAACAGTTACGCGTGCCATACTTAAAATGCTCCACAGGTGAAGAAATGACTGGGCATGATACTGAAAGTGGGTTCAGTCTGCCAACAATTTGCTGATTAAAGCGTCATGACGCTGCTTTTGGCGGCTCATACGCAGACGTTCAGCGCGAATGATGGTTTTCAAGTCGCTTAACGCGGTATCAAAGTCGTCATTCACAATAAGATAATCATATTCGGCGTAATGGCTCATTTCTGCAACCGCTTGCGCCATTCGTTTGGCAATGACTTCTTCGCTATCTTGCCCGCGGCCGCGTAAACGGCGATCCAATTCGATCTTTGACGGCGGCAAAATAAAAATGCTGCGTGCTTGCGGCATCTTTTCGCGAATTTGCTGGGCGCCCTGCCAGTCGATATCGAGAAAAACATCAACGCCGGTTGCCAGCACTTGCTCAATGGTTTCGCGCGAAGTGCCGTAGTAATTGCCAAACACTTCCGCGTGCTCCAGAAACGCCTCCCTGCCAATCATGGTTTTAAACTCATCATGATTTACAAAGAAATAGTGCTCACCGTGCACTTCACCCGGACGCGGCGCGCGCGTGGTATGTGAAACGGAAACCTGAGTGTCATACAACGGTTGGGTTTTTAATAAAGCCTGAATCAGGCTGGATTTACCCGCGCCACTGGGGGCAGAAACAATATAAAGCGTACCTTGAGCCATGAGTATCTTACGTCTGTGATTATCGAAATAGAGCCTTGATACGGGCTTATTATACACATCGCCGTTATGCGACGTAGTCTTTGTCACACTTTTTGCGCCAGATTATTGCATTTTGCGTCCCTTTTTCCGCTTTTATCGCGTCGTTGCAGCAACCCACCAAAAAATCTGGAAAGCGGCTCGGATGATGCATTTTTACCTGTCGGTTTTTATTCACTAAAGCGCTATACCTGCCGGGCAATGTGCGCAGGAGGTCGTGATGAGATTATGGAAAAGTATGGCGTGGGGAATTTTATTGTGGCATTCGCAGAGTGGGGCGCTTTGCCCGGCCTGGCCGCCAGCAAGGGCCGCTGAAGAAATCGCCCGTTTACAGCAACAGCTCGCTGACTGGAATGACATCTACTGGAAACAAGGTGTTAGCGCGGTTGACGATAGTGTGTACGACCAACTCAGCGCAAGGCTGGTTCAGTGGCAACGCTGTGTTGGTCAGGATGTTTCATCTACTCCGGTTTCACCGCCGTTAAACGGTACAACAATGCATCCTGTTGCGCATACGGGCGTACGCAAACTCGCGGACCGGCAGGCGGTAGAACAGTGGATGCGCGGGCGCAGCGAGCTTTGGGTACAGCCAAAAGTGGATGGCGTAGCGGTAACACTGGTTTATCAAAACGGTAAACTGGCCAGGGCTATCAGCCGGGGTAACGGACTACAAGGCGAGGACTGGACGCCAAAAATTCGCCTGATCCCCTCTATACCGCAGTCAACACAAGGCGCGCTTGCTAACGCGGTGTTGCAGGGCGAAATCTTTCTACAGCGCGAGGGACATATCCAGCAACGGATGGGCGGGATGAATGCGCGCTCGAAAGTCGCAGGAATGTTAATGCGCCAGGATAACGCCTCCGCGCTAAATTCGTTGGGTATTTTTATTTGGGCGTGGCCGGACGGTCCGGCAAATATGCCCGAAAGATTAAGCCAACTTGCTAAGGCTGGATTCAGTCTGACGAAGAAATATTCCCTGGTGGTAAAAGATGCCAGCGAGGTCGAGCGGGCGCGCCAATCATGGCTGACGTCAGCGTTGCCCTTTGTGACGGATGGCGTAGTGATACGCATGGCTAAAGAGCCCGCGTCACAATACTGGCGACCCGGGCAGGGCGACTGGCTGGCAGCATGGAAATATCCGCCAGTAGCGCAGGTCGCGCAAGTGAGCGCTATTCAGTTCTCGGTGGGGAAAAGCGGCAAAATTACCGTAGTAGCGTCGCTTGTCCCCGTTATATTGGATGATAAGCGGGTTCAGCGGGTCAATATCGGTTCTGTGAAACGTTGGGAAGCGTGGGATATCGCGCCGGGCGATCAGATCCTGGTGAGTCTGGCGGGGCAAGGCATTCCCCGGCTTGATGAGGTCGTCTGGCGGAGTCGTGAACGGAGTAAGCCTGTGCCGCCTGATAGCCATTTCAACTCGCTGACCTGCTTTTACGCGTCGGCAACGTGTCAGGAACAGTTTATCTCCAGACTGGTATGGCTGGGGTCACGGTCGGCGTTGGGTCTGGACGGAATGGGTGAAGCCAGCTGGCGGGCCTTGCATCAGACGCATCGCTTTGAGCATATCTTCTCCTGGCTTACCCTGACGTCAGCGCAAATAGCCAACACGCCAGGCTTTGCTAAAGGAAAAAGCGAGCAGATATGGCGGCAATTTAACCTGGCTCGCCGGCAGCCGTTTACCCGCTGGATCATGGCGATGGATATCCCCTTAACGCAGGCTGCATTACAGGCCAGCGGCGATCGTTCATGGGAGCAGTTATTAATGCGAACAGAGCAACACTGGCGGCAGTTGCCAGCGACGGGCGAGCGTCGTGCCGGGAGAGTCATCGACTGGCGGAATAATCCGCAGATCAAAACGCTGAGCAGATGGCTGGCTGCTCAGCATATTCCCGGATTTGGGTCTTAGTGCCCTTCATGGCGGTAATAAAATACCGGCAGGCCAAGTTTAAGACGTAGCGCTAATAACCTTGCTGTAAAGCCAAACAGTAGTGTAGAGATAACGACGACATCCGGATTCATGACGTAATGTTGCAGCGCAATATAGAGCACCGCCGAGGCGAACGAAATGCCGGCATATAGCTCTTTTTGAAACACCAGTGGAATGCGTTTGCAGAACATATCGCGGAGCACGCCGCCAAAGACGCCGGTAGTGACGGCGGCTACCACGGCGATAATTGGCCCTTCGCCCATATCAAGGGCTATCTGAGCGCCAATAATAGAGAAAACCACCAACCCCAGCGCGTCAAGTACCAGGAAAAGCTTGCGTAAATAGGGCATGACGGGGGCAACAATGGTGGTCAATACAGCGGCAGTCGCCACAATAATGACATATTCGGGATGCTTCACCCAACCCAGCGGATAGTGACCGAGCAGAATGTCGCGAACCGATCCTCCACCAATGGCGGTGGCGGTAGCAATAATAATTACGCCGAATGTATCCATGCGACGACGACCCGCAGCGAGTGCGCCCGTCATGGCCTCGGCAGTGATGCCAATTAAATAAAGAACGTGCAACAGCATGATTTCCCCCTAATTTACTGGGGGCGAAGATTAACGATTTGTGCGCTGTATCACGATTGAGATTTTCTAAGGCATTACACGATTAATAAATTTTAGTAATGATTTTAAATTTATGATTAATAATTATTTATTATAAATATCAATAAATTGAACATCATTTTTGTGGTTTATTGTATGCGAGGTTTTTCTGTTTTGACTTAGATAATTTAAAAGAACGGCACCCTGGACGCGCCGCCGGTGAATCATTTCATTATGGCTGCTGTGCGGTAAGTTGTGTGATGAAGCGCTGGCGCGAGCGTTCCACATACTGTTGCAAGCCATTGGAATCAAAGAAAGCCTGTGTATCGCCGTTGCGAAGTTGCTGTCGTTTCTCCAGTAGCCCGAAGCGGTCACCTTTGTTGGCAATAAAGATATCAACATGCTGGGCGGCCAGTGTCTTAAAGCTGCTCTGAATATCAGTAACCAGGTCAGGGTAATTTTTGTTGTTAATCAGCAGATAGTCAGGTGTGGCGAGACTATCTGCGTAAATTAGCGTCTTGCCGTTGCGAAGCGTTACGCGCCAGGAAGTTGAGCCGGGCAGATGTCCAGGCGTGAATAGTGCTGTCACGGTTATCCCTCCGAGGCTGATGCTTTCCTGGTTGTGGATAATTTTATCAGTGGTGACGGGCGGGAAGGGGAGCGCATCGCCAAGCGCAAAATCCTCTCGTCCACCCCTCGCCATCTGATCGGCGTTGGGTTGGCTGGCGACCAATTGTGCGCCGCTCCACGCTTTCAAACGTGCCATGCCCCCCGCTTGATCCAGCCGCGCATGGCTGTTCAACAGATAGCGCACGTCTGTGAGGCGGAATCCTGCCGCTTCAATATTCGCTTTAATTTGCGGTGCGCTTTCATCCAACCCCGCATCAATAAGAATATGCCCTGCCGGGGTGGTCAGCAGAATAGAAGAGAGATTTTCCGTGCCGACATACCACACGCCTTCAGTGATTTGAAACGGCTTCATAGGCTTAGCCCACGCTTTAAACAGTGATAACGGAGGCGCGGGTGATAACGGTTGTGAAGGATCTAATGCCGCCATGGCAGGAAGTGCTGATGTTGAAAATATACATACAAAGAATAATGCATAGCGATTCATAATGTTCTCCTGATTGAAGCGCCCGCAGTATACCTGGCAGTAATTTAGCCAGGTTCAATAAGAGAGACGTTTAATGAACTTGCTGCAAATGGATATGAACCTGTTAAAAGTACTGTATGTGCTGCTGGAGACGAGCTCTACGGGGAAAACGGCGCAAAAGCTGGCTTTGTCGCCTTCTGCGGTAAGTCATGCGTTAATGAGATTGCGCGATGCGCTAAACGATCCGTTGTTTCGACGGGAAGGGAACCGCCAGATTCCTACGCCTTATGCGCAGGCGCTGCGTGACAAATTGGCGCCTGTGTTTGTTTCGCTTAATGAGGAGCTGTTTGGCGATAAAGAGAACGGCTCCCGTTGTTTTCGGGTGGTACTTCCTCCCGCATTGAACGCGCTGCTTACGCCCGTTCTCGCAGAGAAAGGTCATCTTCATCAGGCGGTGATCGAGTGCCTTCCTTTTGCCCGCCGACCCTGGCGTGATGAACTGTTGGATAGCTCGGTTGATTTGGTGCTGGCAATTGGCGACCATCAAAAGCAGGTAAGCGCTCTGCATTACGAGCGGGTGGGGACGACGCGTTTGATCGCGGTTTATGGCGCGCCATTGCGTTCACGTCTGGAGAATGCCACAGCGTTGAATTTTGCTGATCTACAGCATTATCAACACATTTACTGTTTGCCGTGGACAAAAGAGAACAACGAACTGGACAGGCAGCAGGCTCGTGCCGGGTTTGAACGTCCGCTGGCGTTTGTTTGTCATGATTACAGTCAACTGGCGCCTGCTGTCCAGTCGGCGCCGCTAATGGCGATTGTACCGCGCCCCTGGTATGAAAATTTATCCGATAAGCGCGGTCTTTTTGTCCTGCCGCTTGCCGGGGAGCAGGCGGAAGGCGCTATTTTTATGCAGTATCGGGCTTCAACGGTAGAGTGGAAGCGGCGCCTTATCGACGCTATTCGCCGGAAATTAAAAATGTACTACCGATAAACGCGAGAGCCCGCATAAGGCGGGCTCTGTGACATATTGAGCGCCAGAATTATTCAATATTCTGGATTTGCTCGCGCATTTGCTCGATCAACACTTTTAATTCAATAGCGGAGTTAGTTACATCAGCGTTGATGGATTTGGAGGCCAGGGTGTTCGACTCACGGTTAAATTCTTGCATCATGAAGTCCAGACGGCGACCTACCGCCTCTTTTTTCTTCAGAATGTTGTAAGTCTCTTTGACGTGCGCTTCCAGACGATCCAGCTCTTCCGCCACATCAATGCGCTGCGCCATCATCACCAGCTCTTGCTCCAGACGGTTGTTTTCCAACTGGACCTGAGCATCTTCCAGCTTCGCGACCAGGCGTTCACGCTGCCATTGCAGGATTTCCGGCATATGCGCGCGGACTTTCGCTACTTCGGCGCTGACGCCTTCCAGCCGTTGTTCAATCAGCGCTTTCAGCGCCTGGCCTTCCGTTTCGCGCGCGACGATAAAGTCATCCAGCGTACCGTCCAGCGCGGCTAAAATTTCTGCGGCAATCGCGTCCAGATCCTGCTCTTGCGCCGCCATGACACCTGGCCAGCGCAAAATATCAACCGGATTGATTTCCCCTTCGTCGCTCTGCATTTTGACCCAGTTTGCGGCGCTAACTAATTGTTTCGCGAGCTTTTCATTCAGAATAAGCTCGCCTTGCGCGCTGGCATCGGGTTCAAAACGCAGCATACATTCGACTTTGCCACGCGTCAGGCGTGTACGAATGCGTTCGCGCACGACGGGTTCAAGACTACGGAACTGTTCCGGCAGACGAAAGTAAGTTTCCAGATAACGCTGGTTTACCGAGCGCATTTCCCAGGTCGCGCTACCCCATTCACCCTTGATTTCACGCCGGGCGTAGGCGGTCATACTGCGGATCATAGATGTTCCCGTTTTTAAAGGAGAGATGAGGGGATTATAGCTATCCAGGCCTTGTCAGGATAGGAATAACCATCGGAAGTCCGTATAATGCGCAGCCACATTCGTTTTAAGCCGGAGATCTCAATATGCGTCCAGCAGGCCGTAGCGCTAATCAGGTGCGTCCCGTAACCCTGACCCGTAACTATACAAAACACGCTGAAGGCTCGGTACTGGTCGAATTTGGAGATACCAAAGTGTTGTGCACCGCCTCCATTGAAGAAGGCGTCCCACGTTTTCTGAAAGGACAAGGCCAGGGGTGGATCACCGCAGAGTATGGCATGTTGCCTCGCGCTACCCATACCCGTAACGCGCGTGAAGCAGCAAAGGGTAAGCAGGGCGGTCGTACTATGGAAATTCAGCGTTTGATCGCGCGTGCGCTGCGTGCGGCGGTCGATCTGAAAACGCTCGGCGAATTTACCATTACGCTGGACTGCGATGTAATCCAGGCCGATGGCGGTACGCGTACAGCGTCTATTACCGGTGCCTGCGTGGCGTTGGCGGATGCGCTGAATAAATTGGTTGCCAACGGTAAGCTGAAAACCAATCCGATGAAAGGCATGGTGGCGGCGGTTTCCGTAGGCATCGTTAACGGCGAAGCGATCTGCGATCTGGAATATGTTGAAGATTCCGCCGCAGAAACCGACATGAACGTCGTGATGACTGAAGACGGCCGCATTATTGAAGTACAGGGTACCGCGGAAGGCGAGCCGTTCAGCCATGAAGAACTTCTCACTTTGTTGGCGCTGGCCCGAGGGGGAATTGAATCCATTGTGGCGACGCAGAAGGCGGCGTTAGAAAATTGATTTTAAGGCGACTGAAAAGTCGCCTTTTTTTTGTCCGTAAATTTCGTAAATGATGAAAGTAAGAAAAGGAGCGAATCCATGAAACCGTATCAGCGCCAGTTTATTGAGTTTGCGCTTAACAAGCAGGTACTAAAGTTTGGCGAGTTTACGCTGAAATCCGGGCGCAAAAGCCCCTATTTCTTCAACGCCGGGCTGTTTAATACCGGGCGCGACCTGGCGTTGTTAGGCCGTTTTTATGCCGAAGCGCTGGTGGATTCCGGTATTGAATTTGATCTGCTGTTTGGCCCCGCGTACAAAGGTATTCCGATCGCGACGACGACGGCGGTTGCGCTGGCGGAACATCACGATAAAGACCTGCCGTACTGCTTTAACCGCAAAGAGGCAAAAGATCATGGCGAAGGCGGGAGTCTGGTGGGCAGCGCGCTACAGGGCCGCGTGATGCTGGTGGATGACGTGATTACCGCAGGTACGGCGATTCGTGAGTCGATGGAGATTATTCAGGCGCACGGGGCTACACTGGCTGGCGTACTGATTTCGCTGGATCGTCAGGAACGTGGCCGCGGCGAGATTTCCGCGATTCAGGAAGTGGAGCGCGACTATGGCTGTAAGGTTATCTCCATCATTACGCTGAAAGACCTGATTGCCTATCTGGAAGAAAAACCTGATATGGCTGAGCATCTGGCGGCTGTGCGAGCATACCGGGAAGAATTTGGCGTGTAAGCGAATTGCCCGGTGGCGCTTTACCGGGCTTATGTTTCTGTCGCCTGGATAAGGCGTGAGCCTCTATCCAGCCAGCGTTACTGTAGCTGAGCGGCAATGAGCGGCCAGCGGGCGTCGAAATCGTCCGTTGGGCGGTATTTAAATTCGCTACGCACGAACCGTGAAAGCATACCTTCACAGAAGGCTAACAGTTGGCTTGCCAGCAGATTTTCATCCGTCGTGTAGCCTTCGCCTTCACGCATTCTTTTTTCTCGTAGCACCTGACGGAGCTGCGCTTCGATGCGTTCAAAAAGCTGATTAATGCGCCCCTGCAGGCGATCCTGTTCAAACATCAGCGCGTGCCCGGTAAGAATGCGCGTCAGGCCAGGGTTGCGTTCGCCAAAACCCAGAATCAGCAACACAATCAGGCGCAAACGCGTGCTAGTGTTTTTTTCATCTTTTAAAATCAGATTGATACGGGTAATCAGACTATCTTCGATAAACTCAATCAGGCTATCGAACATGCGGGTCTTGCTGGGAAAATGGCGGTATAGCGCCGCTTCGGAAACGCCGACCGAGGCCGCCAGTTTTGCCGTCGTGATGCGTTGGCTTCCATCGCTGGATTCAAGCATCAGCGCCAGTGACTGAAGTATTTCTTCGCGACGATTCCTTTTCGCAGTTTGTTTTTCTGCCATGTTACAAAATACCCCTGAAAATAAGCACTTGCCAGGCGAGCACCCACGCTATAACCGCAAACTCAGCGCTTGCGGCAGTATTATGACGTTATGGGGATGCGTAAAATTTACTTACGGCCAGAATGACCGAAGCCGCCCTCGCCACGTTCGGTGGCGTCAAATGCTTCCACCAGATTAAATTCGGCCTGAACGACCGGAACAAACACCATTTGCGCGATACGTTCGCCCGGTTCAATGGTAAAACTGTCCTGACCACGGTTCCAGATCGAAACCATCAGTTGCCCCTGATAATCGGAATCAATCAGCCCGACCAGGTTGCCCAGCACGATACCATGTTTATGGCCCAGGCCCGAACGCGGCAACATGACTGCCGCCAGTGATGGATCGGCGATATGAATGGCCAGTCCGGTAGGTACCAACGTCGTTGCGCCAGGCGCCAGTTCTACGGCGTCGTCGAGACAGGCGCGCAGGTCAAGCCCGGCAGAACCAGAAGTAGCATAAGTCGGTAGCGGAAACTGCTGACCAACACGCGGGTCCAGAATCTTAACGTCGATTTTTTTCATCATAACGGGTCACGATCTCGTCGAGTAATAATTGGCCCAGGAGTTCTTTCCGCTCAAGCGGTAAGACTTTATCTCCATCCTGCCAGAAAAGGTGTAAAGCGTTTTTATCGCTATTAAATCCCTGATTTGAAAGAGAAACATCATTTGCACAAATCAGGTCAAGGTTTTTACGGATACGTTTTTGCCGGGCGTATTCTTCCACATTATTCGTTTCCGCGGCAAACCCAACAACATAGGGGCGATTGTCACTGAGTGCGGCCACCCCGGCGACAATGTCCGGGTTTTTGACCATTTTTATTAGTAATTCATCACCTTGCGCCGCCTGTTTTTTGATTTTTTCACTGGCGATAGTCTCTGCGCGATAGTCAGCCACGGCGGCGCAGCTAATGAAAATGTGCTGCTGTTGAACGGCGGCCTGAACAGCGGCTTCCATGTCCAGCGCGGTTATGACATCAACCCGTTTTACAAAAGGCGGCGTCGGTAACGAAACGGGACCGGAGACCAGCGTGACATTTGCGCCGCGACGCGCGGCGGCCGCCGCAATAGCGAAGCCCATTTTACCGGAGCTGTGGTTGGAAATATAACGCACCGGGTCGAGCGGTTCGCGCGTCGGGCCTGCCGTAATCATGATATTAAGATGTCGCAGATCGTTGACGGCGGCGAAATGCGCGGCGGCCTTATCAACGATAACTAATGGGTCCAGCATTCGGCCTGGGCCTACGTCGCCGCACGCCTGACTGCCGCTATCCGGCCCCCAAATGAACAGGCCGCGAGAGGCGAGCACCTCCAGATTATGTTGCGTGGCGGCAGCGCGGTACATCTGTTGGTTCATGGCCGGAAGAACGGCCACCGGGGCTGGCGTCGCCAGGCAGATGGTGGAGACTAAATCATTAGCCATACCCGATGCTACACGGGCGATCAGGTCGGCGGTCGCGGGGGCAAGAATCACCAGGTCGGCCCATTTCCCCAACTCGATATGCCCCATCGCGGCTTCGGCGGCAGGGTCAAGCAGACTGTCGGATACGGGATAGCCCGACACTGCCTGTAAGCTCAGGGGGGTAATAAAGGCTTTTGCCGCCTCGGTCATTGCTACGCGCACGTCAGCGCCGCGCTCACGTAAACGGCGCACCAGCTCCGGCGTTTTATACGCAGCAATACCGCCGCTAACGCCGAGAACAATTTTTTTACCGGCCAGGCTCATCATGTCTTTCCTGTTGGGTGACTTTGAAAGGCGGCTATTTTATCACAATCTCTACGGCGTCGTGTCTTTGCCTGCGCTCCACTTTGCGAGGCGCTACGCAAGAACAAAATCGGGGCGTCGATCTCTCCCAAAGGCTATGCCACTATGCCGCTTCCTTAAAAAAGGAGGTGCGCGTATGGATACGTTGGACGAATTATTACCGCGTGAAAAAATGCTCAGATCCGGCATTGCTTCCCTCAGCGACGTGGAACTGCTGGCGCTTTTTTTACGTACCGGCACGCCGGGAAAAGATGTTATGACGTTGGCAAAAGAGATATTGCAGCACTTTGGGTCGCTGTATGGCCTGTTGTCGGCGGACTTTGCGCAGTTTCGCGGCGTAAACGGCATCGGCCTGGCGAAATTCGCGCAGTTGAAAGGCATTGCTGAGCTGGCAAGGCGCTATTACAGCGTGCGCATGAATGAGGAAAGTGCGTTGCTGAGTCCGGAAATGACGCGGGAATTTCTGCAAAGCCAACTGACGGGCGAAGAGCGTGAGATCTTTCTGGTGATCTTCCTCGATGCCCAGCACCGGGTGCTTCAGCACAGCCGCCTGTTTTCCGGCACGCTTAACCACGTAGAGGTGCATCCGCGTGAGATTGTTCGGGAAGCGATTAAACTCAATGCTTCAGCGGTCATTCTGGCGCATAATCACCCTTCAGGCTGCGCAGAGCCAAGTAAAGCAGATAAACTTATCACTGAGCGCGTGATAAAGTGTTGCCAGTTTATGGATATCCGGGTGCTCGATCACCTGATAATTGGGCGCGGAGAGTACGTTTCTTTTGCCGAACGCGGCTGGATTTAAGATTCTTTGCGCGATCCATCGGGATCTTTGTCTGTTCGGGACTTGAGCATATCGCCGGGTCAGCGTATACTACGCCACCTTTGAGAATCTCGGGTTTGGCATTTGGGCCTGGCAATCGAGAGTTCAATAGAACTGCGCGATGACCAGGCTGTAAAGCCTGACGAGGCGCCGATACCCCATACGAAGCTCGAGCTAATTTGATTTTTGGAGAATAGACATGTCCCGAGTCTGCCAAGTTACTGGCAAGCGTCCGGTGACCGGTAACAACCGTTCCCACGCACTGAACGCGACTAAACGCCGTTTCCTGCCTAACCTGCACTCTCACCGTTTCTGGGTTGAGAGCGAGAAGCGTTTTGTCACCCTGCGTGTATCTGCTAAAGGTATGCGTATCATCGATAAAAAAGGCATCGAAACAGTTCTGTCTGAACTGCGTGCCCGTGGCGAAAAGTACTAAGTACTAAGAGGAAATAAGTCATGGCTAAAGGTATTCGTGAGAAAATCAAGCTGGTTTCTTCTGCTGGTACTGGTCACTTCTATACCACTACGAAGAACAAACGTACTAAACCGGAAAAACTGGAACTGAAAAAATTCGATCCAGTTGTCCGTCAGCACGTGATCTACAAAGAAGCGAAAATCAAATAATTCTCGCTTTGATGTAACAAAAACCTCGCTTCGGCGGGGTTTTTTGTTTTCTGGCCGTCCCCATATTAATGAGACCTGCCACACAGCCGGAGACGTTATGCCTGAATTACCCGAAGTTGAAACCAGCCGCCGGGGTATTGAACCCCATTTAGTTGGCGCTACTATCCTGCACGCCCATATCCGTAACGGTCGTCTGCGCTGGCCGGTTTCAGACGAAATTTATCGTCTGAGCGATACACCCGTCCTTAGCGTTCAGCGTCGTGCTAAATATTTACTGCTGGAGCTGCCTGACGGCTGGATAATTATTCACCTGGGGATGTCGGGAAGCTTGCGGATACTGTCGGAAGCGCTGCCGGCGGAAAAGCACGACCATGTCGATTTGGTGATGAGCAATGGCAAAATTCTACGTTATACCGATCCTCGCCGCTTTGGCGCCTGGTTATGGACCAAAGAGCTGGAAGGGCATAACGTACTGGCGCATCTGGGACCGGAGCCGCTAAGCGATGAGTTTAATGGCGAATATTTGCGGCAGAAATGCGCGAAGAAGAAGACGGCGATTAAACCCTGGCTGATGGATAACAAGCTGGTGGTCGGCGTGGGGAATATCTACGCCAGCGAGTCGCTGTTTGCCGCTGGTATTCACCCTGACCGCCTGGCGTCGTCACTCTCGACAGAGGAGTGCGACCTGCTGGCACGGGTGATTAAAGCCGTTTTGCTGCGCTCTATTGAACAAGGCGGAACAACGCTGAAGGATTTTCTGCAAAGCGATGGGAAACCGGGCTATTTTGCGCAGGAGTTGCAGGTGTACGGGCGCAAAGGCGAGCCGTGTCGGGTATGCGGTACGCCGATAGTCGCAACGAAACACGCACAGCGTGCGACGTTCTATTGCCGTCACTGTCAGAAGTAAAACGCCAGGCCCGGCAAGGAAGGAAACTTATTTCAACTTATCCATTAGCGCCTGATGCACATTGTCCGGCAGAAAGTGGGTCACGTCGCCCTGATGGCGCGCCACTTCTTTGACCAGCGACGATGAAATAAACGACCACTCTTTGGACGGCATCAGGAAAACGCTTTCCAGTTGCGGCATCAGATGGCGATTCATATGCGCCAACTGCATTTCATATTCAAAATCCGCCACCGCGCGCAGACCACGAATCAGGATATTCGCCTGTCTGTCGCGGGCGAAATTGGCCATCAGGTCGCTAAAGCCCACCACCTCTACGTTACCCAGGTGTGCGGTCGCTTTTTGCGCCAGCGCCACACGTTCGTCCAGGGTGAACATGGGTTTCTTACCGGGGCTGGCGGCGATGGCCAGAATGACATGGTCGAACATCTGCGTTGCGCGCGTCACAATATCGAGATGACCGTTAGTAATCGGATCAAACGTGCCTGGATAAATCGCCCGTTTTTGCATGACAGTCCTCAATGCGTTTTCGGTGGCAGATAAGGTTCCAGCAGTTGCAGCAGACGCTGGAGCGCGCCCTGATTTTGATACAGCACTTCAACTGCGTGACGTCCGTAGAAATTACGATAATCAGCGTCGGTCAGTAAAGAGGAAACTTCTTTTGCCAGCGTAGCCGCATCGGTAATCGTGATAAGTCCGCTCGCCTGATCCAGACGGGCGCAAATATCTTTAAAGTTAAAGGTATGCGGACCCATCAGTACCGGAATCGCATGAGCGGCGGCCTCCAGCGGGTTATGACCGCCGCGTTCAACCAGCGAACCACCAACAAAGGCGAGATCGGCAATGCCATAGAGCAACATTAATTCGCCCATAGTATCGCCTACCACGACCTGGGTGCTGGCGGACGGCACTTCGCCCGAAGAGCGAGTGATGTAGCTTAACCCTGCCTGACGCACAAGATTGATAGCATCCGGGAAACGCTCCGGATGGCGGGGCACCAGAATCAGTAATAAATTCGGGAATTGATGTAATAACGCCTGGTGAGCGGCGATAACGATACTCTCTTCGCCATCGTGGGTGCTGGTGGCAATCCAGACCGGACGGTGCGGCGCCCACTGGCGGCGTAGCGTAACGGCTTTAGCCGCCAGCTGCGGCGTAACTGAAATATCAAATTTCAGACTGCCGGTGACCGTGACCTGATTGTTCTTCGCGCCCAATGCCACAAAGCGTTCGCCATCTTCTTCGTTTTGCGCGGCAATCAGGGTGATACGGCGCAGGAGCGTACGGACAAACTTGCCAAGCTTCGCATAACCCGCGGCGGAGCGGGCGGAAAGCCGCGCATTAGCGATAACCAGCGGAATATGACGTTTGTGCAGCGCAGCAATCAGATTTGGCCAGAGCTCAGTCTCCATGATCAATACCAGCTTAGGATCAATCTCATTGAGGAAACGATTGAGCGCATCGGGCAAATCATAAGGCAAGTAAACGTGCTGAACATCGTTGCCAAAGGCGGACTGGACGCGCTCCGAGCCGGTCGGCGTCATGGTCGTTACGGTAATAGGCAGATCGGGATAGCGATGACGTAGAGCGCGGACCAATGGGATGGCCGCCAGAGTTTCGCCCACCGAGACGGAATGCAGCATGATTCCGCCCGGTTTCAACGGACGGCGGTAGAATCCGTAGCGTTCACCCCAGCGCTTACGATAGGCCGGCGCTTTACGTCCACGCACCCAAAGCCGTATCCAGATCAGAGGCTGAATAAGGTAGAGAAGAGCGGTGTAAAGCAATTCGAGCATAGTAAATAGCTGACTTATGGATGTGCTGGGGATTCTATGTATTTAGCCTGGGCTTTACCATTACTTTTCCCATTTTTGCGCCAAATTGGCTCAGAAGCGAGGATTCCAGGCGCTGAACCTCATTATTTTTGCATTTTTACGCAATCCATTGAAATTTGCCGCCCTTGTCGCCCCAGACAATGGGAATGACCATTCACAAGAGAGGGATAAATTATTATCTCTTTGAATTTATAATTAAAAAAATGATTGTGTATAAAAATTATTCGTATCGGATTGCTGCGAAAGAAGTGTTACACTAGCGCATCTAAAATGAGTGCGGTATTAGCCATCGGGTTGCTGTGAAGCCTGGGGCGGTAGCGTGCTTTTTTCTGCTTATTTATCCGGACAATTTCAACCAAAGAGTCGCTTGTGGAAAAGCCATTTCGAAGAATTCTGATTATAAAAATGCGTTTTCATGGAGACATGTTACTTACCACCCCTGTCATCAGTACGCTGAAGCAGAATTATCCCGATGCAAAAATCGATGTGCTTCTTTACCAGAACACCATACCGATATTGTCGGAAAATCCGGAGATTAATGCACTCTACGGCATCAGTAACAAAGGCGCAGGAACAAAAGAGAAGATCAAAAACGCGCTATCGTTAATCAAAAAATTGCGTGCTAACTCGTATGATCTGGTCGTCAATCTCACCGACCAGTGGAGCGTGGCGCTTATTGTGCGTTTTTTAAACGCAAAAATAAAAATCTCGCAGGATTTCGGTAATCGTCAGTCTGCTTTATGGAAAAAAAGCTTTACGCATTTAGTACCTTATGCGGGAGAACATGCTGTTGAGCGCACATTATCCGCGCT
Organism: Salmonella sp. NW722; assembly: GCF_051702785.1. Lineage (NCBI taxonomy): Bacteria > Pseudomonadati > Pseudomonadota > Gammaproteobacteria > Enterobacterales > Enterobacteriaceae > Salmonella > Salmonella sp. NW722. The sequence goes on from NZ_JAMMIN010000006.1 coordinate 84,450, forward strand.
AAAGCCGTTAGCGCTAAAACAGTATGTCACGGAAACCACCATGAGCTATCGCCCGGAACATTGGGAAAACATGCGACAACAGCTCAAACAACTTGGTGTGACCCGACAATATGTTGTTATTCAGCCTACGGCACGGCAGCTATTTAAGTGCTGGGATAATGATAAATTCTCTCAGGTTATTGATGCCGTGCAGCGCCGCGGTTATCAAGTTGTACTGACGTCAGGCCCGGCCGCAGACGAGATGGCCTGCGTGGATGCTATTGCACGCGGCTGTGAGACAAAACCGGTTACTGGTCTGGCGGGTAAAACTCGCTTTCCTGAATTGGGCGCGTTGATTGACCATGCGGATCTCTTTATCGGCGTTGATTCGGCCCCTGGTCATATTGCCGCAGCAGTCAAAACGCCGGTCATTTGCCTTTTCGGCGCGACGGATCATGTGTTCTGGCGTCCCTGGACCGACGACATCATTCAGTTTTGGGCAGGAAATTATCAGCCGATGCCTGAACGGCATGAGCTTGATCGTAATAAAAAATACCTTTCCGTGATTCCGGCTGAAGATGTTATCGCCGCGACGGAAAAAATGCTGCCGCATGAGGCACGCACCATAGATTTGGACAGCCTGCTATGAGAGTTGCCTTTTGCTTATATAAGTATTTTCCTTTTGGCGGTCTGCAGCGTGATTTTATGCGCATTGCCCAAACCGTGGCGGCGCGAGGTCATCAGGTTCGTGTTTATACTCAGTCATGGGAAGGGGAATGCCCGGATAACTTTGAATTAATCCGCGTGCCGGTTAAATCCCGGACGAACCACGGTCGTAACGCAGAATATTATGCCTGGGTGCAACACCATTTGCGCGACCACCCTGTCGATCGGGTGGTTGGATTCAATAAGATGCCTGGCCTTGATGTGTATTACGCCGCAGACGTGTGTTATGCCGAAAAAGTCGCACAGGAAAAAGGTTTTTTCTATCGCCTGACATCACGCTATCGGCATTATGCTGCTTTTGAACGCGCCACGTTTGAACACGGCAAGCCGACGCAACTATTAATGCTGACGAATAAGCAGATTGCTGACTTCCAAAAACATTATCAGACTGAAGCGGAGCGTTTCCATATCCTTCCTCCGGGGATTTACCCGGACAGAAAATATAGCCAACAGATCCCAAACAGTCGTCAAATTTATCGTCAGAAAAATGGTATCTCAGAACAGCAAAAATTACTGTTGCAAGTAGGGTCTGACTTCACCCGTAAAGGTGTGGATCGCTCTATTGAAGCGCTGGCATCGCTACCCGAATCTTTACGGCAAAATACGGTGCTCTATGTTGTCGGGCAGGATAAGCCGAAGAAGTTTGCAGCACTGGCTGAAAGAAGCGGCGTCGGCACGAATGTGCATTTTTTCTCCGGACGTAATGATATCGCGGAGTTAATGGCGGCAGCCGACCTTTTACTGCACCCAGCCTATCAGGAAGCTGCTGGTATTGTTTTGCTGGAAGCCATTACTGCTGGTTTGCCGGTGCTGACAACCGCGGTGTGCGGTTATGCACATTATATTGTGGATGCAAACTGTGGCGAAGCGATGACTGAACCATTCCGCCAGGATGCGTTAAATGAGGTTTTACTCAAAGCGCTGACACAGCCTTCCTTACGCAACGCCTGGGCTGAAAATGCGCGGTATTATGCTGATACCCAGGATTTATACAGCTTACCGGAGAAGGCCGCAGATATTATTACAGGTGATTTAGATGGTTGAGCTGAAAGCGCCGTTAACCACACTATGGCGCGGTAAAGATGCTTTTGAGGAAGTGAAAACGTTACAGGGCGAAGTGTTCAGAGAGCTGGAGACGCGTCGAACATTGCGGTTTGAGCTGGACGGTAAAAGCTACTTCCTGAAGTGGCATAAAGGCACTTCGCTGAAAGAAATTGTGAAGAACCTGATTTCGTTACGTATGCCTGTTCTGGGCGCTGACAGAGAATGGCACGCTATTCATCGTCTACATGAGCTGGGCGTTGATACGATGCACGGCGTTGGTTTTGGTGAAAAAGGCGTAAATCCGCTAACCAGAACATCATTTATTATCACCGAAGATTTAACGCCCACGATTAGCCTTGAAGACTACTGTGCTGACTGGGCTGTTAATCCACCGGACGCGCAGGTGAAGTGGATGATCATTAAGCGTGTTGCGACTATGGTACGTAAAATGCACGCCGGGGGAATTAACCATCGCGACTGTTATATTTGCCACTTTCTTCTGCATTTACCTTTCACTGGTCGCGAAGAGGATTTAAAAATCTCCGTAATCGACCTGCATCGCGCGCAGATACGCCAGCACGTTCCCCTTCGCTGGCGTGACAAAGATTTAATTGGGCTTTATTTTTCTTCAATGAATATTGGCCTGACTCAGCGAGATATATTCCGGTTTATGCGTGAGTATTTCTCTCTCCCCCTGCGAGAGATTTTGCAAAAAGAATCGGGGTTGATTCATCAGGCAGATGTTAAAGCCGCTCGAATTAAAGAAAGAACAATAAGAAAAAATCTGTAATTATAATAATTATGCACTCAGTGAGTAATTTATGAGTGAGACAAGGATAGACAGAATGTCTGACATTAAAAGTTATATTTCAAACCAAAAAAACATAATTCAACATGATGATTTTTTTGGAAGAAGACTGGACATTGCTCTTTGCTTTGATCATAGTTTTATAATGCCAGCAGGTGTGGCAATATATTCCATTATCGAAAATAATAAAGATATTGAATACGCCTTAAAGCCAAAAGAGAGATGTCAGGTAAAAATTACTCTATAGGGTTATATTACTATTTTTGCTATTTAATATCTAAAGTCTTTAGATTAAGGTTTTAACTCTGGAGTATATATGAAAATAGCTTTTATTGGCGAAGCAGTATCCGGTTTTGGAGGGATGGAAACCGTTATTAGCAACGTTATCCATACGTTTGAAAATAGCTCTCCGAAAATCAACTGTGGAATGTTTTTCTTTTGTCGTAATGACAAAATGGATAAAGCATGGCTAAAAGAGATTAAATATGCGCAATCATTCTCAAATATAAAATTAAGTTTTCTTCGTCGAGCTAAGCATGTTTATAATTTTAGTCAGTGGCTGAAAGAAACGTCACCGGATATTGTGATATGTATTGATGTCATCTCATGTCTTTATGCCAATAAAGCACGAAAGAAAAGTGGTAAACAGTTTATTATTTTCTCGTGGCCACATTTTTCGCTCGACCATAAAAAACATGCAGAATGTATAACGTACGCGGGTTATCATCTGGCCATCAGTAGTGGTATTAAAGAACAGATGATGGCACGGGGTATCTCAGCGCAAGATATTAGCGTCGTTTATAATCCTGTCTCTATTAAAACAATCATTGTGCCGCCGCCTGAGCGCGATAAACCTGCTGTATTTCTCTATGTAGGGCGTCTTAAATTTGAAGGGCAGAAAAGAGTTAAAGATTTATTTGATGGCTTAGCTCGTACGACAGGGGAATGGCAGCTACATATTATTGGTGATGGCTCAGATTTTGAAAAGTGCCAGTCCTATAGTCGGGAGCTTGGTATTGAGCAGCGTGTGATCTGGTATGGTTGGCAAAGCGCGCCGTGGCAAGTTGTACAGCAAAAAATAAAAAATGTCACCGCGTTACTACTTACCTCTGCATTTGAGGGATTCCCTATGACCCTGCTGGAAGCAATGTCATATGGAATTCCGTGTATTAGTTCTGATTGTATGTCTGGTCCGCGCGATATGATTAAACCCGGTTTGAATGGTGAGCTTTATACCCCGGGGGCTATAGATGATTTTGTAGGACACCTTAATCGTGTTATTTCTGGTGAAGTAAAATATCAGCATGATATTATTCCCGGCACGATTGAGAGATTTTACGATGTGCTATATTTTAAAAATTTTAATAATGCGATATTCTCGAAATTACAAAAGTGATCACTATGAGCAGAAAATATTTTGAAGAAGAAGTCATTCAACAGACTTTAGATTATAACTATGCACAACATAGTGATGCTGATAAATTTAATATAGCTTATGGGATTGATAAAAACTTTCTTTTTGGCTGTGGTGTCTCTATTGCATCGGTTCTCCTCGCTAACCCAGAGAAGACGTTAGCTTTCCATGTTTTTACCGATTTCTTTGACTCTGAAGACCAGCAGCGATTTGAGGCATTAGCAAAACAGTACGCTACGCAGATTGTTGTTTACCTAATCGACTGTGAGCGCTTAAAATCGCTACCCAGTACCAAAAACTGGACCTATGCAACATACTTTAGATTCATTATCGCCGATTATTTTTCAGATAAAACAGATAGAGTACTTTATCTGGATGCAGATATTGCATGTAAGGGGAGTATTCAGGAACTTATTGATCTTAATTTTGCTGAAAATGAGATTGCAGCTGTCGTTGCTGAAGGCGAGTTGGAATGGTGGACTAAGCGCTCGGTTAGCCTGGCAACGCCTGGGCTGGTTTCTGGCTATTTTAATGCCGGTTTTATTTTAATTAACATACCTCTTTGGACCGCAGAAAATATCTCTAAGAAAGCGATTGAAATGCTAAAAGATCCGGAGGTAGTACAGCGCATAACGCACCTTGATCAGGATGTATTAAATATATTGTTAGTGAATAAAGCGCGTTTTGTTGATAAAAAATTTAATACACAATTTAGTCTTAACTATGAATTAAAAGATTCAGTTATTAATCCAGTCGATGCTGAGACTGTATTTGTTCATTATATCGGACCAACGAAGCCCTGGCATAGTTGGGGGGCTTACCCCGTGTCACAATATTTTTTACAGGCTAAGAGCAACTCACCATGGTCTCATTGTGCACTTTTAAATCCAGTCACTAGCCATCAGTTACGTTATGCGGCAAAGCATATGTTTAATCAGAAGCATTATACTTCGGGTATAAATTATTATATAGCCTACTTTAAACGTAAACTTCTTGAATAAAACCCATAGGTGATGTAATGGATTCATTTCCTGAGATAGAAATAGCTGAATATAAAGTTTTTGATGAAAGTAATAATAATGATGATAACGTATTAAACATTTCTTATGGCGTTGATGAAAACTATCTTGATGGTGTGGGGGTATCAATCGCTTCAGTTGTATTAAACAATAATATCCCGCTCGCTTTTCACATTATTTGTGATTCATACTCCCCGTGTTTTGTAAAATATATAGAGCGTTTAGCCGTACAGCATCACATAAAAATTTCTCTTTATCTTATTAAAGTAGAAAGCCTTGAGGTATTGCCTCAAACTAAAGTATGGTCGAGAGCAATGTATTTTCGTTTATTTGCTTTCGATTATCTCAGCAAGAAGGTAAATACACTACTTTATTTGGATGCCGATGTTGTATGCAAAGGATCTTTGCAAGATCTTCTACAACTTGATTTGACAGAGAAGATTGCTGCGGTCGTAAAAGATGTTGATTCCATCCAGAATAAGGTAAATGAGAGATTAAGCGCTTTTAATTTACAAGGTGGTTATTTTAACTCCGGCGTGGTTTTTGTTAACCTGAAATTATGGAAAGAGAATGCCTTAACCAAAAAGGCATTTTTACTTTTGGCAGGTAAAGAGGCTGACTCTTTTAAATATCCCGATCAGGATGTTTTGAATATTCTCCTACAGGATAAAGTCATTTTTCTACCGCGACCATATAATACCATTTATACTATCAAAAGTGAGTTGAAAGATAAGTCACATAAAAAATATAGCAATATAATTAATGATAATACTGTTTTAATTCATTATACGGGCGCTACAAAACCATGGCATGCCTGGGCAAATTATCCTTCAGTTATCTATTATAAAAATGCACGACTGAACTCGCCCTGGAAAGATTCTCCTGCAAAAGATGCGCGTACCATAGTCGAATTTAAGAAGCGATATAAACATCTTCTCGTGCAGGGTCATTATTTTAAAGGCCTTATGGCTGGAAGCGCATATCTTTATCGTAAACTTTTCCACAAATAATTCCCCTCCCTAAATCTCCATTATGATTATTGAAAAAAAGATTAAAAACTATACCGTCTTTGTCAAAAAAGACGGTGAAAAATACATTGAGATATTCAAAGATTTTCTATCTTATAATCATCAGGTTATTAAAGTCTTCCGTAATATAGAAGATACAAAAGTTGTATTGATTAATACAGACTACGGAAAATATATTCTCAAGGTATTTAGTCCAAAAGTAAAAAATACTGAACGATTTTTCAAATCGTTAGTAAAAGGAGATTACTACGAAAAGCTTTTTCATCAGACAGATCGTGTTCGGCGAGAAGGGTTTGCGGCGCTTAATGATTTTTACCTGCTGGCGGAAATTAAAACATTACGCTATGTAAAAACATACGTGATGATAATTGAGTATATTGAAGGTATTGAACTTGTTGATATGCCAGAAATTTCTGACGAGGTGAGAGGGAAAATCAAACAGTCGATATATTCTCTGCATCAACATGGTATGGTTTCGGGCGATCCCCATAAAGGTAACTTTATCTTGCAAGGCAATCAGATCAGAATTATCGATTTGTCCGGAAAAAGACCTTCCAGACAACGAAAAGCAAAGGATCGTATTGATTTAGAAAGACATTATGGTATCAAAAATAATGTGAGAGATATCGGATTTTACTTATTGATTTATAAGAAAAAACTTCGAAATTTCTTGCGTCGTATTAAGGGTAAGGAAAAGCGCTGATCAATGTAGCACGTTTGGTTTAATTTAAGGGGCTGACTGACTTTTATTTGCTGCAGCGTTATGACATACTTGAGAGAATTTGAGATGTAATATTAGTTATTGAATATAACATTTATTTATAGGTTGCATGATAAACATACGAGTTTTTTATGGGCAGCGTTAACTTCATAACTCACGCCGATGTTCTGCAACTTATTGCGAAAAGAACGGCTGAAGATTGTATTATTTTTCTTTCTGGTCCTACGTCCAGAAAGACGCCGCTGTCCTTGTTACGAATGAAAGATGTCATTGCAGTCAATGGTTCTGTTCAATATTTGCTAAACAATAACGTCAAGCCATTTTTGTACCTTCTGACGGATGTTCGCTTCCTCCATCGTCGGCGCGAAGATTTTTATAACTTTAGCCGTAACAGTCAGTTCACTATCGTCAATCTTGATGTGTATGAACAGGCTTCAGTGGATGATCAAAAATATATTGAAGAAAACTGTTTAATTATTCGCTCCTTTTATCGCCGAGAAAAAGGGGGCTTTTTAAAGAAAATTAAATTTAATATCCTCAAGCGGGTTCATAAAGCATTACTTATTTCAGTTCCCCTTTCGAAAAGAGGGCGACTGGCTGGATTTTGCAAGGATATCAGCATCGGGTATTGCTCTTGCCATACTATTGCTTATACCGCTATTCAGGTTGCCTATTCCCTTAAGTATGGCCGTATTATATGTTCTGGGCTTGACTTAACAGGGAGTTGCCCACGTTTCTATGACGAATCTACCAGCCCTATGCCATCTGAACTTAGTAAAGACCTGTTTAAAATACTGCCATTTTTTACTTTTATGAGAAAAAATGTGAGTGATTTAAATATCTTTAATTTATCAGATGATACTGCAATTCATTACGAGATTATTCCATATATTACAGCCTCGGAACTTGAGGATGAAATATATTACGATAAAATTGTCTAGATACTAGATAAATCATTATTTTGCGTTGCTTCGGCACGCATTTCTTTTTCTATAACATTTCTTTTTCTATAAAGTTAACTATTCTGGATTATAGCTATTATGATTAAAAAAATCATATTTACTGTTACTCCTATATTTTCAATTCCTCCACGTGGCGCGGCTGCGGTAGAAACCTGGATTTACCAGGTTGCAAAACGACTATCAATACCGAATGCTATTGCTTGTATAAAGAATGCTGGCTATCCTGAATATAATAAAATAAACGATAACTGTGATATTCATTACATTGGGTTTAGTAAAGCTTATAAGCGTCTTTTTCAGAAATGGACTCGTCTCGACCCATTACCCTATTCCCAGCGCGTCCTTAATATTAGAGATAAAGTGACTACCCAGGAAGATAGCGTCATTGTTATTCATAATAGTATGAAACTGTATCGGCAGATCAGAGAGCGCAATCCAAATGCAAAACTGGTTATGCACATGCATAACGCATTTGAACCAGAACTTCCTGATAACGATGCAAAAATTATCGTGCCCAGTCAGTTTCTTAAAGCGTTTTATGAAGAAAGATTGCCTGCCGCTGCTGTTAGTATTGTGCCTAATGGTTTTTGTGCTGAGACTTATAAAAGAAACCCACAAGATAATCTTCGTCAGCAATTAAATATTGCGGAAGATGCCACCGTTCTCTTATATGCCGGGAGAATTTCGCCTGATAAAGGCATCCTGTTGCTTTTGCAGGCGTTCAAAAAATTACGTACCTTAAGAAGTAATATTAAACTTGCCGTTGTTGGCGACCCTTATGCAAGCCGCAAGGGTGAAAAAGCAGAGTATCAAAAGAAAGTACTGGACGCCGCAAAAGAGATTGGAACTGATTGTATTATGGCTGGGGGGCAATCTCCTGACCAGATGCATAACTTCTATCATATAGCCGATCTGGTTATTGTGCCATCTCAGGTTGAAGAAGCATTTTGCATGGTGGCTGTAGAAGCGATGGCAGCAGGAAAAGCGGTTCTTGCCAGCAAAAAAGGGGGGATTAGCGAATTTGTGTTAGATGGCATAACGGGCTATCACCTCGCAGAGCCTATGTCGAGCGAAAGTATAATTAATGATATTAACCGTGCGCTTGCTGATAAGGAACGCCACCAGATTGCCGAAAAAGCAAAATCCCTGGTGTTTTCAAAATACAGTTGGGAAAATGTAGCGCAGCGTTTCGAGGAACAAATGAAAAGCTGGTTTGATAAGTGATTGAGTCCGGATGATGAAAAACGCGCTGATACCGTAATAAGTATCAGCGCGTTTTTTTATCTATTTCTTAGCGCCAGCAGAAAACCGGTAATGATACCAATTTGAGCAATATCGACCTGTTCAAAATTGCCACGAACGATATAAAAACCGACGAAAGATAAAAATAGCAAGAGATGAGCATTGTAGGGGCTTATCTCTGCTTTCCTGAAGGTAGAGCTGGCTGTTTCCCTGATGATAGCGCCATATAAATAGGCCAGACTCGCCAGACCCAATATGCCTGCACTAAACCAGATGTACAGAATGGTATTATGCGGACCGATAGATTCTTTAAAGGTCCACGTTGGATAATCGACAACGCGTTTATTATAAACACCATCATACACATCATTACCATAGCCGTAGCCCTTGATCGGGTTTTCCTGAATCAGTATCCACGCGGTGCCCTGGGTTCCGTTAGTATAACGAGATGAGCTATCTGTCTGCTGTAATTTATAAAGTAAATGTTCTGAATCTGATTGGTTATTATGTTGAGTGATAACCAAAGCGCCGATGATGGCTAATAAAATGGCACCGACTCCTATTAACTTCCATTGGCGATTCAGTATTGCCCACAGCGCACCTACTATGAGCACCGCCAACCATGCCCCTCGTGATAGGGTTCCCAGGATAAAGAAAAGATAGATAGCGCTAAGCACCAAAAAAACCAACTTAAGTGCATTTTTTCTAAACAGCCAAATATTCAATAATGCTGGAAATAAGAAAACCATGGAATCGGACATATGTCGATGCGCATAGCTCATGAATGGCATAATCCCTTTATTATAGTCCTCGATATATAGAATACTCTCTGCAAGGCAGCGAAGTCCTAAACTTGTTAAAAAGGAGAAAAGTACTATTTTCGAAACCGTTTCTTTTGTTTCATCTTTTAATAGTACGGGAATTAATAAAGTATATAATAAGAAACCCTCCAGTACCGTATTTTCAAATTCCTTGAAACTTCCTTTCATATCTGGCGATATGAGTATGGAATAAACAAGGATTAATGATAATACTGCTACGCTATAAAATACGCTATTTTTGAAAAGAGGGGGGAAACTTTTCGGTGAGCGTGAGACCTGATAAATCGCGGTGATAATCATAAGTATGATTATCAAATGTTTATAACGCGTAATACCATCCAGAAAATACGTAGCAACAAAAAGAAAAACCAGCGCTTTATTCCAGATCGGTTTCCATTTCTCTTTATTTAACGTTAATGATGTGGTTAGCATCTTTTCTCCACAATAGGTTTGGGATGAGACAGAGTCTCTTTAATGAATCTTTCCAAATACGCTTGTGGCATCTAAATTCGCCAGGTTCTGTTCTGGTGAGCAGCATGCCATTTGGTTCTTCCCATAACCTCCAATTAACCCAGGGTCCGTTGGGCCATATAGCGTAATATTCGGTCTGTCGAGCGCGGCGGTGAGATGGCTCAGGCCGGTATCAACCGATACGACAAATTTTGCGCCAGCCAGCACTCTGGCGACCTCCTCCAGGCTCATGCGCGGTAACACATCCACATAGTCAAAGCCTTCGGCCAGTCGTTTAGCCCGGGCCTCCTCATGAGGCGCGCCCCAGGGAAGTTTTATCCGTAATCCGGTGTTGCCCACCATACCGATAAGCTCGCGCCAGTTTGCTTCCGGCCAGTGTTTATCATCGCGGGTCGTGGCATGTAAAAACACCGCATACGGATCGCTAACCGCCTGCTGGCAATGCAGAAAATGTTTTGCGATGGCATAATCGCCCTGCGACTGCGGTTTATCGTATCCCAGGCTTTTGGCGAACAGCTCGCGCGTCCGTTCAACCGCATGTTGTTGCTTTGCGATATGGTGTTTACGGTTATAGAACAGGCTGGCCAGCGGTTCGCGGGCGGTACTCCAGTCCATACCGTGCTTTATCCCATGCGCCAGACGCGTCACCAGCGCCGCGCTTTTCACCAGCCCCTGCGCATCAATCACAGCGTCGTATTGGTATGCGCATACCGCCCGATGAAAGGCTGTGCGTTCCGCTTTAATGGGCGCGGAAAACCAGGCTTTGCGCCAACGGCGAATAGCGACGGGAATCACGCGATCGACAGCACTGTGCCAGGACGGAATTTGCGCAAACCCTTCTTCGACAACCCAATCAAATTGAATCCCTGGAATAGCCTGTTGCGCGTCGGTAAGCGCAGGCAGGGTATGTAATACGTCGCCCATCGATGATGTTTTAACGATCAAAACCCGCATTAAACGCCCTCTTCCGACAACAGCGAATGAAGCTCTTCCAGAACCCGCTGCGGCGTGATATCGATCAGGCTCTGGTGATAGCCTTGCGCCGTATCGCCTTTACGCACTTTGTGATAACCCGTAATGAGACGAATCACCCGGGCCTTATGAGACAGCGGTGGCGTGAAATCCGGGCTACTTGGGCCATACAAGGCGACCAGCGGGCGGTCGAGCGCCGCCGCGACGTGCATCAGTCCGGAATCGTTGGTGACGATGGCTTTACAGGCGGCTATCAGAATGACGGCCTGTTCCAGCTGGGTTTCCCCCGCCAGGTTGCGACACCATGCCTGCTGCTCGCTATTCAGCGCCGCCAGGATCTCATTTCCGGCTTCATGGTCTTTTGCCGAGCCAAACAGTACGACCTGATACCCTTCGTTAATGAGCTGTTTTGCCAGTTCGGCGTAGTGATAGTGCGGCCAACGTTTTGCCGGGCCAAATTCCGCGCCGGGGCAAAAGCCGATCAGAGGACGTTCAGAAGATAGTGAAAAGTCGCTGCACATCAGCGACTTTTCACCCTCGCTAACCTGGAGCTGCGGCCAGAGCAGCGGCTGCGGCAGATCTTTCGCCGTGCGCATCACGCCCTTGTCATAGGCCAGCGCCACGTAGCGCTCCACCATCAGCGGCCAGGCGTCTTTATCAAGGACGCGCGCATCGTTCAGCAGGCCATAGCGCATTTCGCCGCGCCAGCCGGTACGGTGCGGGATATTGGCAAAGAAAGGAATCAGCGCCGATTTAAACGAATTTGGCAACACCCAGGCGCGATCGTAGCGCTTCTCTCGCAGGCTATGGCCCAATCTGCGGCGCTCGCCGATTTCCAGCGCGCCGTGGCCCAGCGGCATGGGTATCGCCTCGTTAACTTCCGGCATACGCGATAACAACGGACGGCACCAGGCGGGCGCCATCACGTCGATTATCGCCTGGGGATAGCGCGCTTTAAGCGTGCGATAGAGACTTTGCGACATCATCATGTCGCCCACCCAGGACGGGCCAATGACCAAAATTTTCATACTTACGCGTCGCGGTTCAGCCAGGCCATATACTCCGTGACGCCTTCGGCGACGGTCTTAAAGGGTTTGTCGTAGCCCGCGTTGCGTAGATTGGTTAAATCCGCCTGCGTAAACGCCTGATAGCGACCTTTCAGCTTATCCGGGAACGGAATGTATTCAATGCTGCCTTTTTTATGGTATGCCAGCGTCGCGTCGGCGACGGCCTGGAAAGATTCCGCACGGCCTGTGCCCAGGTTAAAGATGCCGGACTTGCCGCTTTCCAGGAACCACAGGTTAACGGCGGCCACATCGCCCACGTAAACGAAGTCGCGCTTGAAGTTTTCGCTGCCTTCAAACAGTTTCGGGCTTTCGCCGTTGTTTAACTGTGTATTCAGATGAAATGCCACGCTTGCCATGCTGCCTTTATGGCCTTCACGTGGTCCATAGACGTTGAAATAGCGGAAACCGACAATCTGCGAGTTCGCTTCTGGCAGGATCTGGCGCACATATTCATCAAACAGGAATTTAGAATAGCCATAAACGTTAAGCGGTTTTTCGTATTCGCGCGATTCGATGAAATCAGACGTGCGACCGCCATAGGTGGCGGCAGAAGAGGCGTAGAGGAACGGGATTTCGCGCTCAAGACAATAGTGCAGCAGCTCTTTGGAGTATTGATAGTTATTATCCATCATATACTTGCCGTCCCACTCGGTGGTGGAAGAGCAGGCGCCTTCATGGAAAATAGCTTCGATATCGCCGAGCTCTTCTCCGGACATAATCTGGATCAGGAAATCTTCCTTATCCATATAGTCAGCAATGTTCAGATCCACCAGGTTTACAAACTTGGTGCCGTCTTTCAGGTTATCCACCACCAGAATATCGGTGATACCTTTATCATTCAGGGCCTTAACGATATTGCTGCCGATAAAGCCCGCGCCGCCGGTAACGATGATCATAACTGTAACCTTTGAATTATGGTGTCAGAGACTGTCTCAGACATGAATGCTCTTATCATAACACTATTCATCCATTCACTGATAACCCGTGAGGATACGCGTGATTTATGCTGCATTTTAAAGAAGTGATGACGCGTCATCTCGTATCAACGTATCGCTTTGGGTAATATGTGCTGAAATTTGCCCAGTCTGGAGAATCGCAATGCGTGGGGATTTTTACAAACAGTTAACCAACGATCTGGAAACCGCCCGAGCGGAAGGATTGTTTAAAGAAGAGCGCATTATTACGTCTGCGCAGCAGGCGGATATCACCGTGGCGGATGGAAGCCACGTTATTAACTTTTGCGCCAATAACTATCTCGGGCTGGCGAATCACCCTGAGCTGATTAATGCCGCAAAAGCGGGCATGGACAGCCACGGTTTCGGTATGGCGTCCGTGCGTTTTATCTGCGGCACCCAGGACAGCCACAAAGCGCTGGAGCAAAAGCTGGCAAGCTTCCTCGGCATGGAAGATGCGATTCTGTACTCCTCCTGTTTCGATGCTAACGGCGGCTTGTTTGAGACGTTGCTGGGCGCGGAAGACGCTATTATTTCCGACGCGCTGAATCACGCGTCTATCATTGACGGCGTGCGTTTGTGTAAAGCGAAGCGCTATCGCTATGCCAACAACGATATGGCTGAGCTGGAAGCGCGGCTGAAAGAGGCGCGTGAGGCCGGCGCGCGTCATGTCCTGATCGCCACCGACGGCGTGTTCTCAATGGATGGCGTCATCGCCAATCTGAAAGGCGTCTGTGATCTGGCCGATAAATACGATGCGCTGGTGATGGTTGATGATTCTCACGCGGTAGGCTTTGTCGGCGAAAACGGTCGTGGTTCCCATGAATACTGCGACGTAATGGGCCGCGTAGATATTATTACCGGTACGCTGGGCAAAGCGTTAGGCGGCGCATCCGGCGGCTATACCGCGGCGCGTAAAGAGGTCGTTGAGTGGTTGCGTCAGCGTTCCCGCCCATATCTGTTCTCCAACTCCCTGGCGCCGGCGATCGTGGCGGCTTCTATTAAAGTGTTAGAGATGGTGGAAGCGGGCGCAGAACTGCGCGATCGCTTGTGGGCGAACGCCCGGCAGTTCCGTGAGCAGATGTCTGCCGCGGGATTTACGCTGGCAGGCGCGGATCACGCCATCATCCCGGTAATGCTGGGAGATGCGGTTGTCGCGCAGAAATTTGCCCGCGAACTGCAAAAAGAGGGCATTTACGTTACCGGTTTCTTCTATCCGGTCGTACCAAAAGGTCAGGCGCGTATTCGTACCCAGATGTCTGCGGCGCATACGCCTGAGCAAATTACGCGTGCGGTAGACGCGTTCACGCGTATTGGTAAACAACTGGGCGTGATTGCCTGAGGATGTAAGATGAAAGCGTTATCCAAACTGAAAGCGGAAGAGGGCATCTGGATGACCGACGTTCCGGAACCAGAAGTCGGCCATAACGATTTGCTGATTAAAATCCGTAAAACAGCCATCTGCGGTACTGACGTTCACATCTATAACTGGGATGACTGGTCGCAAAAAACCATCCCGGTTCCGATGGTCGTGGGGCATGAATATGTCGGCGAAGTGGTCGGCATCGGTCAGGAAGTGAAAGGCTTTAAAATCGGCGATCGCGTCTCCGGCGAAGGTCATATCACCTGCGGTCATTGCCGCAACTGCCGTGGCGGTCGTACTCACCTGTGTCGCAACACCACCGGCGTGGGCGTCAACCGTCCCGGCTGCTTCGCGGAATACCTGGTCATCCCGGCGTTCAATGCGTTTAAAATCCCGGATAACATTTCTGATGATTTAGCCTCTATTTTCGACCCGTTTGGTAATGCGGTGCATACGGCGTTGTCTTTCGATCTGGTCGGCGAAGATGTACTGGTATCGGGGGCGGGGCCAATCGGCGTAATGGCCGCCGCGGTGGCGAAACATGTCGGCGCGCGTCATGTGGTGATTACTGACGTTAATGAATACCGTCTGGAGCTGGCGCGTAAAATGGGCGTCACCCGCGCGGTCAACGTCGCGAAAGAGAGCCTGAACGACGTCATGGCGGAGCTGGGAATGACCGAAGGATTCGATGTGGGTCTGGAGATGTCCGGCGCGCCGCCGGCGTTTCGTACCATGCTGGACACCATGAATCACGGCGGTCGTATTGCGATGCTGGGGATTCCGCCATCAGATATGTCTATCGACTGGACAAAAGTTATCTTTAAAGGCTTGTTCATTAAAGGTATTTATGGTCGTGAGATGTTCGAAACGTGGTACAAAATGGCGGCGCTGATCCAGTCCGGTCTGGATCTGTCACCGATTATCACCCATCGTTTCTCTATTGATGATTTCCAGAAAGGTTTTGACGCCATGCGTTCAGGCCAGTCAGGAAAAGTTATTCTGAGCTGGGATTAATATGTATATACCCAAAATAATTCGAGTTGCTTAAAGGCGGCAAGGGAGTGAGTCCCCAGGAGCATAGATAACTATGTGACTGGGGTGAACGACAAATCTGCCGGGAGCAGATTTGAACGTCGCGTGCGACGGCCCGTCAGGGCGAGGCCCATGGATGGGCCGAGTAATCCGTAGCCAACACATAAGCAACTTGAAGTATGAAGGGTATAGAGACCCGATGATATTTATCGGGTCTGATATACGTGTCATCGTAAAAGGTTGGTGTCATTCACCAACCTTTTTTGTTAGGGAAAATCTGGAAAGCCGTAAAGAATTGTCATAGACATCAAGCATTCGTAATTGCGCTTTACTCTTATTTTACTCGCTAACGTCACGCTCTACTCTGATCTGAGTTTTGTGCTTGCTTTTTACTGTAAAAATTAATTATGGCGGCTTAATAGTTTCTTAATAGAGCCACAGTATAAAGGCAGGGTAAATTAAGGTTTTTCTGGTAATCGTTATGAAAAATAGTAAAACCAAAGTGAGTATCATTGTCCCGTTATATAATGCGGGAGCGGATTTTAATGCTTGCATGGCGTCATTAATCGCGCAAACGTGGTCGGCGCTGGAAATTATTATTGTGAATGATGGATCGACGGATCATTCCGTTGAGATAGCAAAACATTACGCGGAACATTACCCGCATGTTCGACTGCTTCATCAGGCCAATGCTGGCGCATCTGTCGCCCGTAATCTTGGCCTGCAAGCAGCGACCGGCGATTATGTCGCCTTTGTCGATGCCGATGACCTGGTCTACCCGAAGATGTATGAAACGCTGATGACCATGGCGCTTAACGATGATCTGGACGTTGCGCAGTGCAACGCGGACTGGTGCGTCCGAAAAACCGGGCACGCCTGGCAATCTATTCCGACCGATCGTCTGCGCTCCACCGGGGTATTAAGCGGACCGGATTGGTTGCGTATGGCGTTGGCCTCGCGGCGCTGGACGCATGTTGTCTGGATGGGCGTTTATCGACGTGCGTTAATTACCGATAACAATATTACTTTCGTTCCCGGACTACATCATCAGGACATATTATGGTCGACGGAAGTTATGTTTAATGCCACGCGCGTACGTTATACCGAACAATCATTATATAAATATTTCCTGCATGATAATTCGGTAAGCCGTTTGCAAAGACAAGGCAATAAAAATCTTAATTATCAGCGGCATTATATTAAAATTACGCGGTTATTAGAAAAGCTCAATCGTGATTATGCCCGGCGTATTCCGATTTACCCGGAGTTTCGCCAGCAAATTACCTGGGAAGCGTTACGCGTTTGTCATGCGGTACGTAAAGAGCCTGATATTTTGACCCGCCAGCGTATGATTGCCGAAATTTTTACTTCTGGCATGTATAGACGGATGATGGCTAACGTCCGCAGCGCGAAAGCGGCTTATCAGACGCTGCTCTGGTTTTTCCGGCTGTGGCAATGGCGCGACAAAACCTTGTCGCACCGTCGTATGGCCCGTAAGGCGCTCAATCTGTCTTAGCGCTCACGTTTTTAGGCGCGGCGATTTTCCCCCAGCCTTGCCACTGGTGCTGAAACCAGACAACCACGGAACTTTGCGTAATGCTCTCGCCGATGACGCTGAAAAAGCGCGTAGCGTAGACCGGTTGCAGCGGTTTTTTCGGCTTGCACATCTTCACGCCGCGAAAGGGATTGCGCGGCGCGTCAATTTTCTGCGGCGTCACACCAGGTCGGGACGTATCTACCTGCGGTTCGTTGAGCAGGCTGCCTGGACGTACCAGGGTGATATCCGCCGGCAGGCGATAAACCATCTGTTGCAGCACGCGAACCGTTGCGGGATGTGGATGACCAATCGCGATAGCGGAACCGTTGCGACGGGCCAGTTCGATAGCGCGATTAAACTGACGGCGGATATCCGCCTCGTTTTGCGTATCGTCGAGGAACACTTTGCGCTTGATCACTTTCACACCCGTACCGGATGCCGCGCGCATCGCCTGGCTATTGCCAATCGTCATGCTGTCGAGAAAATAGAGATTGTAATGTTCCAGCGCCTGCATAACTTTTTGCATACCGAACAGGCTGGAAGTCATTGCGCTGCCCATGTGGTTATTAAGCCCGACGGCATACGGCACGTTGTTTACCGCCTCGCGGATAATGCGCTCGATCTCATCGCTGCTCATATCTGGTCGCAGCGTATCCTTCTCCAGCGGCTGTTTGCTTAGCGGCGCCATCGGCAGATGGATTAACACCTCATGCCCGCTATTGTGGGCTTTAGTTGCCATTTCGCGCGCGTGCGGCGCGTTGGGCAGTACGGCGACGGAGATGTTTGGCGGCAGCGCCAGAACCTGGTTTTCCGTGTGCGGGCGATAGCCAAAATCATCAATCACGATGGCGAGCTTGCCAGCGAAAACGGGATGTGCAAACGCCAGCAAAGTGGCCAGCGTGAGAATGGAGCGACGAAACTGAGGCAAAACTTATCTTCCCAACCACGGCTGTGGATTGACGGCCTGACCCTGGCGACGAATTTCGAAATAAAGCGAAGGTCTGCCCTGACCGCCGCTACTGCCCACAAGGGCGATAGGTTGTCCGGCGCGCACCTGCGCGCCTACGCTGACCAGCGCGCTCTGGTTATAGCCGTAAAGGCTCATATCACCTTTACCATGCTCCACGACCACCACCAGGCCATAGCCTTGCAGCCAGTCCGCCAGAATCACCCTGCCGTCGGCGATGGCTTTGACCTCGGTGCCTTCCGACGCGCCGATCACCATCCCCTTCCAACGTAGCTCACCCTGCAGCCGTTCGCCATAGCGATGCAATATCGGGCCGCGTACCGGCCAGTATGCCTGACCGCGAGGCGCGCCCAGACCGCCGGTGCGGGACATTAGCGAGCGCTCGCTTTCCGTCGGCTTATAGGTGCTGCCTTTACGCGAGGCTTCCTGCTGCTTATCGCGTACCGCCTGCGCTTCGCGGGCTTCACGCTCCGCTCGCGCTTTGGCCGCCGCTTCCGCCCGCGCGATACTGTTGCGTAGGCGTGATTCGTTGGCGCGTAGTTCGCTTAACTGTTGCTGGCCTTGCTGAATAGACGACTCCAGTCCGGCAAGCGTTTTCTTACGTTCATTACGCGCCTGCTCCAGCTTCGCCTGCTGGGCGCGCTGCTCATACAGCAACGTTTGTTGTTGGCTTTGCTTCTCTTCCAGCTCGGCTTTTTGCGTGGCGACCTGTTCGCGAGTCTGTTTCAGCTCGGCGATAGTCTCCTGGCGCGCCTGGTTCAGATAGCCGAAGTAGGCCTGCAGGCGTTGCCCACGCTGGCTTTCTTCTCCGCTAAGAATAAGCTGAATGCCGGTGTGTTCGCCCTGGCGGAAAGCGGCGTCCAACTGCGCGGCAAGATTACGCTCCTGGCTGGCTTTTTGCTGCTCCAGTTTGGCAATTGAGGCGTTCATCTCATCAATTTGCGCGTTTAACTGATCCAGAGTGCTTTGCGTTTCGCGCAGCTTACGTGCTGCGGCCGAGATGGCCTCTTCCTGGGCTTTAAGTTGTGCCAGGAGGCTGGCGCGTTGTTGCTGCTGCTGGCGTACGTCGCGTTCTTTCGCGGCGATATCGGCCTGAATAGATTTGAGTTGATCGCGGTCATCCGCGTGGGCGGAAAAGGCGCACAACAATACGCCAGCGCTAAGTACGCTGGCGTAGAACAAAGGCCTGACTGAAAACGTTCTTGGTTTCACGGCCTGTTGAATGGTGTTAATCGCCTTTCCCCTCATGGGGAGGGATTATTCCACGATGAACAGCGGCTTACCAGTCATCTCTTGCGGGATTTCCATCCCCATCAGCGACAGCATGGTAGGCGCAATGTCTGAAAGTTTGCCGCCTTCGACCGCCTTCACGTTTTTCTCGCCGACATAAATCAGCGGCACCGGCAGGTTGGTGTGGGCGGTATGCGCCTGACCGGTCGCCGGATCGCGCATCTGCTCCGCGTTGCCGTGGTCCGCGGTAATCAACAGTTGTCCACCAACGGACTCAACCGCTTTTGTTACCTGTTCAATGCAGTTATCCAACGCTTCCACCGCTTTGATGGCGGCTTCCATCACGCCGGTATGACCGACCATATCGCCGTTTGGATAGTTACAAATGATGGTGTCGTACTTACCGCTTTCGATCGCCGCGACCAATTTTTCAGTCAATTCTGCAGAGCTCATTTCCGGTTGCAGGTCATAAGTGGCCACTTTCGGGGAGTTGATCAGAATGCGCTCTTCGCCAGCAAACGGTTCTTCTACGCCGCCGTTAAAGAAAAAGGTTACGTGCGCATATTTTTCCGTTTCGGAAATACGCAGCTGAGTTTTGTCGTTTTTCGCCATCCATTCGCCAAAGGTATTCGCCAGCGACGCTGGTGGGTAGGCAACGGCAGTTTTGATGTCGGCGGCGTATTCGGTCAGCATCACGAAGTTCAGATTAACCACTTTCTTACGCGCAAAGCCGTCGAAATCAGCGTTAACGAAAGCGCGGGTAATTTCGCGCGCGCGGTCAGCGCGGAAGTTCATGAAAATCAGCGTGTCGCCGTCTTCCATCGCCGCATCAGCCTGGCCCTCGGCGCGGATAACGGTCGCTTTGACAAACTCATCGTTTTCATCACGAGCGTAAGCGGCCTGCAGGCCAGCCACAGCGGTATCCGCCTGGAATTCGCCCTGGGCCAGGGTCATCAGATCATACGCTTTTTCCACGCGATCCCAACGGTTGTCGCGGTCCATAGCGTAGTAACGACCGACGATAGACGCCACGCGGCCTTTGCCCAGCGCGGCGAATTTGTCTTCGAATTTTTTCAGCGAGGCTTCAGCGCTGCGCGGCGGCGTGTCGCGACCGTCGAGGAAGGCGTGCAGATAGATTTTTTCTGCGCCGCGCTCTGCGGCCAGCTCCACCATCGCCATAATGTGATCTTCGTGGCTGTGGACGCCGCCCGCGGACAGCAGACCCATAATATGAACCGCTTTACCGGCGTTTTTCGCCTGGTCTACCGCATTGGTCAGGACTGGGTTAGCAAAGAAAGTACGTTCTTTAATTTCAACGTCCAGACGCGTCAGGTCCTGATAAACGATGCGGCCTGCGCCCAGGTTAACGTGGCCCACTTCGGAGTTGCCCATCTGGCGGTCAGGCAGACCCACTTCCAGACCGGATGCGTCGATCAGGGTATGCGGACGTTTTGCCCACAGAGCATCCATCACCGGGGTTTTGGCGTTTAAGATAGCGTTATCCTGCTGTTCTTCACGGTAGCCGTAGCCATCCAGAATCACCAGTACCATAGGTTTTTTAGAAACCGACATTGCGACAACCTCATACTCAATAGACAAAATAATTGCGTAATTTTACTACAGCTGAATCGATAAAATAGCCTCAGAAGATCAAAGAAAGGGATCGCGCTGGCGTGAGATGGCAAGTAATAGCGTGATTTTTTTTCGTAGCGCCCCGCAAAAATGCATTCCAGTGCACGCTCTGGCTGTATTTGCGCCACTGCACAGGTATACTCCTTTCCTGGTTTTTTAATCACTACGTCGGGAGTTGTTACCCCCCATGCAAGAAATTATGCAATTTGTTGGCCGTCATCCCATACTGAGTATCGCCTGGATTGCGTTACTGGTGGCGGTTTTATTTACCACGTTCAAAGGTCTGACTTCAAAAGTTAAGGTGATTACACGCGGCGAAGCCACGCGCCTTATCAACAAAGAGGACGCCGTTGTTGTGGATTTACGTCAACGTGACGATTTCCGTAAAGGCCATATCGCTGGCGCGACCAATTTGCTGCCGAGCGAAATCAAAGCCAACAATGTTGGCGAACTGGAAAAGCACAAAGACAAGCCGATTATCGTGGTCGACGGTTCTGGTATGCAGTGCCAGGAATCCGCTAACGCGCTGACAAAAGCCGGCTTTGAAAAGGTCTTTGTGTTGAAAGAAGGCGTAGCAGGCTGGAGCGGCGAGAATCTGCCTCTGGTGCGCGGTAAGTGATTACCCGTCGTTTTCATGACGCAAGGGGAATGACTTGCCCTTGCGTCGACATGAAATCCATCGGGTAAAAAACAGGAGCGAAGTCATGGCCAATATTGAAATCTACACCAAAGCAACCTGTCCGTTTTGCCATCGTGCAAAGGCGCTGTTAAACAGCAAGGGCGTGAGTTTCCAGGAAATTGCGATTGACGGCGACGCCGTGAAGCGTGAAGAGATGATCAAACGTAGTGGCCGAACGACGGTTCCGCAAATTTTTATTGATGCACAGCACATTGGCGGTTGTGACGACTTGTATGCGCTGGATGCGCGTGGTGGACTGGATCCGCTGTTGCGTTAAGGCGTACTCAAGTATTTAAGGACAACACTAAAGGGTTTTACACATGTCAGAACAAAATAACACTGAAATGGCTTTCCAGATCCAACGTATCTATACCAAGGATGTTTCTTTCGAAGCGCCAAACGCACCGCATGTTTTCCAGAAAGATTGGCAGCCAGAGGTTAAACTGGATCTTGATACGGCATCTTCCCAACTGGCGGATGACGTTTATGAAGTTGTGCTGCGTGTTACCGTAACGGCTTCCCTGGGGGAAGAAACCGCGTTCCTGTGCGAAGTTCAGCAGGCCGGTATTTTCTCCATCAGCGGTATTGAAGGTACTCAGATGGCGCATTGCCTGGGTGCATACTGCCCGAACATTCTGTTCCCGTATGCTCGCGAGTGCATCACCAGCCTGGTTTCACGCGGTACGTTCCCGCAACTGAACCTTGCGCCGGTCAACTTTGATGCGCTGTTCATGAACTATTTGCAGCAGCAGGCTGGTGAAGGTACTGAAGAACATCAGGATGCCTGATGAACCAAAGTAATGCGTCAATGACAGTCATCGGTGCCGGCTCGTACGGCACCGCTCTTGCCATCACTCTGGCGAGAAACGGCCACCAGGTTGTCCTGTGGGGCCACGACCCAAAACATATCGCGACCCTGGAGCACGATCGCTGCAACGTCGCGTTCCTTCCCGATGTGCCTTTTCCCGATACGTTACACCTGGAAAGCGACTTAGCAACCGCGCTGGCGGCCAGTCGTAACATTCTGGTGGTGGTGCCAAGCCATGTTTTCAGCGACGTGCTGCGGCAGATTAAACCGCTGATGCGTCCGGATGCGCGTCTGGTATGGGCGACCAAAGGGCTGGAAGCGGAAACGGGGCGCCTGTTGCAGGATGTCGCTCGCGAGGCGTTAGGCGATCAAATCCCGCTGGCGGTGATTTCCGGTCCGACGTTCGCTAAAGAGCTGGCGGCGGGTATGCCGACGGCAATCTCGCTGGCCTCAACCGATGAGACCTTTGCCGACGATCTCCAGCAACTGTTGCACTGCGGAAAAAGTTTTCGCGTCTATATCAATGCGGATTTTATCGGCGTGCAGCTTGGCGGCGCGGTGAAAAACGTGATTGCGATTGGCGCGGGGATGTCTGACGGCATCGGCTTCGGCGCGAACGCCCGCACGGCGCTAATCACGCGTGGACTGACCGAAATGTCGCGGCTTGGCGCAGCGCTTGGTGCCGATCCCGCCACCTTTATGGGGATGGCGGGTTTAGGCGATCTGGTGCTGACCTGTACCGACAACCAGTCGCGCAACCGTCGTTTTGGCATGATGCTTGGCCAGGGCATGGACGTTAAAGGCGCGCAGGATAAGATTGGCCAGGTGGTCGAAGGCTATCGCAATACGAAAGAAGTTCGTGAATTGGCGCACCGTTTTGGTGTTGAAATGCCAATAACCGAGGAAATTTATCAAGTATTGTATTGCGGAAAAAACGCGCGCGAGGCAGCATTAACGTTATTAGGTCGCGCCCGCAAGGAAGAGCTGAGTCGCCACTAGCCGTAAGGAACTGTTTGCATAAACGACCCAACCCGCACAGAACGGGTTGGTCGTTTTCTGCCCGTCTGGAGTAAGCCATGCCGTGTGAAGAACTGGAAATCGTCTGGAAGAATATTAAAGCTGAAGCCCGCGCTTTAGCTGACTGTGAGCCTATGTTGGCCAGTTTTTATCACGCCACGCTACTCAAGCATGAAAATCTGGGCAGTGCGCTGAGCTATATGCTGGCAAATAAACTGGCGTCGCCCATCATGCCCGCTATCGCTATCCGTGAAGTAGTTGAAGAAGCCTATGCTGCCGACCCGGAAATGATCGCGTCGGCAGCCTGCGATATTCAGGCCGTGCGCACTCGCGATCCGGCGGTGGATAAATACTCCACGCCGCTGTTATATCTGAAAGGCTTTCATGCGCTACAGGCCTACCGCATTGGTCACTGGTTGTGGAATAAAGGTCGCCGCGCGCTGGCTATCTTCCTGCAAAATCAGGTTTCGGTCTCGTTTCAGGTGGATATTCACCCGGCAGCGAAAATTGGCCGCGGGATTATGCTCGACCATGCCACCGGTATTGTGGTGGGGGAGACGGCGGTTATTGAGGATGATGTGTCGATCCTGCAATCCGTCACCCTGGGCGGTACCGGGAAAACGAGCGGCGATCGTCATCCTAAAATCCGCGAAGGCGTGATGATTGGCGCGGGCGCGAAAATTCTCGGCAATATCGAGGTGGGGCGCGGCGCGAAAATTGGCGCAGGTTCCGTCGTTTTACAGCCTGTCCCGCCGCACACTACCGCCGCAGGCGTTCCGGCGCGTATTGTCGGCAAGCCGGGCAGCGATAAGCCGTCGATGGATATGGACCAGCATTTCAACGGGCTACACCATACGTTTGAGTATGGCGACGGCATCTGAATTGCGCGGTACAACTAAAAAACGCTGTTCCGATGGAGTGCAATCCCGGAACAGCGGAGCGAAGAATTCGCGATGTGGACAATCAGGCTGCGGATGATGTCAGCGTGATGCGATCCAGCGGGCCGACGATAAACAGATATGAAATGAGACCAATAAGTCCCATCGAGCCAACGTATAAAATGGCAAAGTCGAACGACTGAGTATTGGCAAGAATCACGCCGATGACCAGTGGCGTAACGATGCTTGCCATATTGCCGCACATGTTAAATACGCCGCCGGCAATACCCAGAACTTCCTTCGGCGAGGTGTCGCTGAGTACGCACCAGCCCAGGTTACCAAACCCTTTGGCAAAAAAGGCCAGACTCATCGCCGCAATGACCACAAATTCTGAAGAGGTGTAGTTGGCGATCACTATTACGCAAGAGAGCAACATACCGCAGATAACAGGCAGTTTCCGCGCGACGGTAAGGCTATAGCCGCGTTTGAGTAGCCAGTCGGAGAACACGCCGCCGAGCAGGCCGCCAATAAAACCGGCAATGGCTGGAATACTGGCCACGAAACCGACTTTCAGAATCGACATGCCTTTCGCCTGGTACAGGTAGGTCGGGAACCAGGTCAGGAAGAACCAGGTGATAGAGGTGACGCAGAATTGCCCGATGTAAACACCGATCATCATCCGGTTAACACAGACGGTTTTAATCTGCGCGAACGTTATTTTCTGCGGCTCCTTTTTACAGCCCAGAGAGGGCTCGCCACCACCGCTACGAATATAGTCAATTTCCGCTTGATTAACTTTTGAGTGGTGCATCGGATCTTTGACTTTCATTAACCAGAATATACCGAGCATCACGCCAATAGCGCCAATATAATAGAAGACAAAATGCCAGCTTAAATTATGCAGAATGATCGTCATTAGCGGGGTGATAATGCCCAGCGAGATATATTGCGCAGCCTGATAAACTGAAGTAACGAAACCTCGTTCATTATTGGGAAACCATTGTACGCTTAAACGACTGTTCGCCGGAAAGGCAGGCGCTTCAATCGCGCCCATCAGCAGACGTAGAATAACCAGTACAATTAATGGGCTGCCATACAGATAGATCGTTCCCTGAAACATGGTTACTAACGACCAGCCAATCAATGCGCAACCGTAAACCAGTCGTGAACCGTAGCGGTCTAATAGCCAACCACCGGGTAGTTGCATAATGACATAGGCGATACCAAATGAGGAGAAGGCCAGGCCCATCGCTTCCGGATCAAAACCTAATTCTTTACTCATTATTGGGGCAACTACGGATAGAGTTGCGCGATCCGCATAATTAAATACGGTAGCAAGAAATAAAAATATAAGAATGGTATGACGCACTTTTGTGCGCTTTATTATTGTGTTCATTATCTACTCCTCAGATAAGGGCAGAATGCATCCTGTAAGGTAAGAGAGGCGGGACGGATTCCCGCCAGTCGGGTTAAGGGCGTTTGCCAAATTCACATGTTAATTGTGTCCAGCGGCGCGCTTGTTCACTGAGCGTGAAACCCAGACCATGACGATCGGAAATCCACATGCGGCCATCGCGCAGCTCAAGTTGCTCGTTGAATAATGGGTTCAGCCACTCGAAATGTTCCAGCCACGGCTCCAGGGGATACGCTGCGGAAAGGTGCAGGTGTACTTCCATCGCAAAGTGCGGCGCCAGCTTACGCCCGTGTTTCGCCGCCAGATCCATAATCTTCAGGAACGGAGAGATACCGCCGACACGCGGCGCATCTGGCTGAACGAAATCGCTGGCATTGCCCAGAATCAACTGCTCGTGTTCCCGGAAACTGGTCAGCATTTCCCCGGTGGCGATAGGCGTATCCAGCGCGGCAGCAAGCTGGGCGTGGCCTTCGATGTCGTAAGCATCTAATGGTTCTTCAATCCAGATAAGATTGAACTGTTCCATTTTACGCCCCATGCGGATAGCCGTTTCGCGATCCCACTGCTGGTTAGCGTCAACCATTAACGGGAACTCATCCCCAAGCGCTTCACGTACTGCGGTTAAGCGGCGAATATCCTCAGCGCAGTTGGGTTGTCCGACTTTCAACTTAATACCGCCAATGCCATTTTCGCGGGAAATCACCACATTTTTCAGCACTTGATCGAGCGGTGTATGCAAGAACCCCCCTGAGGTGTTGTAACACTGAACGGAGTCGCGGTGCGCGCCCAACAGTTTTGCCAGTGGCAGACCGGCACGTTTAGCCTTCATATCCCATAAGGCGATATCGATAGGGGAGATAGCCTGTACCGCCATCCCGCTACGCCCCACTGAGGCTCCGGCCCACAGCAGCTTAGTGTATATTTTGTCGATATCATTGGGATCTTCGCCCAGTAGATTGTCGGCTATCTCTTTGGCGTGAGCATAAATACCCTGGCCGCCAGCACGTTT
Source organism: Salmonella sp. NW722 (assembly GCF_051702785.1). Lineage (NCBI taxonomy): Bacteria > Pseudomonadati > Pseudomonadota > Gammaproteobacteria > Enterobacterales > Enterobacteriaceae > Salmonella > Salmonella sp. NW722. The sequence goes on from NZ_JAMMIN010000006.1 coordinate 111,243, forward strand.
GGAGTAGCTAAAACCAACGCCTTCAAAGCCATCGCGACTGCGGATTTCGGCAATGATGATTGCCACTTCGGTCAAAGGTTTCTGGCGACCGGTCAGTACCTTCGCGTCACTCACTGGCGTCGCCAGCGGTAGAAAAGCCAGTGATAGCTTCACCCATTCGATACGATCGCCGGTTTCTGCCGCGGTTCTGGTATTCGCCGCTTTTGCATACGTTACGGCGTCGGAATTCGCGCTTAAAGCCATTTTTTTCTCCTGATAATCACAAAATGATTGCGCTAACATTTTTATTATTAAGCGAACGCAGGATCCAGAAAGTTGATGTTGATTTGAACATTTGATCACATATGTCGTATAAAAAGCAGGATTTATTGCAAAATGGATCACGATCCAAAAATATCTGGGGAAATGCATAATACAAAATGATGGCGCTATCATTTTGTAATGACTGAACTTGATAAGCTACTGTATTTACGGCCTTTCCTGATGCGAAGCTGGCAATAGCCGCAGGCATGATGAATAATGCGCGGATAAATCAGCCAATCTTTGCAGGGGCATCAGACGTGAAGAGAACCAAATCACCTCGTGCGCCGACGCTGGAAGATGTAGCACGTAGCGCCGGGCTGTCTCCGATGACAGTCAGCCGGGCATTGAATTCGCCACAACTGGTTCGCCCCAAAACGGTTGAGAAAGTCATGCAGGCGGTTCGCGTCACAGGCTACATACCCAACGCGTTAGCCGGTGGTCTGGCGTCGCGACGGAGTAAATTAATCGCTGTCGTCGTGCCGCAAATTAACAACAACATGTTTGTCGATACCATCCAGTCACTGAGCGATGAACTGGCCCGACGCGGATATCACATATTGCTGTGCGTGGCGGGATATACCGAACAAACGGAAGCGGAGTTGGTGGCGACACTGCTTTCCCGCCGCCCCGATGGCGTGGTGCTTACCGGGATCCATCACACGATAGAACTGAAAAAGGTCATCCTGAACGCGGCTATTCCGGTGGTGGAAATTTGGGACTTAACGCCCACGCCGCTTGATATGCTGGTCGGTTTTTCCCATGAAAAAGTCGGGCAGGCGACGGGGGAGTATCTTCTGAGTAAGGGCTATCGTCGTCCCGGCTTGTTGTGGACCGCCGATCGCCGAGCCGCGCAACGTAAGCAGGGGTTATGTAGTGTTCTTCAACGCCACGCTATTCATGCCGTACCGCAGGTAGATGTCCCCCTTCCGGCATCGCTTTCGCTGGGGCGCAGCGGTTTAAGCCAGCTTTTTGACGAAGGGACGTTTGATGTCATTGTTTGCAGTTCTGATACCCTGGCACAGGGGGCGATGATGGAGGCGGAAAGCCGTGGTTTGCGCATTCCGCATGATTTAGCGGTTATTGGTTTTGGCGACCTTGATTTTGCCGCCAGCAATCGACCGTCAATTACTACCGTAAGCGTTGACAGACGCGCCATTGGCCAGCGCGCCGCTACGCTGTTGGCCGATCGTATTGAACAGAAACCGTGCGCAGAAGCTATTGTGGATATTGGCTTTCATTTGATTGAGCGAGAGTCCGCATAAACGGGAACATGCCATCGGGATCGGCCAGGCCGGATCAGGCGTTAGCCGCCATCCGGCATTGAATATATTACGACCGCAATACCGCGCCGGGATATCCTAACTGGCGCCACGCTTCATACACCACCACCGACACCGCATTCGACAGGTTCATGCTACGGCTATCCGGCATCATCGGAATGCGAATCTTCTGCTCTTTAGGCAACGCATCGAGAATGCTGGCGGGCAGGCCGCGCGTTTCCGGGCCAAACATCAAATAATCGCCATCCTGATAGCTTACGGCGCTATGGGCGGGCGTGCCCTTTGTCGTCAACGCAAACAGGCGCTGCGGGTTTTCGGCGGCGACAAAGGCGGCATAATCGTGATGGCGCTGAACCGCGGCGAATTCGTGATAGTCCAGCCCTGCGCGGCGTAAGCGCTTATCATCCCAGGTAAACCCCATCGGTTCGATGATGTGCAGACGAAAGCCGGTATTGGCGCAAAGACGAATGATGTTGCCGGTATTCGGCGGGATTTCTGGTTCGAAGAGTACGATGTTAAGCATGATGCCCCCTTAAATGCGGGGGGCAGAATAGCAGAAATTTACCGGGCTCTCACGCGCCAGGCGTTCAGGCGGCATCGCCTTTGCTCATTGGCGCCAGCGCGGCGGGCAAACTTTTCCCCAGTTCCTGCACCAGTGAATCGCCACTGATTTCGCTAATGGATTTCGCGCCGGTCAGGGTCATGGCGACTTTCATCTCTTTCTCGATCAGGTCCAGCAGATTGGCGACACCCGCTTTTCCTGCCGTCGCCAGCGCGTAGAGATAGGCCCGACCCAGCAGTACGGTATCGGCCCCCAACGCAATCATACGCACGACATCCAGCCCGTTACGAATCCCGCTATCCGCCAGAATGGCGATATCGCCTTTCACCGCATCGGCAATGGCGGGCAGGGCGCGGGCGGAAGAGAGCACGCCATCGAGCTGGCGGCCGCCGTGATTCGACACCACGATACCGTCAGCGCCGAAACGTACCGCATCGCGGGCATCTTCTGGATCGAGGATCCCTTTGATCACCATTGGGCCGTCCCAGAATTCGCGTATCCACTCCAGATCTTTCCAGGAGATGGACGGATCGAAGTTATTTGCCAGCCAGCCGATATAGTCCTCAAGGCCGGTCGGTTTACCCAGATAGGCGGAAATATTGCCTAAATCATGCGGGCGACCGTTCAGGCCGACATCCCACGCCCATTTAGGGTGCATCACCGCCTGCCAGTAACGGCGCATGGCCGCGTTTGGGCCGCTCATCCCGGAGTGGGCGTCACGGTAGCGCGCGCCCGGCGTCGGCATATCCACGGTAAAGACCAGCGTGGAGCAGCCCGCCGCTTTCGCACGTTCAAGCGCGTTGCGCATAAAGCCCCGGTCACGCAGTACATAAAGCTGGAACCACATCGGGCGCTTAATGGTTGGTGCAACTTCTTCAATCGGACAGACGGAGACGGTGGAAAGGGTGAACGGAATGCCCTTTGCGTCTGCGGCGGCGGCGGCCTGTACTTCGCCGCGACGGGCGTACATGCCGCACAGACCTACCGGCGCTAATGCCACCGGCATCGACAACGTTTCGTTAAACAGGGTCGTTTCCAGGCTTAAATCGGACATATTTTTCAGCACACGCTGGCGCAGAGCGACTTGCGACAGGTCTTCCACATTTCGGCGCAGGGTATATTCCGCATACGCGCCGCCGTCGATGTAGTGGAAGAGGAAAGGAGGCAACGTGCGCTGAGCTGCGGCGCGATAATCGCTGGCTGCTGAAATAATCATGATTTATTCTCCCTGGTGATCTCATTATGGTCGCCGGGCAGGCGGGTAATACGCGCCTGGCGGGCCTGGTCTTCATCAAATCGTTTAATCGTAGTGTGGACAAAACTGAGGTGCGCCATCATCGCTTTACGCGCACCCTCGGCGTTACCGTCCAGAATGGCGTCCATCACCGCCTGGTGTTGTTCCGTCAGCTTTGAGAATACGGGCGGAACGAGATACATACGCTGGCGACTCTGTTTGACGGAGGATTGCAGGACGTCGAAGAAACCGCGCATGGTTTGCAACAGCACCACATTGTGCGAGGCTTCCGCGATCGCCAGATGAAAGCGCACGTCGGCCTGGGAGGCGAGATCCGGGTCTTCGCTGAGCGTCGCATCAAAGCAGAGTCTGATTTTCTCTTTGTCGGCAGCGGTGGCACGCATGGCGGCGTGCCAGGCCGTACTGGCTTCAATGGCGTGGCGGGCCTCCAGAATGTCGAAACTGTAGTCCGGATCGTCCGCCAGCAGGGTTTTCAGCGGTTGCACGATATTCTGTTCAGACCAGGCTTCATGCTGCCAGCGAACAAACGTCCCGCCGCCGCGACGGCTCACCAGCACGCCTTCGCTGACCAGCTTCGCCAGCGCTTCGCGTAAAGAGTTGCGTGATACGCCAAGCTGTTGAGCCAACTGGCGCTCGGCGGGCAATTTCATGCCCGCTTCCAGGTTTTGTTCTTCAATCAGCGCCCGCACGCGAGAGGCAATCTCGTCTGACAGGCGTTTTGGCATCACAATCACGGAATCATCCAGGTTAAAACATAGGCCTGAAGCGTAGTGATCACGCCCACCATACAGGTGAAGATCAGGCTGTGTTTGACAGTAAAACGGAACAGATCGGACTCTTTCCCTACCAGTCCCACCGCCGCGCAGGCGATGGCGATAGACTGCGGCGAGATCATCTTCCCGGTTACGCCTCCAGTGGTGTTCGCCGCCACCATCAGCACATCAGAGACGCCGATTTGCTGCGCCGCGGTAGCCTGTAGAGAGGCAAACAGCGCGTTAGATGAGGTATCCGAGCCGGTCAGGAAGACGCCCAGCCAGCCGAGGAACGGCGAGAAGAACGTGAAGGCGCTGCCGGTGTGCGCCAGCGCTAACGCCAGCGTAGAAGAAAGCCCGGAATAGTTCGAGATAAACGCGAACGCCAGCACCATGCCGATGGAGTAAATCGGCAACGCCAGCTCTTTCAGCGTGCTGCCAAAGGTTTGGATTGCGGCTGAGGGTTTCATTTTCAGCCAGACGATAGATAACAGCGCGGCAAACAGGATCGCCGTGCCGGTGGCGGAGAACCAGTCAAATTTATACACCGCCGCGTAAGCGGTCGCTTCGTGTACGACCGGCGGCATACGGGCGACCAGTTTATCGAGATACGGTACCGGAACGTTAATTACCCAGTCATACAGCGCGCCGCCGGGGGCAAACAGCGCTTTGAACGGCGGTATGCTCCAGAGAGTGACCGTGGCGGTCAGGAACAGGAACGGCGACCAGGCGCGAACAATTTGTCCTGTCGTATAGCGGGTACGGGCCAGCGTCTGATCGACCTGTGACGCGCCCATATCGCCGAAGCGGAAGATGCGTACCGGCTGCCAACGTTTGAGGAACAGCGTCAGGCACACCAGAGACACCAGCGAAGAGATAATGTCCGGCAGTTCCGGCCCGATAAAGTTGGAGCTGAGATACTGGGCGATAGCAAACGAACCGCCAGAGACCATCACCGCAGGCCAGGTTTCTTTCACGCCGCGCCAGCCGTCCATAATCGCCATAATCCAGAACAGCACGATAATGGTCAGGAACGGTAGCTGACGACCGACCATCTGACCGATTTCAAAGCTGTCCAGGCCCGTGACCTGTCCGGCAACCAGAATCGGGATCCCCATCGCGCCAAAGGCGACAGGCGCGGTGTTTACAATCAGGCACAGCCCTGCCGCATACAGCGGATTAAAGCCCAGACCCACCAGCAGCGCGGCGGTTATCGCCACCGGCGCGCCGAAACCCGCCGCGCCTTCAAGGAACGCGCCGAAGCAGAAGCCGACAATCAGCATTTGCAGACGTTGATCGGGGGTAATCGACAGAATTGACGAGCGAATAATGTCAAACTGCCCGGTCTTGACCGAAATTTTATAGACGAAGACCGCGGCGATGATTATCCAGGCAATCGGCCATAGCCCGTAGAAGAAGCCATACACGACCGATGCCAGCGCGTGATCGACCGGCATTTTATAGAACAGCAGCGCGACGGCGAGCGCGATAACCACCGTCCACGAAGCGGCAACGTAGCCTTTCAGCTTGAGTTTAATCAGGGCGAAAAAGAAGAACAGGATTGGGAGCGATGCGATCAGGCTGGAAAGCCAGATATTACCCGCCGGGTCATAGTTTTGTTGCCAGAGGTTCATTGCAGGTCTCCTGAGAACCACACGCATAATGGGATGAATCTTTGCTCATCTCGTTGAAGTCACATTATGTGTAAAAGTGGTCCTGCCAATATTGTTGTGTATGGATAATGACAACAAATAGTTAACCAGATGTTATTTATTGGCAACGGTATTGTAGAGTTAATTTAGTGAAATGTGAGTAGGCTGTGGTAACGGGCTAAAATTGGTAGGGCCAATTGAGGGGAGAGGACAGCAAAGGGAAGTGAAAAGGCAATGGCATTATGCCATTGCCTTTGATGTCGGGAGTGTTGTTACTTCATTACCACTGGAAGCCCGCGCCAATGGCCGCAGAGTAATCGCCCTGGCTGTTGCTGGTTCCTTGCAATTTATACACCCAGCCCCCGCTTTCACTTACCATGGAGACACCAATGGCGACGGCACTTTCACCATTAAACGTACCGCCAGCAATCGAGGTCATGTTGGCGCCCGGGGCGTAGGCTTGTGGCAGACCGGCCATCGCCATCGCTGAAGCGATACCGCCGCTCATCTTGTTTTCTACGCCTTTGATTTTGCTGTTCATTTCACCCATTTTCTGGTCGGTATAGGTGTTTGCTTCTTCGACGCTGCGTTTCAATTGCGCATAGTTAACCGCATCCGTATCATTCACCGCCGCTGAAACATTGCCGATCCGAGTGGTACCGCCACTCCCGTCTCCCAGGTTGAGCACGCTATAGTTAACCGAGCCATCTGCATTGGTTTCATAACGCACGGAGCCTGCTTCTGAGGCTTTCAGTTGCGCCACATTAACCGCGTCAGTGTTGTTCACCCCTGCGGCAACGTTGGTAATACGGCGTTGTTGAGTAGAAGAGCCGACAGACACAGTATTAGCTTCATCTGCGACGGAATTTGTGCCTAACGCCACGCTGTTTTCAGCGGCAGCAATAGAGCCAGAGCCAATCGCGACGCTGTCCGCACCCTGGGCATTTGCATCTACGCCATCGGTGTTGGTCTTGAAGTACTTGGTGCTACCGGTAGTGACGATATCGCCAATACCGTTTTCAATATTGGTGACGCGAGTATCAAGACTACTCACCTGCGTGTTCAGGTTATTGATGCTTTCGGTATTCGCGGCAACACGGCTGTCGGTGACTTTCAATTGACCAACGTTAACGGCATCGGTATCTGCCGAACCCGCCGCGACGTTAGTGATCTGACGTTGACCGTCTTCACTGCCGACAGAGAACTCACCGACAGAGTTCTGCGGTGTGTCCATGTTGTAGGCGGTGTAGTCAGTCTGTGCGCCGCGAGTGGTCTGAGAACCATTACCCATTGCAATACTGTTTGCATGGTAGGCGCGTGCGTTAGAACCGATAGCAATACCGTTGATGGCATCAGCCATCACCAGTGTATTCAGACCAATACCAATACCTGCATCAGCATTGACGATGGTCTTCGCACCCATTGCCAGTGAGTCAGTTCCGACAGCCAGTGAATCTTCTTCCGTTGAGTTTGCGTGGTAGTACTTGGTCGGTGTAGTAGTGACCGCACCAATGGCATTTTGTAACTGACGAACTGTTACCGCATCTTGCGCTTCAGAGCCGTCCGCAACGTTGGTAATTTGACGATAGCTTTCTCCATCCGTCCCCAATGACAACGCGCCCAGCAACTCTCTGTCTGTTGTATTGTAGCCAATGACAACGCCATCGCTTGTTACGCTCGTTGTTTGTATACCTGATGAAATCGCGCGGTTGGAGGTGGAGCCACTGCCCAAAGCGATACTGCCATCAATGCTACTGCTGCTGTTTTGGCCAAGAGCCAGACTGCCAGCGCCAGAGGCGACGGCGTCGTAACCTACTGCCGTTGCGCCGTTACCCGTTGCGTATGCATCCTGGCCTTCAAGCCCGTTATCATTCGTACGGATGTATTTCACGCCGGTACCATTTTCCGTGATATAGGTTTCGCTGGTATCGCCGGCTAGTTGGCTAATAGATTCATTATACTGAGAAATCAGCATGTTAGTTTCATAAAGCTGAGAGCCATTAACGGCGTCAGTACTGTCACTGGCGATTTCACCTGCTGCTACATTGGTTATCTTATTGGTACCGCTGGTACCGTGGCTGGCGCTGAACGCACCCTCTTCGTCATCCCAGCTCAGTGCATCGGTACCAAGATTGGTGATGGACGTATTGATATCCGCGATAGCAGAGGTGTTTTGATCCACCTTCTGGTTGGTTTCATACAACTGTGAGCCGTTTACCGCGTCTGTACTGTCCTCAGAAAGCGCCCCGGCGGCGACATTGGTTATTTTACTGGTGCTTCCACCGTGGTTTGCGCTGAAAGCGCCGATGTCTTCGTCCCATAACAGAGCGTTATCAGTGAGGCCGGTAATGGACGTATTAATGTCGGAGACAGAAGTATTCAGGTTCTCAATCGCGGTGCTGTTCTGAGTGATGTTAGTGGTATTGGCGGCGATATCGGTCGTGTTCTGATCCACTTTTTCATTGGTTTCGAACAGCTGCGAGCCGTTAACCGCGTCGGTACTTTCTTCAGACAGCTCTCCGGCAGCAACGTTGGTGATTTTGTTTGTCGTACTACTTCCGTGGCTGGCAGAGAACGAACTTGTTGTTTCATTCCAGCTCAGATTGTCAGAGCTAAGATTGGTGATGGACGTATTAATATCTGCGATAGCAGAGGTGTTTTGATCCACCCTCTGGTTGGTTTCATACAACTGGGAGCCGTTCACCGCGTCTGTACTGTCCTCAGAAAGGTCCCCGGCGGCGACATTGATGATTTTACTGGCGCTTCCGTTGCGGTTAGCGCTGAATGCGCCAGAGACTGCATCCCACAACAGGGCATCGTCAGTGAGCGTGGTAACTGAGTTGCTCAGGTTGTTGATACTGGTGGTGTTGGTGGCGATATCAGTGGTGTTCTGATTGATGCTGGTTGTATTGGCAGCGATATCAGTGGTGTTCTGAGACACATTTTCATTGGTGGCAAACAATTGTGAGCCGTTAACGGCGTCGGTGCTGTCCGAAGCCAGGGTACCCGCCGCCAGATTGGTGATTTTGCTGTCGCTTCCGTTGTGGTTAGCGCTGAATGCGCCAGAGGCTGCATCCCACAACAGGGCATCGTCGGTGAGCGTGGTGACGGAGTCGCTCAGGCTGTTGATATTGGTGGTGTTGGTGGCGATATCAGTGGTGTTCTGATTGATGCTGGTCGTATTGGCGGCGATATCGGTTGTGTTCTGAGACACATTTTCATTGGTGGCAAACAACTGAGAGCCGTTAACGGCGTCGGTGCTGTCAGCGGCCAGGGTACCCGCCGCCAGATTGGTGATTTTACTGTCGCTTCCGTTGTGCTTAGCGCTGAATGCGCCAGTGTCAGCATCCCAAAGCAGGGCATCATCGGTAAGGCCGGTGATGGAATCGCTCAGATTGTTGATATTGGTAGTGTTGGTGGCAATATCAGTGGTGTTCTGATTGATGCTGGTCGTATTGGCGGCGATATCGGTTGTGTTCTGGTTAATGCTGTCGGTATTAGCGGTAATATCGGCAGTGTTTTGGTTGATGCTGTCGGTATTGGTGGCGATATCAGCAGTGTTCTTATCCACTTTCTCATTTGTATCAAACAACTGAGAGCCGTTAACGGCGTCGGTGCTGTCTGCGGCCAGGGTACCCGCCGCCAGATTGGTTAACTTGCTGTCGCTTCCGTTGTGCTTAGCGCTGAATGCGCCAGAGGCTGCATCCCACAACAGGGCATCGTCGGTGAGCGTGGTGACGGAGTCGCTCAGGCTGTTGATATTGGTGGTGTTGGTGGCGATATCGGTTGTGTTTTGGTTAATGCTGTCGGTATTGGCAGCAATATCAGTGGTGTTCTGCGTCACATTGGCGTTGGTTGCAAATAGCTGAGAGCCGTTAACGGCGTCGGTGCTGCTTTCTGATATGGCTCCGTTACCAACGTTGACAATTTTGCGCTTTAGGGCATCACTCCCTACAGAAACTACGTTTTCTTCGGTCGCTGTAGAATTGCTCCCTATCGCGACGGAATTTTTTGCAGAGGTTACCGCCCCACTACCGAAGGCAATGCCATTTGCCGCATCTGACGTTACGGATGTATTGTAACCGAAAGCCATGCTATCCAGAGATGCGGCATTCGCCCCTAATCCTACCGTCAGGCTTCTTTCTGCTGATGATACGGTATCGCGTCCAAGCGCTATTGAATTTTTCCCTGAGGCATTTGCATTTGTTCCCAGTGCGATGGCGTAAAGATTTGAGGCAACTGCGTTTGTACCTACTGCCATAGAGTATTTAGCCGTAGAAGTGGTATGTGCACCTGCCCCTAGCGCCACTGAGCCTATACTCTCAGCAAGGCTATATCCGCCCAACGCAGTGCTGGAAGCCCCAGATGCCTTACTATAGTAACCTATTGCAATACCGGCACCCGCTACATATCCTTTGGACGGATCTTCTGCGACCTTTTCTTTAGTTGTTATTGTTGAATCAGCTTCGGCGCCTTCGCCAATGGCTATCCATCCATTCTCAGTGCCGATCCCTTTCCCTGTATCGTTCCCAGCATTGGCCAGTGCGTCCGCAGAAACCATAATGCTGCTAAGACTGATGAGTGCGGAAACCGCCAGCTTTCTGCGGCCGCTTTTTTTGCCGCGGCTTTTTGCGGTTTCGCTGGTGACAACAAATGTTCCCGTAGCGGCATTCCAGAGGACTCTAAATATTCTGTTCATGAATAAGTGCTTTCCTTTTCTAAAATAATTGTATCAATGGCTATTATTTTTTTGGCTTCTTTTTCGTATCATTAATAGGTTGTATGCTGTCGAATATGACATTCTCCATGTTAATACCTATTTTTAGATACTTAAGATTATTGGGCGATACGCCTTTTAATGTTAGCGTGACGTTTGTCCATGCTCCCGGTAAGAGTTCGATTGTCGAATCCATTTTTGTGTTGAGCAGGAGTTGTCGCCAGCGAGGCAGATCTTTTGCCTCGGAAGGTTTTTTCGTACCCCATGTCATATTAAACGCAAGGTTTGATACGGGAATGCTGAGTAAGTTAACTAAATCAAGATGAATAACACTTCCATTATCTATTGGCTCAATAGATAGAATACGCCCGGCTAATCCGATATTGCCGTTGTTAATAATAAAATAGTGCGTTTGTGATGGGTCCAGTTCTGTATAGTCGAATAGCCGTTGTTTGCGTTCAACGCGGCCAACGACTTCGGCGACCTTTTGAGTCGTGTTGATAACCGTAGCTTGTTGTTTTTCTAGCAAATTTATCTTTTCTTCTTGTTCTTTTTGTTGTTTTTCTAACAGGTTTATCTTTGTTTCTTGTTCTTTTTGTTGTTTTTTCAGCTCTTCAACAAGGTGTTTATCTGCAAAGTAGTCACAACCAGATAAAAAGAATGTGAATCCCAAAGCAAGCAGGGGGATAAATTTTCCATTTTTGTGCATATAAAATATCCTTGTTAATAATTTATATAATATAAATAGTTAACCTGTTATTTATACAGCTAACTCATCATTTTGCGAGCATTGCCAATAACCATAATATATGGTTATAACTAAAACATTCATTGTTTCTATAGGAGTGTGCAAATACCCGACGTTGTTTATCAATTACTCATAGCAATGCTTTATAAAAATATAATTATAATGTTTATGTATGGGGATTTTTTTCAGGGATGATAATGTTATTTAATTTTGCGGGTCAATCATATTCTGCGGGATATAAGAAAAGAGGATGAAAAAAATTCATTGTATAAATACAAACAGGCATGATAGTGGAATTTTTCATCCTGAAAAAGCAGGGACTATCGTTAAAAATGAACTTGTATATAAGCGGTGTAAATAGTTCCATGAAAAATTCGGAATATAGCCCGATGCTCTCAAGACACCCTCCGTACAACGGGTGTCCTGAGAGCCTGTGATGCGGAAGGTTTAGAACTCGCTCTTCGCGAAGCCTGTCATCTCTTTGAGCCCCATTTCCCGGCCCAGCGCCGTCATCGGGTGGACCACGATCAGGCCGCGTACGCTTTTTTTGAGTTTGCCCATATCGGCCTGTTCTTTTTTAGTGATCGCGCGGCGAAACGGCAGGTTCATCAGCTTCTGCGCTTCTTTACTCAGTTTCTGGCTGTGTACTTCGCGCAGACGGATAATTTCTGCTTCCAGCGTCTCTTTTTCTTTTTCCAGCTCCGCGTATTTATCGGCGGATTCAACCAGAGAGAGACCTGCCTGCTGGTGGCGAATAGCATCAAGACGATCGCTCAGGCGTTTAATTTCGTTTTTTTCGACTTCTTTCATGGGATAGCTTCTGATAGAAATGGGATAGATACCTTATAGTATGCGCGCAGTGAGTGATTCTTCACAACTCATGACGTAAAGATAATCAATTATGGCAAGTATTACACTGCTCACTATTTAATTATCTCGTTGAGAATAAAATCCTTTTTGTCGAAAGAAAAGATGAAGCGCCCTTTTGTCGGCAAGAAAAGCGATTAAGCACATTTTCCTCAATGACAACGCTAAATTGATCCTAAACTCAAATAAGCGACCGCGGGAGTCAGACGCGGGTCCCACATGGAGGATCTATCATGGCAAAAATAGGTGAGAACGTACCACTTCTTATTGATAAAGCCGTCGATTTTATGGCGTCCAGCCAGGCGTTCCGTGAATACCTGAATAAAACGCCGCCGCGTGATTATGTTCCTTCCGAAGTGCCGTCGGAGAGCGCGCCCATTTATTTGCAGCGTCTGGAATATTACCGACGGCTGTACCGACCAAAAGAAGAAGAAAGAGGTTAACGGCGGGATTTACTTTTGAAAGGCCTTTTTTAAGCTGATTTTAGAAATCAGCTCGGTCAGAGAGAGAACCATCGTCGAACGCACCGCCTGCTGGTAGCGCTGAATTTGCATGGCGTAGAGCGCCGCGTCGGACGTATCAAAATGCGGCGGCGGCGGTAGCGCCATGACGCAGTGCAGTTCGCCAAACGGCCCGAGGATTTCATCGTCGGTAAAGGCGTACTCATTGCCGTCGTGATTCAGCTCTTCGCGCAGCGCCATTAACAGCTCCGCATCTTCATATTCGGTGCGGCTGAGTACGCCCAGACCATAGATAAGTTTCAGACGTACCGAAAGATCGCCCAGCGGCCCGTCGCCGTCCAGCAACGGTTCCACAGCGTATTTCACCGCATAGTCGTCTTTGCGAAACACCTGGAGCACCAGAATATTCACCGCCTCGGTCAATAACTCGACGGCGGTAATCAGGAAGCTCCGTACGGTTTTGCCAGCATTCAGACGCTCAAGCACACGATTTTCAAAGGCTTGGGTTTGTTCCATTATTGCCTGCATATCTGACAATCTGTTATTTGGGCGCAGGCTAACCTGCGCCGGATTCTGCGTCATTTGGTCGCGTTATATGCGTTAACCGCCTCCGCCACCACATCGCTATTGGCATCCAGCCCGGAAATTTGCGCCAGCGCGGCCTGCGGGCCTTTTTCGGTAATCAGAGCCGCCAACTCCTGCGCCTGCGGATCTTCATCACTACGGAAATGCATCGCCGCCGCGATCCCTTTGACCAGATTTACATGCGGCAGACCATATTCCAGGGTGCCAAGCAGCGGTTTGATCAGACGGTCGCCCGCGCTGAGTTTGCGTAGCGGCTGACGACCTACGCGTTCGACGTCATCTTTCAGATACGGGTTTTCAAAACGACCGAGGATTTTCTGAATGTATGCCGCATGTTTGTCGGCATCAAAACCGTAGCGTTTGATCAGCACCGCGCCGCTTTCTTCCATCGCGCCTTTCACCACCGCACGAATACTCTCATCGAGAATGGCGTCGCGAATGGTTTGATGACCGGCTAATTTGCCGAGGTACGCGGTTATAGCATGACCCGTGTTCAGCGTGAAGAGTTTACGTTCGACAAATGCCATCAGGTTATCCGTTAACTCCATCCCCGGGATGTTTGGCAACGCGCCTTTAAACTGGGTTTTATCGACGATCCACTCGCTGAAGGTTTCTACCGTCACTTCCAGCGGATCGTTGGTCGCAGAAGCAGATGGCGGCACAATACGGTCAACGGCGGAATCGACAAAACCGACGTGCTGTTCAACCCAGGCTTTATCGCCATCCGCCAGCGCGTTCATCACATGGCCTTTCAACTGTGTTGTGCCGCGTACCATGTTTTCACAAGCGATGATATTCAGCGGGGCATCCACGCCCTGCGCCTTACGTTTTACCAGCCCTTTAGCGATGGCCGGAGCGATACGCTCAAGCACAACCGGACCCACGGCAGTAGTGATTAAATCAACGTGGGCAATCAGGTCGACAACATCATCGCCGATGCTGCTGACAGCGTTGACGCCGGAAACCGTATCCACCTGCTCATTTTCACCCACAACATGAACCTGATAGCTATGACGGGCATTCAGGGCATTGAGTACGACCTGGTTTACATCCGCAAACGTCAGTTGTATCCCCGCGTCAGCCAGCAGTTTGCCGATAAAGCCACGACCGATATTACCTGCGCCAAAATGTAATGCTTTCATAGTATTAACCTTCATTAATGTTTTTACCCGAGAGGGCTGGGGTGAGGGACTGCATAGATTTCCCCTCAACCTAACCCTCTCCACAAGGGAGAGGGTATCGCCTTCATATTTCGAACTGCAGATGCGTTGGCTCTCCTCGCTCACCCCAGTCACGTACTTATGTACGCTCCTGGGGATTCACTGCGTTGCCGCCTTCCTGCAGCTCGAACTATTTTGGGGATACTTAACTGTTAAGCTTTTTTACCTGCCAGCAGTTCCAGCACTTCATCCACGCTGGTGGTGTGCGCCAGACGTTCGATTACGGATTCATCATCCAGCGCGTTGGTCAGGCTGGTGATGACCTGGATGTGCTCATTATTACGAGCGGCGATACCAATGACCAGACGGGCAATATCGTCTTCTTCTTCACCGAAGCGTACGCCTTCCGGATACTGGCAGAACACCACGCCGGTTTTCAGCACGCGATCTTTCGCTTCCACTGTACCGTGCGGTACTGCGATGGATTCACCGAGGTAAGTCGGCGTCAGCTTTTCGCGGTCCAGCATCGCCTCGACGTATTCCGGCTCAACATAGCCGCCTTTCACCAGTTGTTCACCGGCAAAGCGAATCGCCTCTTCTTTGTTAGCGGCTTTACGGCCCAGGAAGATATTCTCCGCACCCAGTTTGAACAGGTTGTTATCACCCTCCTCAAAGCTGTCTTTCAGATGGTCGCGTACTTTCTCTTCATTAGTATTGTGGCGCTGTGCGGCAACCAGACGTTCGGTCAGGCTGGTGTACAGGCCGCTATCCAGGAAGTTGGTCAGCGAAATATGCTGCGCCTGCGGTACCTGACGCATCGCGCGCTCGGTAAGGTCACGGTGAGTAATGACCAGATCCACATCCGGCGGCAGATTGTTAATGGCGCTGTTGGTGACGGAGATCTGGCTCAGGCCCGCATCCTGTACTTTCTTACGCAGTACCCCTGCGCCCATCGCGCTGGAACCCATACCGGCATCGCAAGCCACGATGATTTTACGCACATGGCTCAGGTCGTTGGTCACGTCGCCAGCCGCTAGCGGAGAGGCGCCTTTAGATTCCGCTTTCATGTCATGCATACGACGGGTGGCCGCTTCAATGTCATCTTCTTCTTTCACTTTGCTGGTTTTCAGCAGAATTGCAGAAACCACGAAGGAGACTGCCATTGCCGCCACGATGGCAGCGATGTTAGCGAAGTAAGCGCCTTTTGGCGTCATCGCCAGTACCGCCAGAATGGAGCCAGGAGAGGCCGGAGAAACCAGACCGCCGTTCAGGATGGTCAGGGTAAATACGCCAGTCATACCGCCAAGGATAACGGCCAGAATCAGGCGTGGGTTCATCAGCACATACGGGAAGTAGATCTCATGGATACCGCCCAGGAAGTGGATAATTGCCGCGCCGCCCGCAGACTGTTTAGCGCTGCCGCGACCGAAGAACATGTACGCCAGCAGGACGCCCATCCCTGGACCCGGGTTAGCTTCAATCAGGAAGAAGATGGATTTACCCATCTCATGGGACTGCTGGATACCCAGTGGTGAGAAGATGCCGTGGTTAATCGCGTTATTGAGGAACAGGATTTTCGCCGGTTCAACAAAAATGGACGCCAGCGGCAGCATATCGTGCGCCACCATGAAGTTAACGCCCGCCGCCAGAATTTTGGACAGGACTTCAACCGCCGGACCAATACCGAGGAACGCCAGGATGGCGAGGATCATACCGATGATGCCAGCGGAGAAGTTGTTCACCAGCATCTCAAAACCGGATTTGATCTTACCGTCTACCCAACTGTCGAATTTCTTAATGCAGTAGCCGCCTAATGGACCGGCGATCATTGAGCCGAGGAACATCGGCATATCCGCGCCGACAATAACGCCCATGGTAGTGATAGCGCCCACCACGCCGCCGCGTTCGCCGCCAACCAGACGACCGCCGGTATAACCGATGAGCAGCGGCAGCAGGTAGGTGATCATCGGACCAACCAGTTTCGCCAGCGTTTCGTTAGGCAACCACCCTGTTGGAATAAATAATGCGGTGATAATACCCCACGCAATAAACGCGCCGATATTAGGCATCACCATATTGCTGAGGAATCGACCAAAGCTTTGCACTTTGATCTTAATATCGGATGACATAAAAACACCCCTTCTTATGTTGCTGTCGCGCAGGCTGAAAGCCCGAGGTTTGTTAATGTAGCGGCAGAGGTAGCCGGACCCTGTAGTGTAGATACTGCGCAATCTGGCACTGAATCGTTCAACTGTCCAGACAGGGACAATTTATGTGATTTGTGTCACATAAATATAGGGGGTAGAGAGGTAATTGATGTGATATTGATCACAAAGTGGCTGTGTAAAAAAACAACGAATCTAATTTTTAGCCCTTAAAAGACCATTTTATGTGAGATATTTCACATTTTTATTTTGGAGCTTTGTTGAATTTTTGTGATCCTCTTCACAAGAAATTTTAAGCCCGGGTAACGCCAATACGATCCGGCAAACATTTTGTCGCGAGCTCACTCACGTTATGTCATTCAGCAACCTCCTTTTGCGTCTCTTTTCGTCTTATTTGAGCCATACTATGATTTTTACTGGTTGGCAAAAAGGACACGGCATGAAACTCATCGGTAGCTACACCAGCCCTTTTGTGCGCAAAATCTCTGTTCTGCTGCTCGAAAAAGGCATTACCTTCAAATTTATTAATGAACTACCCTACGAGGCGGATAACGGCGTGGCGCAATACAACCCTCTGGGTAAGGTGCCAGCGCTGGTGACGGAGAAAGGCGAGTATTGGTTCGATTCGCCGATCATCGCGGAATATATTGAACTGCTGGATATCGCGCCAGCGATGCTCCCGCGTGACCCGATGGCAGCGCTTAAAGTTCGCCAGCTTGAAGCGTTGGCTGACGGCATTATGGATGCAGCGTTGGTTTCTGTACGCGAACAGGCGCGTCCGGCGGCGCAACAATCGGAAACGGAACTGCTGCGCCAGCGGGAAAAAATCAACCGCAGCCTGGATATGCTCGAAAGTTATCTGAGCGACGGGACGCTAAAAACGGATACGGTCAATCTGGCGACTATCGCGATTGCCTGTGCGGTAGGCTATCTCAACTTCCGCCGGGTCGCGCCTGGCTGGTGCGTTAGCCGCCCCCACCTGGTCAAACTGGTCGAAACGCTTTTTCAACGCGAAAGCTTTGCCCGCACCGAAGCGCCAAAGGCTTGACGCGCATTATGTCCGCCTGAGCAAACTCACGTTACAATCCCCCTTATGTCGATATCCCTCTCCCGCCAGGAGAGGGCCACCAACAGCCAGGCATTTTCATGACAAGCGAAACGCGTACACTCTACAGCCAGCTTCCTGCTATCGATCGCTTATTGCACGATAGCGCTTTTCTTTCTCTGCGCGATCGGTATGGCCATACCCAGGTGGTTGATCTGCTTAGGCGGATGCTTGACGACGCGCGCGACGTCATCCGGAATACGCAAACGCTTCCCGACTGGTACGCAGACTGGGCGCAAGAGGCGAAACTCCGGCTGGAAAATGCGGCGCAAAGCGCGCTGCGCCCGGTGATTAACCTGACGGGGACGGTGCTGCACACCAACCTTGGCCGCGCATTGCAGGCGCAAGAAGCGATTGAGGCGGTAACGCAGGCGATGCGCGCGCCGGTGACGCTGGAATATGATTTGGATGGCGCCGGGCGGGGGCATCGCGACCGGGCGCTGGCGACGCTGTTATGCCGTATCACCGGGGCGGAGGACGCCTGTATCGTCAATAACAATGCGGCGGCGGTATTGCTGATGCTGGCGGCGACCGCCAGCGGCAAAGAGGTGGTGGTTTCGCGTGGCGAGCTGGTCGAAATCGGCGGCGCGTTTCGTATTCCGGATGTTATGCGCCAGGCGGGCTGTACGCTGCATGAAGTGGGCACCACCAACCGGACGCACGCGAAAGATTACCGTCAGGCGGTAAATGAAAATACCGGTCTGTTGATGAAGGTGCATACCAGTAATTACAGCATTGAGGGCTTTACCAAAACGGTAGAGGAAGCGGAACTGGCGGAAATCGGGCGAGAGCTGGATATTCCGGTGGTGGCGGATCTGGGCAGCGGTTCGCTGGTGGATTTAAGTCAATATGGCTTACCCAAAGAGCCGATGCCGCAGCAGCTCATTGCCGCAGGCGTCAGCCTGGTAAGCTTCTCCGGCGATAAGTTGCTGGGCGGGCCGCAGGCCGGGATCATCGTCGGCAAAAAAGCGATGATTGCCCAACTGCAAAGCCATCCGCTGAAACGCGCTCTGCGCGCGGATAAAATGACGCTGGCGGCGCTGGAGGCAACGTTACGTCTGTATCTGCACCCAGAAGCGTTGGCGGAGAAATTACCCACCCTGCGTCTGTTAACCCGCAGTGAAGCGTCGATTCGCGAACAAGCGCAGCGATTACAGGCGCGGCTGGCGGTACATTACGGCGATGAATTTGCGCTGGAGGTTAAACCCTGCCTGTCGCAAATCGGCAGCGGTTCATTACCGGTAGACCGCCTTCCCAGCGCCGCCATGACCTTTACCCCGCACGACGGGCGCGGTAGTCGGCTGGAGGCGCTGGCGGCCCGCTGGCGCACGCTGCCTGTACCGGTCATTGGCCGAATTTATGATGGCCGTTTATGGCTGGATATGCGCTGTCTTGAAGACGAAAGCCGGTTTATGGAGATGATGCTGAAATGATTATTGCAACTGCCGGACACGTAGACCACGGTAAAACGACGTTGCTCCAGGCGATTACCGGAGTCAATGCCGATCGCCTGCCGGAAGAGAAAAAACGCGGGATGACTATCGATCTGGGCTACGCTTATTGGCCGCAGCCGGATGGTCGTGTGCTGGGCTTTATCGATGTGCCTGGGCATGAAAAATTCCTCTCTAACATGCTGGCGGGCGTAGGCGGTATCGATCACGCTTTGCTGGTGGTCGCCTGTGATGACGGCGTTATGGCGCAAACGCGCGAGCATTTACAGATCCTGCAACTGACGGGCAATCTCCAGCTCACCGTCGCGCTGACCAAAGCCGATCGCGTGGACGAGGCGCGTATCGGTGAAGTACGTGAAGAGGTACTGGCGGCGCTCGACAACTATGGCTTCGCCGATACCGTTTTATTTGTCACCGCCGCCAATGAAGGACGCGGTATTGCAGAACTTCGCGCTCATTTACAGCAACTTCCTGCACGTTCGCACGCCGCGCAGCATCGCTTCCGTCTGGCTATCGACCGTGCGTTTACGGTGAAAGGGGCGGGACTGGTGGTGACCGGAACGGCGCTGAGCGGAGAGGTAAACGTGGGCGATACGCTATGGTTGACCGGCGTTAATACGCCGATGCGCGTACGAAGTCTACACGCGCAAAATCAGCCCACCGACCATGCGTATGCCGGGCAACGTATTGCGCTCAATATTGCGGGCGATGCGGAGAAGGAACAGCTTAACCGCGGCGACTGGCTGCTTTCGGATGCGCCGGTGGGGGAGGCTTTTTCCCGGGTGATCGTTTCTCTGGCGCTTCATGCGCCGCTTTCCCAATGGCAGCCGCTACATATTCACCATGCCGCCAGCCATGTGACCGGTCGCGTCTCTTTGCTGGAAGGCGGGCTGGCCGAGCTGATCTTTGATACGCCGTTGTGGCTGGCCGATAATGACAGACTGGTGCTGCGTGATATTTCCGCACGTGCCACCCTTGCCGGCGCACGCGTGGTGACGCTTAAGGCGCCGCGTCGCGGTAAACGTAAGCCAGATTATTTGCACTGGCTTTCAACGCTTGCCGACGCGCAGGACGATAGCGCGGCGTTGGCCATTCATCTGGAACGCGGCGCCGTCAACCTGCTGGATTTCGGTTGGGCGCGTCAGCTTAATCCTGTCGGTATGCGTCAGCTTATTGAGCAACATGGTTTTATCCAGGCCGGAGACAATCTGTTAAGTGCGCCCGTCGCCGCCCGCTGGCAGCGTAAGATTCTTGATACGCTGGCGACCTACCACGAACAGCACCGCGATGAACCGGGGCCGGGACGCGAGCGTTTACGCCGCATGGCCCTGCCAATGGAGGATGAAGCGCTGGTCCTGATGCTGATCGAGCGGATGCGCGACGACGGCCTGATTCATAGCCATCACGGTTGGTTGCATCTGCCGGATCATAAAGCAGGATTTAGCGATGAGCAGCAGGCCGTCTGGCAAAAAGTCGAACCGCTATTTGGCGATGAGCCCTGGTGGGTACGCGATCTGGCGAAAGAGACCGGAACGGAAGAACAATTGATGCGGCTGGTGCTGCGGCAGGCGGCACAGCAAGGCATCATTACCGCGATCGTAAAAGATCGGTACTATCGTAACGATCGGATTGTCGCTTTCGCCAATATGATCCGCGAGCTGGATCAAGAGAGAGGATCAACGTGTGCGGCGGATTTTCGCGACAGGCTGAATGTAGGGCGGAAACTGGCCATTCAGATCCTTGAATATTTTGACCGGATTGGATTTACACGACGTCGTGGGAATGATCATTTATTACGTGATGCGTTATTATTTCCGCAAAAAGAATGAAATGGTTAAATTAAATAACAAATGAAGCAATACAATTATTGCGTTGCTTTTTATTTTTCTGGCTTCTTAAAATAGCCAGCGTGAGCCTATTATCAGAATAGTTTTGCCCATATTCTTTGCGCCTTAGTCAGGCGACTCACGATGAGATTGTGGAACTTTATCGCGCGGCGATGTAACGCCTTTGCCCGGTGGCGCGGACGCTTACCGGGCCTGCGTAGACGATGCAGGCCGGATAAGGCGTAACTCGTTAGCCTCGGTCGAGCTTTTGCTGCGCCAGCCAGACGGCGCCCAGCCTGCCCGCCTGATTTCCCAGTTGGCAGGGCTGAATCGGCACCTGGAGCGCCTCCCACATTTCAAACGTTTCAAGATGTCGCGTCAGGAGCGGGTAGAGCTTTTCCTGTTCGCTTATTCCTCCGCCGATCAGCACCACGCCCGGATCAAACATAGAGATCACGCTGTAAACGCCGCGTGACAGATAACGCGCCCAGTCATTGACCGCCTCACGCAGATGAACATCGGTCGCCATTCGTTCGAAGATCACATCCGCAGGCGGCATCTCTTCGGCAGGCAGCGCCAGCGCCTGGCGGCACGACGCCATTAATCCGCTGGTTGACGCGATCTTATGCATACTTTCGCCATTATTCCCGACCGGCATGACGCCGAATTCACCGGCATGGAAATGTGCGCCGCGATACAGTTCTCGTCCGACGATAATACCGCCGCCAATGCCGGTTCCAATGGTGATACAGACCATGTTTTCATAATGCTGCCCGGCACCTCGCCACATTTCGCCCAGCGCCGCGCAGTTCGCGTCGTTCTCTACGACCAGCGGCAGATCGGTCAGCCCGCTGAACAACTCCATCAGGTTGACGTCATCCAGGTAAGCCAGCGCGCCCGCTTTTGCCGCATGACCGTTATGGGGATTAATATGGCCGGGGAAACTGACCCCGATTGCCGCAATGTCATAGTCCTGTTGGCAACGCGCCACCACATCCTGCCATTTGCGGGTAAACGTGGAGGCGTCCTCTGGCGTATCGAATTGATGATGGGTTAATTCTTCGCCGTCACTGTTAATCACGCCATATTTGACGTGAGTTCCTCCCACATCAATGCCGATATATTGCTGCATAGTGTTCTCCGTACGTTAAACAGGCACCTGTTTAGTATGGCTAAAACCAGACGGAGAAACGTAAAGGAAAGTAATTCGTGATTGCTGTCGTAAAGCGGGAAACCATTGGCGAAAAATTCACCAGTACCGTCTACCCTTGTGGAGTACCTTTACAATAAGGAGTTGGTCATGACGAACAATCCCCCTTCAACACGTATTCAGCCAGGTGAATACGGGTACCCACTGAAATTAAAAGCCCGCTATGACAATTTTATTGGCGGTGACTGGGTTGCGCCCGCCGACGGCGAATATTATCAAAACCTGACGCCAGTGACCGGCCAGCCGCTATGTGAAGTCGCTTCCTCCGGTAAAAAAGATATCGATTTAGCGCTCGACGCCGCGCATAAGGCGAAAGATAAGTGGGCGCATACGTCAGTACAAGACCGTGCCGCTATCTTGTTTAAGATCGCCGATCGGATGGAACAAAACCTCGAACTGTTGGCGACAGCGGAAACCTGGGATAACGGTAAACCGATTCGTGAAACCAGCGCCGCCGACGTACCGCTGGCGATCGATCATTTCCGCTATTTCGCCTCCTGTATACGTGCGCAGGAGGGCGGGATCAGCGAAGTTGATAGCGAAACTGTGGCCTACCATTTTCACGAACCGCTTGGCGTCGTGGGGCAGATAATCCCGTGGAACTTTCCGTTGTTGATGGCAAGCTGGAAAATGGCGCCAGCGCTGGCGGCGGGTAACTGCGTGGTGCTTAAACCGGCACGCCTGACGCCGCTTTCCGTTTTGCTGTTAATGGAAGTCATTGGCGATCTGTTACCGCCGGGCGTCGTCAACGTTGTGAACGGTGCGGGCGGCGAGATCGGCGAATATCTGGCGACCTCGAAACGTATCGCGAAGGTGGCGTTTACCGGTTCGACGGAAGTGGGTCAACAGATCATGCAGTACGCCACGCAGAATATTATTCCGGTGACGCTGGAGTTAGGCGGTAAATCGCCCAATATCTTCTTCGCCGACGTGATGGATGAGGAAGATGCGTTCTTTGATAAAGCGCTGGAGGGATTTGCCCTGTTTGCCTTTAACCAGGGCGAGGTGTGTACCTGTCCAAGCCGTGCGCTGGTCCAGGAGTCCATCTATGAGCGCTTTATGGAGCGCGCTATTCGCCGGGTAGAGAGCATTCGCAGCGGGAACCCGCTAGATAGCGGTACGCAAATGGGGGCGCAGGTCTCCCACGGCCAGCTTGAGACTATCCTCAATTATATCGATATCGGTAAAAAAGAGGGGGCCGATATTCTGACCGGTGGGCGACGCAAGGAGCTGGATGGCGAACTTAAAGAGGGCTATTACCTTGAGCCTACCATTCTGTTTGGTAAGAATAATATGCGCGTCTTTCAGGAGGAGATCTTTGGCCCGGTGCTGGCGGTAACCACCTTTAAAACCATGGAGGAGGCGCTGGAAATCGCTAACGATACGCAGTATGGCCTCGGCGCAGGCGTCTGGAGCCGCAACGGCAATCTGGCTTATAAGATGGGGCGCGGCATTCAGGCCGGGCGCGTATGGACCAACTGCTATCACGCCTATCCGGCACATGCGGCGTTCGGCGGCTATAAGCAGTCGGGCATCGGGCGCGAAACGCATAAGATGATGCTGGAACACTACCAGCAAACCAAGTGCCTGCTGGTGAGCTATTCCGATAAGCCGCTGGGGCTGTTCTGACGCAAGAGGTAATGCCCGATGGCGCTGCGCTTATCGGGCCTACCGCATTGATATCAGTCTGGTGGTAATGCCCGATGGCACTTCGCTTATCGGGCCTACCGCGTTGATATTAGCCTGGTGGTAATGTCTGATGGCACTTCGCTTATCGGGCCTAACGCATTGATATCAGCCTGGTGGTAATGCCCGATGGCGCTGCGCTTATCGGGCCTACCGCGTTGATATTAGCCTGGTGGTAATGTCTGATGGCGCTGCGCTTATCAGGCCTACAAAAATTCATCGCAATATACTGATATTGCAAATCTTGTAGGCCGGATAAGGCGCAGCCGCCATCCGGCACAGTATTACCGCTCGTTAACCCAAATCCGCATTTCGCCCTCGCCACGGTTGGCCCAGCTAAACCATGGAATGAACGTTAGCGTCTGCGGCTGGCGCGATGACGGCGTGTTATCGTAGTGCCACAACGCCTGATGCTGCGCATCTGGGGCGCTTTGCTTCTCGCCTTCAGCCTGAATCAGCATCTTATGCGCAAAAAGCCCTTTGCCCTCAAAGACCCGGAACTCACTCTCTTTCGGTAGCCACAGATTATGCAGTTCTTCGCCGTTATCGGCCTGCTCAAGGCAATAGACCAGCGGCCCGCGCTGAATGGCAACCTTACCGGCGACGTGACGCGCCAGCGGATTGCCATACACGCGGCGAACCGGCATCGGCAGCGTCAGGGTTATCGTATCGCCCTCCTGCCAGGTTCGACGGATATGCAGATAACCTTTGCGAATATCCTGCTCCACTTCCAGCCCGTTGAGCGTCACTTTTGCCTCAGGGCACCAGTCCGGCAGACGTAGCGCCAGCGTGTGACGTACCGGCTGCACAGAGTCGATGGCGATCTTCACCTGCTCATGCCACGGGTAGTTCCCGCTGATTCGCAGTTTGAGCGCGCCATTTTCAACCGGTATTTCCATGCTGTTACCCACGTACATATTGATGTACAGCGCATCCGCACGCGGCGTGTAGATGTAGTGACCAAGGGAGGTGAGCACGCGGGCGATGTTCGGCGGGCAGCAGGCGCAGCCAAACCAGCGCTGGCGGATGGGCTTAACGTGATCGTAAATATGGTTGAATTTTAACGATTTTGGATGCACTTCCAGCGGGTTGACGTAGAAGAAATGCTTGCCATCCAGCGCCATACCGCCGAGGACGGTGTTGTACAGCGCGCGCTCCATCACGTCGGCGTACTGGCTATCGGCTTCCATTTCCAGCATCCGGCGGGCGAACATCATCAGGCCGATTGAAGCGCAGCTTTCCGCATAGACCGAATCATTCGGTAAATCGTAATCGCTGCTAAAGGCTTCGCCGCTGCTCTGGGAACCGATGCCTCCGGTGATATATAGCTGACGCTGCGCCATATTTTTCCACAGGCGCAGGCAGTCCTGGCGTTTGCCTTCATCGTTGCTCAGGCGAGCGAGATGCGCCACGCCAGTCATCAGATAGACAAAACGTACCGCGTGGCCAATGGCCGTCTGCTGCTGCGAAATTGGCAGATGCGCCTGGCTGTAGGCTTTGTCTTTGACCATCCACGCCGGGCCGTAGGTATGCCAGTAAGAGGTTTGGCCGCGTTTTTCGTACTCTTCGTCGTAGAAGTGCGGTTGGGTGCCGCGCTGCCCGATAAAGTAGCTTGCCAGCGTCATATAGCGCGGCTGCTCTGTTACCTCATACAGACGCATCAGCGCCAGCTCAATTTCCGGGTGGCCCGGATAGCCGTGCAGCTGATTTTCGCCAGGGCCGAAAGTGCTGTCGATATGATCGGCCAGGCGACAAACGACGTCTAGCAGCCGACGCTTGCCGGTGGCCTGAAAGAAGGCGACGCCCGCTTCAATCAGATGCCCGGCGCAATAAAGCTCGTGGCACTCCGCCAGGTTGCTCCAGCGCTCTTGCGGGGCTTTTGCCGTAAAGTACGTATTGAGATAGCCATCGTCACACTGCGCGGCGGCCACCAGTTCAATCACCTCATCGGCGGTTTTCTCAAGCGCTGGATCGGGCTTCTGGCACAGTGACCAGGCAACCGCTTCCAGCCATTTCGCCACGTCGCTGTCCTGAAAGACCATGCCGTAAAAGTCGCCCGTCTGCTGGCCTGCGGCAATGCGGAAATTTTCAATGGCATGGCTGGGTTCAGCCTCTGGAATACGATCGTTTAACGCATCCCACTGGTAAGGAATAACCACATCGCGAACCAGTTGTTGATACTGTTCGAGGAACGGATCGCTGACCGTCAGTTTATGCAGATCGACTTCCAGTACGTTCATTTCGTGCTCCTTAAGGCTGTAGAGGTCATAGATATTCCTCGCTGACGGGGTATTTTATGGCAGTAATTTTTATTTTCGCGTTATGACCTGATTCATTTTGCCCAGATAGCGGTGAGCGACAAGGCGATAAAAGAGTAAAAAAAGATGACGATTCCGACCCGTATTTAAAAATGTGAGATGGATCGAGTGAAATGACTATTTTTAGTTAATAATCAAAAGGTAATATGAAATACGGTGCTGAATGAGCGGGAAATGACATATTAATGCTCGAATTATCCATAACATTACCGATTAAAGTCCAAAACGGCGGATTATTTATTTCTCGCGGCATTGGGCGTCATCCTGCCAGGCGTCTGCAATCGTGGGAAATTATATTTGTGGAAAAAGGCTGCCTGAAAATTCAGGAAGAAGAATGTGTTTTCTGTGTCGAAGCCGGGGAAAGCCTGTTGCTTTGGCCGCATCGCCGCCATATTGGCGTTGAGGAGTTTCCCGCCGATCTTAAATTTTACTGGCTCCATTTTGAGGTCAAAGCGCCGGACAGCGACCCGCGCTGGCTGACGCATCTTTCCGTGCCGCAGCATACCCAGGTTGCCGATCCGCAGGCGCTGATTGCGCTTTTTCGCCAGTTTATGAACGAGCAGGAAAAGCACCAGCGCAGCCCGGCGCTGGAGTTCATCGTGCTGCTGATTTTGCAGCAGCTCACCGTTGACGCCCGGCAGAATGAAAACGCCGAGGCCGCTGGCGTGTCGCTGGCCTGGAAAGTACAGCAGTTGATTCGAACGCACTATCACCTGCCGCTTTCCAGCTCGGTTCTGGCGAAAGAACTGCATTGCAATGTGGATTATCTGGGACGTGTTTATCGGCGGGTATTTCACCTTACGCTAACTGAAGCCATCCACCGCCAGCGGGTGCGCGAGGCGGAAAAGTTGCTGATTAGCGACGCGCGTTCGTTAAAAGAGGTGGCGGAGCGGTGCGGTTTTAATGACGTTGGTTACTTTCGCCAGATCTTCCGTAAGCACACCGGCCTGACGCCTACCGCCTGGAAGCGGCGCTACAGTAAGGAACACGTTAATTCTTGAGTATAATCTTTGGCCCTCTGACAACGCGGTTGCAAACTGAATGCCCGATGGCGCTTTGCTTATCGGGCCTACAAGAGTTCATCACAACGTATTGATATTGCAAATCTTGTAGGCCGGATAAGGCGCAGCCGCCATCTGACACAGGCTGTGGCTGCCGGCATTACTGCCCGTAATAGGCATTCGCGCCGTGTTTACGCAGATAGTGTTTATCGAGCAGTTCAGGCTGCATATCCGGTAGCTGCGGGGCCAGCTGGCGCGAGAACAGCCCCATATAGGCACACTCCTCAAGCACCACGGCGTTGTGGACGGCATCGGCGGCATTTTTACCCCAGGCAAACGGGCCGTGTGAATGAACCAATACCGCCGGGATTTGCGCCGGATCCAGACCGCGCTCTTCAAAGGTTTTAATAATCACCTCGCCGGTCTGATACTCGTACTCGCCGTTAATTTCCTCAACGGTCATCAGTCGGGTACAGGGGATCGCGCCATAGAAATAGTCGGCGTGGGTGGTGCCCCAGGCGGGCAGATCGAGCCCGGCCTGCGACCAGATCGTCGCATGGCGGGAATGGGTATGCACGATCCCACCGATCTGCGGATAGCGGCGATAGAGCGCCAGATGGGTCGCGGTATCGGACGACGGTTTTTTGTTGCCTTCAACGACCTTACCGCTGGCGATCTCTACCACCACCATATCGTCGGCGGTCATCACCTCATATTCGACGCCGGAAGGCTTAATGACCATCAGCTTGCGCGTCTCATCGACCGCGCTGACGTTGCCCCAGGTAAAGGTGACCAGCCCGTGCGCCGGGAGGGCCAGGTTGGCCGCCAGCACCTCGGCTTTCAGTTGCTCTAACATGTGAAACCTCCTTCCTGCATCCGTGATTCAATCCAGCGGCGGGCCTGGATAATTTCCAGCACCGGCTCGCTGGCTTTCTCTGTCCACATCTCAATCAGAAATGAACCGCGATAATTCAGCTCATGCAGCGTTTTGAAGATGCCGACAAAATCAACGCATCCTTCGCCAAACGGCACGTCGCGGAACTGGCCGGGGCTGTCACCGGTCACCGGCAGCGTGTCTTTCAGGTGGATAGCGGCGATACGGTCGATACCCAGCTTCAGCTCGGCGGTCACGTCGTTCCCCCAGGCGCTGAGGTTGCCGACGTCTGGATAAACGGTGAACCACGGTGACGAAAGCATCTCGTCCCACTTTTTCCACTTGCTGATGGAGTTCATAAACGCGGTATCCATGATCTCCACCGCCAGCATCACCTGCGCCGCTGCGGCCTGTTCCACCGCCCACGCCAGCCCTTCGGCGAAACGTTGTTGGGTGCCTTCGTCGTGTTCTTCGTAATAGACGTCGTAACCTGCTAGCTGAATGGTGCGGATACCGAGATCGCGCGCCAGGCGAATGGCTTTGGTCATGATTTCACGCGCCCGCTGGCGTACCGCTTCGTCGCGGCTGCCAAAAGGGAAGCGACGATGGGCGGAGAGGCACATCGACGGGATGGCGACGCCGCTTTCCAGCATCGCGTTCACCAGCGAAGCGCGTTGGGCCGAGGTCCACTCCAGGCGTGAGAGACGTTCGTCGGTTTCATCCACCGACATCTCAACAAAATCAAAACCGCAGCTTTTTGCCAGCACCAGCCGCTCTGGCCAACTGAGGTCTTTCGCCAGCGCTTTCTCGTAAATACCTAATGGATGATTACGCATGCTTTTCTCCCCAAATGGCGTCAATTTGGGCGTGGAATTCGGCTGCGACCTGCGCCGGATGGGCGGCACCTGCCAGCGCACGTCCGGCGATAAATGCCTTGACGTTAATGTCGCGGAACAGCGGCAGATCCGCTGGGGTAATGCCGCCGGTAATTGACAGTTCAAGGCCAATGTCGGACAACGCCTTCATGCGCGCCAGATCCGCTTCGCCCCACTGCTGCCCGCTGGCCTGCGCATCGCGTCCGCGGTGGTAAATCGCCTGGCGAACCCCGACGCGATACCAGTCTCGGGCGTCGTCCAGCGTCCAGTTGCCGAACAGTTCTATCTGAATTTCACCGCCGCAGGATTGCGCGACGGCATGGCCTTTCTCGACGGTTGCGAGCGGCGCAGCGCAGATGATAGTCATCCAGTTAGCGCCAGCGCCAAAAGCCTGCTGCGCCAGGGTTTCTCCGGCATCGGCCACTTTCCAGTCGGCGACGATGATTTTTTCCGGGCACTGCGCTCGCAGGGCTTTCACCGCGCTAAGGCCTTCGGTTAAACAAAGGATGGTTCCGGCCTCAACGATATCGACATGATCCTGTAGCAGGGCGACATCGCGTTGGGCTGCTTCCAGGCTGGTGTGGTCGAGCGCCAGTTGCAGTAATGGTCGGCTCATAATGCGTGCTCCTTAATACGGGCGTGATAGCCCTGTAGTGCGGTAATCAAATCCTGGTATTGGCGGTATTTACGCTGATAGAGGGCGTGCGCGGTCATGTCCGGCAGCAGCGTGCGCACCGGGTGCTGCAGGTCGCGTTGGGCTTCGCGGAAATCGCGATATACGCCGGTGCCGACGCGGGCAGCCAGCGCCGCGCCGAAGCAGCCGGTCTCCTCCACCTGCGGCAGTTCAATGCGTAAACCGCTGACGTCCGCCAGCATCTGCATCCAGACGTCGGAGTGGGCCGGGCCGCCGGTAACGCGCAGGGCGCAAACGTCGGTAAAACGTTCACGCATGCGGTTGAGGTGGGTCATATGGCTGAAGACCACGCCTTCATAAATCGCCTGCAGCAGGTGCGCGCGGGTGTGCAGCGCCTGCATGCCATAAAAGCCGCAGGTCATCTCCAGCCCGGCATTGCTGCCGTAGAGAAACGGCAGAAAAAAAAGGTCGCTACCGGCTTTCGGCAGGCTGGCAACCGCCTGGTTGATCTCATCAAAAGAGAGGGCGCCCCACTGGGCGGTGAACCATTCAAGGTTGCCGGAAGAGGTCGGGCTGGCTTCGTGAACGATATACTGCCCGTCATTGACGTAGCGGCCATAGACGTAAGGGTGGGCCTCATGGTCTCGCAGGCCGTGAACGATGCCGCTGGTGACGGCCCAGGTACCCATCACCGCATTGAGGGTCGATTCATCCTCAATACCGGCGCAAAGGGCGGTGGAAACCACATCAAACAGGCCGCCGACGACGGGGGTACCCGCCGCCAGACCGGTTATGGCGGCCGCCTGAGCGGTGATTTCCCCGCATATTTCTGCTGAACCCACCACGGGGGGCAGCGCGCTGTCGATTTCGCTGATGCCCAGCCATTCGGTCAGGCGCGTGTCGTACTGGCCCGTCGCCATGTTGTAGAGGTTGGACTCGGAGATATTGCTCTCTTCACAGCCCTTTACGCCGGTTAAGCACCAGCGCAGATAGTCATGCGTCATCATGACGCTGCCTATCTGCGCGTAGCGCTGCGGCTCATTCTCTTTTACCCAGCGTAAAAGGGAGACCGGATGCCCGGTCCAGAGAGTTTGCCGAGTCAGCGGGTAGAGTTTTTGCGGAACCGCTTCTTTTTGCCAGCGCCGGACAATTTCCATGGCGCGACGGTCGGAAGAGAGAATCGCTTTACCTAATGGCCGATCGCTTTTATCTAACAGAAACAGGCCTTTCCCTTGGGCTGAAATACCCAGACCGCGGATTTGTGAGCCGCTCACCCCCGTGTGCGTCAGCAGTTTGTTGATGACCGAGCCGCACTGTCGCCACAGCTCGGTCATATCGCGTTCAACCCAGCCTGGCTGCGGGCTTAAAGCGTGCAGCGGCAGGCGTTGCACCGCTACTTCCCGGCCTGCGCCATCGTACAACCCGGCTTTTAGCCAACTCCCACCACAATCTAACCCCAGCCAGTAGTTGCTCATGACTTATTGCACCTCGTCCACGGCTTTCAGGAGATCGGCGCCCTGCGGGTTGTCTTTCAGGAACATATCGCGCACCTGGCTGCCCAGAGCATCGTTGAAGGCTTTACGGTCGATATCGGTCAGGACTTCAACTCCGGCTTCTTTCATGCCATCGATAATTTTTTGCTGATCTTCGGCGACCAGTTTGCGCTGATAGTCACCCGCTTCTTTGGCGGAACTCAGCAGTGCCTCCTGGAACTGCGGGCTTAAAGCGTCGAATTTGGCTTTATTGATCACCAGCAGCAGAGGCGAATAGGCGTGATGAGTGAGGGAGAGGTATTTCTGTACCTCATAGAATTTCGCTGACCACACGACGTTGATAGGGTGTTCCT
Source organism: Salmonella sp. NW722 (assembly GCF_051702785.1). NCBI lineage: Bacteria > Pseudomonadati > Pseudomonadota > Gammaproteobacteria > Enterobacterales > Enterobacteriaceae > Salmonella > Salmonella sp. NW722. Next base: position 142,576 of record NZ_JAMMIN010000006.1, read on the forward strand.
GGGCATCAATCGTACGGGTTTCGAGGCCGGTATAGACTTCGGAGAACGGCATCGGAATAGGGTTCGCGCCGAAGATTTTAAAGGCCGCGATATTCATTGGGCTGTTGTTAGTGCGGATTTTTAAGCCTTTCAAATCGCCCGGCGTTTTTACCGGCGCGCGGGAGTTGGTGACGTCGCGCCAGCCGTTTTCCCAGTAGGCGAGGACTTTTAACCCTTTTGAATCGAGTGATTTTTTCAGTTCATCGCCGACTTTGCCGTCGAGCGTTTTATGCGCATGCGCGGTATCGCGAAACAGGAAGGGGACATCAAGTAAGTTGAATACAGGGGCCAGGCCGGTGAAATTGTTCGAACCGGACATTTCCATATCAATAGTTCCGCCGCGCACCCCGCTGATCATTGCCTGGGCGTTACCTAATGTGCTGTCAGGAAAGAGTTTTAGCGTTAATTCGCCGTTAGTTTTTTCTTTTAATAGTTCGTTAAATTTTTTCGCGGCAATATGTTGGGAGTCAGTTTGCGGTGTTTCATAACCAAAACGTAAAGATTGCGCCGCCAGAGACGACACGCTGAAAACCGTCAGACCAGCTATCAATAATGAACGAGCAATAACGTGTAATTTCATAATATTATCCTTTAATTAATCCATTTAAGCGGTGTGATAATTAGCTCGGGAATAAAAATAAATAAAACCAGCAGCGACATCAGTACGACAACGTAAGGGAATACGCCTCTTACCGCGTCATCAAATTTCAATTTTGCTACCCCGGAAATAACGTTGAGGACGTTGCCAACGGGCGGTGTGATTAATCCAATAGAGCAGTTAATAATGAACATGACGCCGAAATAAATCGGGTCAATATTGGCTTCTTTAACTAATGGCAATAATACAGGGGTAAGAATTAACACCGTTGGCGTTAAATCCATCACCATACCGACGACCATAATTGAGATCATAATGACGATAAATAAGAGTCGCGGAGAGTCGACCAGCGGCTGCAGCAAATCTGACACCATCATGGGTAATTCCGCGATCGTAATCAGCCAGGCGGATACCTGGGCCGCGGCCACCAGAAACATGACGACTGACGTCGTTTTGGCGGCATTGACCAGCACGTGGTAGAGACTGGAAAACGTTAATTCCCGATAGATAACCACGGCGACAAACAGGGCGTAAAACGCGGCGACCGCCCCTGCCTCCGTTGGCGTGAAAAGTCCGGAACGGAAGCCGCCGATAATAATCACCGGTAGAAACAGCGCCCAGATACCTGAAACCAATGATTGCCAGATTTCACGCGGTGTTGCTTTGGGCTGAGAAGGGAGATTTAATCGCCCGGCCTGCCACCACCAGGTGAGCATAAGCGCCGCGCCCATCATGATGCCCGGTGCGATCCCGGCCATAAACAGCTTGCTGATCGACAAGCCGCTGGAAACGCCGAAGATAATAAAAGGAATCGAGGGGGGAATAATTGGCGCAATGATCCCGCCGGAAGCGATTAACCCAACGGAGCGGTTGATCGGGTAGTTTGCGGAGCGCATCATCGGCACCAGCAGCGCGGCGACCGCAGCGGTATCTGCTACCGCAGAGCCGGAAAGGCTGGCCATAATCATTGCCGCAATAACGCCCACGTAGCCCAGGCCGCCGGGCTTATGGCCGACCAGCTTCATCGGCAGGTCGACAATTCGCTTTGACAGGCCGCCCGCGTTCATGATTTCACCGGCCAAAACAAAAAAGGGAATGGCCAGCAGGGAGAAACTGTCCGCGCCGTTAACCAGGGTTTGCGCCATAATCTGCACGTCAAACATATCCAGGTATGTCATCAGAGCAGCGCCGCAAAGCAACAGCGACCAGGCGATGGGTAAACCTATCGCGATCCCGCCGAGCAGGCAGCAGAGAAATATCACCACGGCCATGATTAGGCTCCTTGCTGTGGTTGTTGAAAGGAATCGTTACGCGTTATTAAGTGATAAAGCCGACGCAGCTCGATTAACGCGATAGCAACGCTTGTGGGCAGACAGGCGATATACATCAGGCCGATCGGTAAACCGAGGATTGGCGAGTGATCGCTCCAGTCCTGCAACGCTTTTTGCAGGCTGCCCCAGCCTAATGCGAGGCATAACAATAAAATCAGCGAATGCGTCAGCAGCGAGAGTCGACGCTGATTCGCTGGCGAAAGTTTTTCCACCACAAAAGTGACCTGAACGTGAGCGTTATCCATAAATGCAACGATGGCGCCAATAAACGTCAGCCATACAAATAGATAACGTGATAGTTCATCTACCGACAAAATACTGCTCTCAAAACCGTAACGTAAAATAACGTTAATAAATACAATGCAGGAAAGTACGGCAATTAATACCGCAAGTATGCCCTCAAGTACCCGCTTCATAACGACTCCATCAGGTTATAGAAACTTATTTCTTTCGATGCTGAATAGTGGAACTTAATTTCTTATGTTTGGTTTATATTAGGTCGGCGCAACGTTGAGTTGCAGGCCGAGAATTAAGGTGATGATGTTTAATTCAGGTTAGCGGCGTGTGGCCTTTTTCATCATGTTAATACCATCGCGTAATATATTTATGCGGTGATTAATATCGGCACTGGCATTGATTTCCAACAATTTAATACCGGTAAACTGCAACAGTTCGGGAGCGGCGGAGGTAATGAGTTCTTTAACATGTTTCTCCGTCATCAGACTTTGTGGACAGAAAGGTGCAAACGGAGCATGGAGGTCCTGCCATTCGCCGTATTCTCCATCCAGCGTTGTACCGGAGAACATCAGCGCCCCGAGTTTTCCAGCCTGTTTGGCCTGCTGCGTGTGGATCAGTGGTAGAGAGGTATCCCGCCCTTCAATAGCCGAGCGCGCCCAGTTAATGCAGACGCTTATGTCATAGTCGGCAATAGTTTCCAGTACGTTTACTAACGGTAAGAATCCTTTGCGCGGTGCGGGGCCGGTCACCGCGTCGCAGTGTTCAAGCACCAGGTCGCAGGACCAGTCCCAGTTGGCAATCTCTTTTAATGAGCGCGCAAAGGCGTCGGTTGCCTGCGCCACGTTCGGATTGCCCGCCAGAGGAGCGGCATGAAGCTCAAGGGCTATGACTTTGCCGGTATTGTTCCCATTGATTTTATTGATCTTCTGATGCAGATGACGATAGTACTCCACGCAGGCTTTACGCTGTTCCTCGTCACAGGACGCTAATCCAAAACCGCCGTTTTCGCTACGGCGGCGCATGGTTTCCATTATCGCGGTGACCACGATTTGCCAGTTTCCCGGTGTATGGCGCAATAACCACTCGTCGCCGAGTGGGTGAAGATGTTCAAGACAAGGCTGCTCCAGCCCCTGGATATCCGGAGTATCAGAGAGTTGCCGCCAGAATTCCGTCTCTTCCTCTTCACTCTTCTGGTGAAATGAGGGTGCACAAGGGTACGCACCGATAATATAACCGGTATTATTTTTCATTTTGTGCTCCAGTAAACTCTATTTTATAAAACGTCTATGGCGACTTTTACGACTATTTTCCGTATCGGCGTAGCAATGCTTTTATTACAACCTGGACGATGAACATCCTGCGGGAAAAACAGGGCATAACTTCCCGGTATCATTTCAATGAATGATTCATGTTCACTGTCGTGATAAAAAATAATATCGCGCTGTTCTAATAATGACTCGCTGATTTGATTATTACCGGTATCAATGGCAACCCCAATTTTCTCTTCGCCCCATGCCAGAAACTGAATATCCAGATAGCGGCGATGAACCTCCGGACGATTTTCAGCAGCATCGCGGGTGGTCATATCGATAATCTGCGCGAAGATATTTTTGCCGTCGATTTCCACTACGCCAGGTTCCAGCGTGCGAAAGTCCGTATTGCGCAGGAAATCGAGCGCCTGCTCTATGGCCGACGGTAGCCGGCACGGATTAGGCTGCGCAATATGTCCAAAAATCATGATGTGGCTCCTTACAGCGCCTGAATTTTGGCCCAGACGCTGTCGTCAATGGTGATACCGTGACGGCGGTTGTCATCCAGCAATTTGGTAAATTCGTGGCCGGGCAGCCGGATAGCGACGTTGTCGTCGGCGCGTTCAGCGGTGGTGATGAAATCCATAATCCGCTGCAGTTTGGCATCGCGGGTTGCGCCATCGATCAGCTTATCCACTTCTATGGCGATGAAAATCTGTGAGACGCCATACTCATCGCTGTTTTCCTGGGTCACTTCGGCAACGGAAGAACCGTTGGAAAGCAGGGTGGCAATCATGTCCAGCACAATCGACAGACCAGATCCTTTCCAGTAACCCATCGGTAAAATGCGGCGATTTTTCTCGATAACGCCCGGTTCTTTGGTCAACTGACCGTTATCGTCGAAACCGCCGTCCACCGGCAGTTCGCGGCCCGCCAGACGGTTAACTTCTAACATTCCGTAGGAGAACATCGACATCGACATATCTACCATCGTGATCGGCGTAGACGGGATGGCGACGATCAGCGGATTGGTACCGATACGGCACTCTTTCGCGCCCCACGGCGGCATGACGGCGATGGAGTTGGTCCAGCAAATGCCGATATAGCCTTTTTCCGCCGCCTGCCAGCCGTAGCTGCCGCCGCGCATCCAGTGGTTAGCATTACGTAACGCCACCAGGCCAATACCATGATCGGAAGCCAGCTCGATGGCCCGGTCCATCATCTTTTTCGCCGTCAGGTTGCCGATAGCGCGCTGAGCATCCCACTGTTCGATGGCGCCGAGGCTGGTAACCCGCTGCGGTTTAGCATCAGGAATAATGTCGCCGTTATCCAGTTGCTGAATGAAGCGGGGAAAGCGGTTCACGCCGTGGGAATAGACACCGGACTCGGTGGTGCGAGCGAACATTTCCGCGCAGGCGTCGGCGGTATCTTCCGCAATATTCCGCGACCGCAAGACGCGGTAGAAGGCCCCTTTTAACTCTTCGAAAGTTACTTTCATCCCTGTTCTCCTGGTCGATTGTTAGAAATTTTAGTATGTTTTTTTGTCGATAAATTTCATAATACGAAATGTAGTTCCAAATATATAGATCAAAAATTGACATGGCAACGCCAGAGAAGGTTTTTAAAAACGATTAAAATCATCGGGTTATGTTTTTTATGCTGATATCGTGAACTGCAACACACTTTGAGCTACCATCTGATCGCCCAAGAAAGGAGAGAGTTTTCTGATGAGCCAGAACAACGATAAAGAGAAGCCTGCGGGGAGTCAGAGCCTGTTTCGTGGCCTGATGTTGATAGAAATTTTGAGTAACTACCCGAACGGTTGCCCACTGGCGCACCTGTCGGAGCTGGCGGGGTTGAACAAGAGTACCGTCCATCGTTTGTTGCAGGGGCTTCAATCCTGCGGATACGTGACGCCAGCGCCGGCGGCCGGAAGCTACCGTCTGACGACAAAGTTTATTGCCGTCGGCCAAAAAGCCCTGTCATCGCTGAATATCATCCACGTTGCGGCACCGCACCTTGAGGCGCTCAACCTGGCCACCGGCGAGACGGTGAATTTTTCCAGCCGTGAAGATGACCACGCTATCCTGATTTATAAGCTGGAACCGACCACCGGTATGCTGCGCACGCGTGCCTACATTGGCCAGCATATGCCGCTGTACTGCTCGGCGATGGGGAAAATTTATATGGCGTTTGGTCAGCCGGATTATGTGGCGTCTTACTGGGAAAGCCATAAAGATCAGATCCAGCCGCTGACTCGTAATACCATTACCGATTTACCAGCAATGTACGATGAGCTGGCGCAAATTCGTGAAACCAGCATGGCGATGGATCGCGAAGAAAATGAACTGGGCGTTTCCTGTATTGCTGTGCCTGTGTTTGATATTCACCATCGAGTGCCTTACGCCATTTCTATTTCACTGTCGACGTCACGGCTAAAACAGATCGGCGAGAAAAATCTGCTCAAACCGTTGCGTGAAACCGCACAGGCTATCTCTAATGAGCTGGGATTTACCGTTCGCGAATAAGACAGCTCGCCAGGTTTTATCAGGCATCTGACAAAATTTGTCCGTTTGCGTAGTGGGATCAAAGCGGCGGGGAATGGCTCTCTGGCATTCTGGCGTTTTAACGCAGGGGGAGAACAATGAACCGGTTTATTATGGCGGATGCGTCGGCGTGTATCGGGTGTCGTACCTGCGAGGTCGCCTGCGTGGTGTCGCACCAGGAACAGCAGAATAGCGCGGCGGTGACGACGGCGGACTTTGTGCCGCGTATCCGGGTGATAAAAGAGGATAGCTTCACCACGGCCACGGTCTGCCATCAGTGTGAGGACGCGCCGTGCGCGAATGTCTGCCCGGTACAGGCGATTCGCCGTGATCGGGGGCATATCTTCGTGACGCCATCGCGCTGCATTGGTTGTAAAAGCTGTATGCTGGCTTGCCCATTTGGTGCGATGACCGTGGTGGCGTCCGCGTCAGGCGCGCAGGCGATTAAATGCGATCTTTGCTGGCATCGTGAAGCGGGGCCGGCGTGCGTGGAAGCCTGCCCGACCAGTGCGTTACAGTGCGTTGACGCAGCACACGTGCAGCGCCAGCGCCTCTATACTCAACCTTTCTGAACGTCGTTCCGGCCTGCATGATGGCCGGAATAACCGTCAGCCTTCACGCCAGGCGCGTTCAATCTCTTCTGCCAGAATTTTTACGCCCGCCTCGATTTTGTCCGGTTCAGGCACGTAGTTCATCCGCATACACTGGTGTGTGTGGGGCCAGGGTTTATCCAGCCCGGGAAAGAAATAGTGGCCCGGCACCATCAGCACGCCGCGCGCTTTCAAGCGTTGATAGAGTAGCTCGGTGGTAATCGGCAGATCTTTAAACCACAGCCACAAAAATATTGCGCCTTCCGGTTTATGAATCAGGCAGCGTTCTTCGGATAAATAGCGACGAATGATCGCGATCGTCTGTTGAACGCGCTGATAGTAGAAAGGTTTGATAACCGTTTCCGACAGCCGCAGCAGATCGTTACGCTTAATCATTTCGCACATCATCGCCGGACCCATGCCGCCGGGCGCAAGGCTGATAATGCCGTTCATGTTGGCAATGGCGGAAATCGTCTTATCATTGGCGATGATAATCCCGCAGCGGGAACCGGGCAGCCCCAGCTTCGAGAGGCTCATGCATAGGATAATATTGGGATTCCACAGCGGGCGCGCCTCGCTAAAGATAATGCCCGGAAACGGTACGCCGTAAGCGTTATCAATCACCAGTGGGATGTTGTGCTGATTCGCCAGTCTGTCCAGCTTCATCAGCTCTTCGTCGGTGATAACGTTACCGGTTGGGTTGGTCGGGCGCGAGACGCAAATCATCCCCGTTTCTTCGCCGATGTGCAGATGCTCAAAATCGACGTGATACTTAAACTGGCCTTCCGGCAGCAGCTCAATATTCGGGCGCGCCGAAACGAAGAGGTCGTCTTCCAGACCGGAATCCGCATAGCCGATGTATTCCGGCGCAAGCGGGAATAGTACCTTTTTCGTACTGCCGTCGGCGCGACGTCCGGCGAAGAGATTAAATAAGTAGAAAAACGCGCTCTGACTGCCATTTGTCAGCGCAATATTCTGTGGTTCGATATCCCATCCCAGCGTTTCACGTAGCAGTACGGCCAGTGCATTCAGTAGCGCCGTTTTTCCCTGGGGACCGTCATAATTACAAAGCGCATCAGCGGCTTTGCCGCTTTCTACCATATCTGTCAGTAGCGTCTGGAAATAATCCTGCATTGCAGGGATATGTGCCGGGTTACCGCCGCCAAGCATGATGGCGCCTGGCGTGCGTAAGCCGTCGTTGAGATCCTCCATCAGGCGGGTAATGCCTGAATGGCGGGTAAATTTATCGCCGAAAAGTGAAAATGTCATAACGGGTGATCTATCGAACTGTCTGTCAAAGTGGATAACCATAACGCTACAAATGGCGGGGCGCAAATGGGGGTCAGGCGGTAGTGTTGATGTTTTATGCTACAAATTTTTATCAGGTTAGTTTTTTATTTTGAAGGGGCTACCGGTACGCGAGGAGACCGGTAGCGCCACGATTAGCGGCGGCCCGCCCAGACGACCATCACCGTATCGTCGCCGTACTGGCGTACAAAACCGTACCCGTGTTTTAGCGTCAGCGTGGTTTGTTGGCCTGCGCCGATGGCGGGATGTCTGGCGCGGAACTGGCTAATACGCTGCCAGTGCGCGACGGCTGCGGCTGACTTTCCGCTCACGTCCTGCCAGTTCATATCTGAACGGGTGCCTTGCAGCGGGTCGGAGCCGGTGGGGCCGAAGGGACGAGCGGATTCATCGCCGTAAAAGATCTGCACCGCGCCCGGCGAAAGCAGCAGCAGTTCCGCCGCCTTATCACCGCCCTCACGGAAAAGGCGCGTATCATGCGAGGAGAGGTAACTTAATACGTTGAAATCCTGCATTTTATCCGCCATCTGCTGCCAGACTGGCCCCATTTCCGCCAGGCAATCGACCGCTTTCGCCGCCTGCTCCTGATAATCAAAATTGATCATCGCGTCGAAACCATAGCGATAATAATCACTTTTCATGACGCCGTGGCCCCACGCTTCGCCAGTCATCCAGAACGGGCTATCATCCAGCGCTTTGTCCGGATTGGCCTGCTTCCATTCACGTAACGCCGCGCTGGCCTGGGTTTTTAGCTGTTGCCAGGCAGGAAGCTCAACGTTTTTGGCAGTATCGACCCGGAACCCGTCAATGCCGTAATCATGCACCCACTGGCTTAACCAGTGAGTCAGATAATCCCGTGGCGTATAGCCCTCAATGAACTTTGCTTTAGTATCGGGTTTGTTGGCATAGAACACGGGTAGGCCGGAAGGCGTGGTAGATTCCGTTTTTATATCCGGCAGGAAGGCCAGCGACAGGGTTAAATCGTCAAATCCCGGACTGTCGTAGTCGCCAATATCGGTACGAATCCACTTTTTCCCCCACCATTTTTCCCAGGCGGCGCTGTCGCTGAAGTTGATGTAGTCGTTAAAGCTGTGCCAGCTTTGTCCGGCGGCGGGTCGCCAGTTTGTCCAGCGATCGCCGAGAATTTTTTGCCGTTCCGCGCCGGATAAATAGAGCGCGCCAAACTGATACTCCTGCATATCCTCCAGCGTAGCGTAACCGGCATGATTCATTACTACGTCAAATAAAATACGGATGCCGCGCTGGTGCGCGCCGTCGACCAGCGCGCGGAGATCGGCTTCGTTGCCCATATTGGCATCCAGCGTCGTCCAGTCCTGAGTGTAATAGCCGTGATAGGCGTAATGAGGAAAATCGCCTTTTGTTCCGCCGCCGACCCAGCCGTGGATCTGTTCAAACGGCGAGCTTATCCACAAGGCGTTCACGCCTAATTGCTGTAGATAGTCCAGTTGACTCGTCAACCCGCGCAAATCGCCGCCGTGGAAAGTGCCAATCTCTTGCATACCATCCTTATGGCGACCATAGCTGTGGTCATTGGTTGGATCGCCATTGCGAAAGCGATCCGTAAGCACAAAATAAACGGTGGCGTTGCGCCAGTTAAAAGGCGCCGACGCATGGGTTTCCGCGCGTTCCAGCAATAAAAGCCCGTGGCTGTCGGCAGGTCGCAGCGTGATTTGCCCGTTTTGGACGGTATCGGTTTGACCACTGTAATAATCGCGCACTACCGTCCCTTCCGGAAAGGTCTGGCGAACATCCAGCGTGAGCGGCGAACCATCCCAGACGGGACACTGGCGGGCGAGCTGCGCGGTGCGTTCAGGTTCAGTTTTTATCGATAACAACAGGGTCGGCGTACCGGAGCGGGTATCTACCGTTATCGTATAGTCGCCATCTTTAAACAAACGCCATTGCGGCGGCGCGCCTTCGCAGGGTTTTAACGACAACATCTGGTTGAGTTTTATGGCGCCGGAGGGCTGCCAGCACTGCTGGTCAATATGGAGCGTTAACGCGCGTGTACCTTTTGTTAATGCAGCATGGCTGGTAAAGCGCCCGGTTTCCTGCGTCGAGAAAGTCGGAAAACCGGGTGAGGTCCATGATGAGGCGATCGCGATACCGGGTATCAGCGTCAGAGCGAAGGCGGCAAGTTTCATCACGCTATCCTTTGTGGGCAATATTCATCAGCTTGCCTGGTTTTTAGGCGAATGAACTCCTCCCCAGCAGAGAGTCGCGCAGGAGGAGGCGCGAGGGTGAGCGACGAGGCGCAAAAAAACGCCTCTATTTGCGATAAGCACCACATTTTATTGGCATTATTGCTACCTGTTATCGTTAATAGTTGACATAGTTTCGGATTAAGACTATTCCCTGAGGTGCTTTTTAAGCCTATTTTTGCTAGAATTTGGGGTTCAAACCTTAACTTCGTGAAAAATAAAAGGTGTTGGAATGTATCAATCCGACCAGGAGACCTAATGATATTGACTCCCATGCGACGATATGGGGCAATGATTCTTATGTTACTCACCATCGCATTTTCGGGTGAGGTGCTGGCAAAGACGCACGCAACACAAATGAGTCAAAAGTCCCACGTAACTGAGACAAGTTATAAACAGGTTAGCAGTAAACAAGAGTATTCTCGCAATAGTGCAAAGAGCAGTTCACTTCCTGATTTGCGAAAATACCCTTCCGGAACCCCCAGAAAAAAAGCGTTTCTCCGGACCGTTATGCCTTACATCACCAGCCAAAATGCCGCGATTACCGCGGACCGTAATTGGCTGATCTCAAAACAGTACCAGAACCGCTGGTCGCCGTCTGAGCGCGCGCGTATGAAAGATATCGCGAAGCGCTATAAAGTGAGCTGGTCCGGCAACACGCGTCGTATTCCGTGGAATACGTTGCTGGAGCGCGTCGACATTATCCCAACCAGCATGGTGGCGACGATGGCGGCGGCGGAAAGCGGCTGGGGAACCTCTAAACTGGCGCGTAGCAACAACAACCTGTTCGGCATGAAGTGTACGAAAGGGCGTTGTACCAATACGCCGGGTAAGGTGAAAGGTTACTCGCAATTCGCGTCGGTTGAGGAGTCGGTGAGCGCGTATGTCGCCAACCTGAACACGCATCCGGCTTATTCTTCTTTCCGCAAGTCGCGCGCCCAACTGCGTAAGGCGGATCAGGAAGTCACCGCCACGGCGATGATTCATAAGCTGAAGGGTTACTCTACCCAGGGGTCGCGCTATAACAACTACTTGTTCGCGATGTACCAGGACAACCAGCGTCTGATCGCCGCGCATATGTAATTCTGTGTGCCGGATGGCGCTACGCTATCCGGCTTACAAGGCGTCTGTAGGCTGGATAAACTACAACAACGCTTCACTATGCTGGTCGCGATACTCCTTAGGCGTAGTGACGTATTCCTTTTTAAACACCGAATAGAAATATTGCAGTGACGGGTAGCCGCACATTTGCGAAATTTCGTTTATCGCCAACGTGGTGGAAATCAACAAACTACGCGCTTTTTCCAGCTTTTCGGCGTGGATCAGCGCATGTATCGTCTCGCCAACTTCTTCCTTAAAACGTTTTTCCAGGTTTGAACGTGAAATCCCAACCGCGTCCAGCACCTGCTCGACTTTAATGCCCTTACAGGCATGGTTACGAATAAAGTGCATCGCCTGGATAACCGCCGGATCGGTCAGGGAGCGATAGTCTGTCGAGCGGCGCGCAATGACGCGCACCGGCGGCACCAGAATGCGCTGTAACGGCATCTCTTCGCGCGCCAGCAAACGGTGCAGCAGTTTCGCCGCCTGATAGCCCATTTGCCGCGCCCCCTGCGCGACGGAGGAAAGCGCGACGCGCGACAGGTAACGGGTTAACTCTTCGTTATCAATACCGATAACGCAAAGTTTTTCCGGCACCGGAATATGCAGGTGTTCACAGGCCTGCAATACGTGACGGGCGCGGGCATCCGTTACGGCAATAATGCCGGTTTGCGGCGGCAGCGTCTGAAGCCAGTCGGCGAGGCGATTTTGCGCGTGCTGCCAGTTTTCCGGCGCGGTTTCCAGCCCCTGATAGACTACGCCGCGGTATTTTTCCTCGGCGACCAGCTGGCGAAAGGCGTATTCCCGTTCCGCCGCCCAATGTTTGCGGCTGGAGTCGGGCAAACCGTAAAACGCGAAGCGGTTAACGCCTTTTTCTTTTAAATGCAGGAAAGCGCTTTCAACGAGCGCATGATTATCGGTGGCGATGTAATGAACGGCGGGATAATTTTCAGCAAGATGGTAAGAACCGCCGACCCCGACAATGGGTACGTCGACATCGGCTAATAATTGCGCGATATCGTCATCATCGTAATCGGCAATAACGCCGTCGCCTAACCACTCTTTAATGTTATCGATACGGGCACGGAAATCTTCCTCAATAAATATATCCCATTCGGATTGCGAGGCTTGTAAATATTCACCCACCCCCTCCACTACCTGACGGTCATAGGCTTTATTCGCGTTAAATAACAGAGTGATGCGGTGACGTTTATCAAACATGAGGATATATCCTGCAAAAGTGAACCTGGACTCATGGATACTATCAAAACGGCTGACATAACGGTCTGGCGAATGATGACAAATTATTTTGCGCCTGAAACGTTATGCGAAATTCATCACAGCAAACGGCGGATGACAATTGTCATTTCTTATCTATATATTACGGTTTTTTGTTTATTTGCCAGGATTCGATCTCGATCGCTTTTTTCTTCTGTGGTTTTCAGCGTTTTTTTGAGAGCCAGAGCACATTTGGGGATTCTCTTAATAGCGGTGTGAAATAACGTAATTGAGCAATAAATCAGGAAATTCCAGTATGACGTTATGTCGTTTACTTGCCGTCTTATCTGATTATGGAGCTCACTATGCAGGCTTATTTTGACCAACTCGATCGTGTTCGCTATGAAGGCCCTCAATCGACTAACCCGCTGGCATTTCGTCATTACAATCCCGACGAGCTGGTTTTAGGTAAACGTATGGAAGATCACCTGCGTTTCGCGGCCTGTTACTGGCATACCTTCTGCTGGAACGGCGCGGATATGTTTGGTGTAGGCGCGTTTAATCGTCCGTGGCAGCAACCGGGCGAAGCGCTGGAGCTGGCGAAACGCAAAGCGGACGTGGCGTTTGAATTTTTCCACAAACTGAATGTGCCTTTTTATTGCTTCCATGACGTGGATGTGTCGCCGGAAGGCGCGTCGTTGAAAGAATATAAAAACAACTTCGCACAGATGGTGGATGTGCTGGCGGCGAAACAGGAGCAGAGCGGCGTAAAACTGCTGTGGGGAACGGCGAACTGCTTTACCAACCCGCGCTATGGCGCAGGCGCCGCCACTAACCCGGATCCGGAAGTCTTTAGCTGGGCAGCGACGCAAGTGGTTACGGCAATGAACGCCACGCATAAACTGGGCGGCGAAAATTACGTGCTGTGGGGCGGGCGCGAAGGTTATGAAACGTTGCTGAATACCGATCTGCGCCAGGAACGCGAACAGATTGGCCGCTTTATGCAAATGGTGGTTGAGCACAAACATAAAATGGGTTTCCAGGGCACGCTGCTGATTGAACCGAAACCGCAGGAACCGACTAAACATCAGTATGATTATGACGTTGCAACGGTTTATGGCTTCCTCAAACAGTTCGGCCTGGAAAAAGAGATCAAAGTGAACATTGAGGCGAACCACGCGACGCTGGCGGGTCATTCGTTCCACCATGAAATCGCGACCGCTATCGCGCTGGGTATTTTTGGCTCCGTTGACGCCAACCGCGGCGATGCGCAACTGGGCTGGGATACCGATCAGTTCCCGATTAGCGTTGAAGAGAACGCGCTGGTGATGTACGAAATCCTGAAAGCGGGCGGATTCACGACGGGCGGTCTCAACTTCGACGCCAAAGTTCGTCGCCAGAGCACCGATAAATACGATCTGTTCTACGGTCATATCGGCGCGATGGATACGATGGCGTTGTCGCTGAAAATCGCCGCGCGTATGGTTGAAGACGGCGAGCTGGATAAACGCGTGGCGAAGCGCTATGCCGGCTGGAATGGCGAGCTGGGGCAGCAGATTCTGAAAGGACAACTCTCCTTAGGCGAACTGGCGCAGTATGCGGAGCAGCATAATCTGGCGCCAGTACATCAAAGCGGTCATCAGGAGCTGTTAGAAAATCTGGTTAACCGTTATCTGTTTGATAAATAACCCTATCTACCGGGCGACTCCGCGTTAGCCCGGCCTGTAGTCGTGATTAGCCCGGTAAGCGTAGCGCTGCCGGGCGCTTTCAGTAAAGGAACCCACAATATGTATATCGGGATCGATCTTGGTACATCGGGTGTAAAAGCTATCCTGTTGAATGAGCAGGGCGATGTGCTGGCTACGCATACTGAAAAACTGACCGTATCGCGTCCGCATCCCTTATGGTCGGAACAGGAACCAGAGCAGTGGTGGCAGGCGACGGATCGTGCGGTTAAAGGTTTAGGTCGGCAACAGTCGTTAAGTGGCGTCCGGGCGTTGGGCATCGCCGGACAAATGCATGGCGCGACATTGCTTGATAGCCGTCAGCAGGTTCTGCGACCAGCGATTTTATGGAATGACGGACGCTGTAGCGAAGAGTGCGCCTGGCTGGAAAAACAGGTGCCGCAGTCGCGTGCGATAACCGGTAATCTGATGATGCCCGGTTTTACCGCGCCCAAATTAGTCTGGGTGCAGCGCCACGAACCGGATATTTTCCGCCAGATAGACAAAGTTCTGCTGCCGAAAGATTTTCTGCGGCTGCGAATGACGGGCGTCTTTGCCAGCGATATGTCGGATGCAGCGGGAACGATGTGGCTGGACGTGAAAAAGCGCGACTGGAGCGACGTTATGCTCAACGCCTGTCATTTAACCCGACAGCAGATGCCAGCGTTATTTGAAGGTAGTGACATTACCGGAACGTTGCTGCCAGAGGTAGCCAGCGCATGGGGAATGCCAGCAGTACCTGTGGTGGCGGGCGGCGGCGACAATGCGGCTGGCGCAGTCGGCGTAGGAATGATCGATGCCGGACAGGCGATGCTCTCACTTGGAACATCGGGCGTCTATTTTGCCGTCAGCGACGGCTTTCTGAGTAAACCGGAGAGCGCAGTACACAGTTTTTGCCATGCGCTGCCGGAACGCTGGCATTTAATGTCTGTAATGTTGAGCGCCGCCTCTTGTCTGGACTGGGCGGCTAAACTCACCGGGCAGAAGAACGTCCCGACGCTGATTGCCGCCGCGCAGCTGGCGGATGAGCATACCGATCCGATCTGGTTTTTGCCGTACCTGTCCGGCGAGCGCACGCCGCACAATAATCCGCAGGCAAAAGGCGTTTTCTTTGGTTTAACCCATCAGCATGGCCCGGCGGAACTGGCGCGGGCGGTACTGGAAGGCGTGGGATATGCTCTGGCGGATGGCATGGATGTGGTTCACGCCTGCGGCGTCAAACCCGCCAGCGTGACGCTTATCGGCGGCGGGGCGCGCAGCGAATACTGGCGTCAGATGCTATCTGATATTAGCGGGCTACAGCTTGATTATCGTACTGGCGGCGATGTGGGGCCAGCGCTGGGCGCGGCGCGTCTGGCGCAAATTGCGGTGAATAAACAGACTCCGCTCGCCGATGTATTGCCGCAGTTGCCGCTGGAGCAGGCGCATTATCCCGATGCGCAGCGTCATGCGGTTTATCAACAACGTCGTGAAACCTTCCGTCGACTCTATCAGCAGCTGTTGCCGTTGATGTCATAAGTCAGAATGCCTTTCGGTTTTGGCTGAAAGGCATTTCCCGTAAATATTAATTCTATTGAATTATATCGAAGTAAGTATGTGTGTTTTCTGATTTTTATATTATTGCTGAGCAGGCGCCTTTTTCATCGCTATTTCTTCGCTTAATGTGTCTCACACAACCACAAGGAGAGTGAGATGGACGATCACGTTGCACGCAGGAAACGGATGTTCGGCCTGGGAATGTTAGTTGTCGGTGCAGTGGTATACCTGGTGGGACTGTGGCCAGGCTGTCATACATTAAGCGAAAAGGGATATTTTTTTGCGGCAATCGTCATGTGCGGTTTTCCAGTCTTAATTCGCCAGGAACACACGGGGAATGACCGCTTGCTTTCTCGTTGCAAATCTTTGCTGTTGCTTGGCATCGGCATGGTCGCGGTCGGCGTATTTAACCTGGCGCTGGCGGGCGCGCTGAAAATACTGTGTCTGGTGGCGCTGGGGGTCAGTATATATGGAACCGATCTTTACGCTTCCTACAGTGATGATGAATGATGGCCGGAGCCATCATTCGTTTAGCTAACCCATTTCCGTTTATCAATACGCTGTAACAGCATGGAAAGTAGCAGGCTTCCTGTCACCGTCGCGGCAAAAACCCACACGATGTCTAACGGCGGCCAACGTTTTAACTCCAGACCATTAGTACGTAGCGTATGGATAATCAGCGCGTGGAAACCATAAATACCCAACGAGTGGCGGGAGATAAGCCCCAGTCCAGGTAACGTCCGCGCATTCAGCTTATTTTTAACTACCGTGAACAGTGAGACAGCGCAAATAAACACCATGGGACCGCAATACAGATACCAGGTATCGGCAAAATTTCCGCGCCAGCGTAATTCATGCAATGTGCCGCGAGAAATAACAAATACCGCGATGATGAACAGGGCAGTGCAGATAAGCGTCAGCGATGGCTTTTGCGTCTCCATCATTCCAATGGCGCGGCCCAGGATACCGTAGAGAATGTAGTAGAACGTGTCGCCGCTGATATACAGATTGATGGGCAACCATTCAACGCCGCCGATTTTTTGCGGCACAGTATTTGGGTTAGCAATAATACCAATGATCACCATCAGCATCAGGAGCATTTTGCCGCTCACGTTTTTTACCTGGATTAATGGCGATACCAGGTAGATCACCGCAATCGCAAAGAAAAACCACAGGTGGTAAAACACGGGTTTTTGCAGCACATTTTTTAGCGAAAGCTCGACGTTGATCGAAGTAAAAAGTGAAATGTAAGCCAGGGCGACAACGCTGTAAAAGATAAGGCAGAGGGCGATACGTAAAAAATGCCGCGGTTGCGCGCAGCGCTCGCCAAAAAAAAGATAGCCTGAAATCATAAAAAACAGGGGAACGCTAACGCGCGAAGCCGAATTCAGGACATTCGCAATATCCCAGTTTAGCGGGCTGACGCTGTGGGCGTTGGTGATGTACCACGTTGTAGTATGGATCATCACTACCATTAAACAGGCGATCCCTCGCAGGTTATCAATCCAGTTAATTTTAGGCTGCATCAGTTCCTCAGCTTCCGTTTGAATAGAGTTCCAGCGCGGTGGCTCACTGGAAAAATCCGACTTTCTACGCTACATCTTGTGATGGCGTAAGGAGATTCGCACAATGTTTCTGTTACCCACAAACCTTAATAATAAGACTGACCAGCAAACCAGACGGTAATAAAAATGATAATGAAGTATTTCTGTACTGTGATGATAGCCATCGCTCTGGTGGGATGCACAGCGACACCGCCACCGACGCAAAAAGCCCAGCAGAGTAAAGTGAGCCCAACACGCACGCTGGATATGGAAGCATTGTGTAAAGCTCAGGCGGCGCAGCGTTACAACACTGGTGCACAGAAAATTGCTGTTACCGGCTTCGAACAGTTTCAGGGGAGCTATGAGATGCGGGGTAATACCTTCCGTAAAGAGAGTTTTGTCTGCTCTTTTGATGCAGATGGGCAGTTTTTACATCTTTCTATGCGGTAAAAGCCGCGCCTGGTGAGGTGTGATGCCGCGAAATCCGGCAATTTTCGCTAAACAAACCGGTTTCATACTGTATATCTCGCATCCAGCGGGTATACTGGCTCCTTCCTTTAAATCCACACGTATCCAGCACGAAATAATATGCAAAAGTTTGATACCAGGACCTTCCAGGGCTTGATCCTGACCTTACAGGATTACTGGGCTCGCCAGGGCTGTACCATTGTTCAACCATTGGACATGGAAGTCGGCGCGGGAACTTCTCATCCAATGACCTGCCTGCGCGCGCTGGGGCCAGAGCCGATGGCGACTGCCTATGTGCAGCCTTCTCGTCGTCCGACCGATGGCCGCTACGGCGAAAACCCGAACCGCTTACAGCACTACTATCAGTTCCAGGTAGTGATTAAGCCGTCTCCGGACAACATTCAGGAGCTGTACCTCGGTTCTCTGAAAGAGCTGGGTATGGACCCGACCATTCACGATATCCGTTTCGTGGAAGATAACTGGGAGAACCCGACGCTGGGTGCCTGGGGACTCGGCTGGGAAGTGTGGCTGAATGGCATGGAAGTGACGCAGTTCACCTACTTCCAGCAGGTCGGCGGCCTGGAGTGCAAGCCGGTGACCGGTGAAATCACCTACGGTCTGGAACGTCTGGCCATGTACATTCAGGGCGTAGACAGCGTTTACGATCTGGTCTGGAGCGATGGCCCGCTGGGTAAAACCACCTACGGCGACGTGTTCCATCAGAACGAAGTGGAGCAGTCCACCTATAACTTTGAATACGCCGATGTGGATTTCTTATTCACCTGCTTCGAGCAGTATGAGAAAGAAGCCCAGCAGCTGCTGGCGCTGGAAAACCCGCTGCCGCTGCCGGCCTACGAGCGTATTCTGAAAGCCGCCCATAGCTTCAACCTGCTGGATGCGCGTAAAGCTATCTCCGTCACCGAGCGTCAGCGCTACATTTTGCGTATTCGCACCCTGACCAAAGCAGTGGCAGAAGCTTATTATGCTTCCCGTGAAGCCCTCGGCTTCCCGATGTGCAACAAAGACAAGTAAGAGGCGGCCATGTCTGAGAAAACTTTTCTGGTGGAAATCGGCACTGAAGAGCTGCCACCAAAAGCACTGCGCAGTTTGGCTGAGTCCTTTGCTGCGAACTTCACTGCGGAGCTGGATAACGCCGGCCTCGCGCACGGTAACGTTGAATGGTTTGCCGCCCCGCGCCGTCTGGCGCTGAAAGTGGCGAATCTTGCTGAATCTCAGCCCGATCGCGAAGTCGAAAAACGTGGTCCGGCGATTGCTCAGGCGTTCGACGCCGAAGGCAAACCGAGCAAAGCGGCAGAAGGCTGGGCGCGCGGCTGCGGGATCACCGTTGATCAGGCCGAGCGTCTGAAGACCGACAAAGGCGAATGGCTGCTGTATCGTGCCCACGTGAAGGGCGAAAGCACCGAAGCTCTGGTGCCGAACATGGTAGCCACCTCGCTGGCGAAACTACCGATCCCGAAACTGATGCGCTGGGGCGCGTCTGACGTACACTTCGTGCGTCCGGTGCACACCGTGACCCTGCTGCTGGGCGATAAAGTGATTCCGGCAACCATCCTGGGCATTCAGTCTGACCGCGTCATTCGCGGCCACCGCTTTATGGGTGAGCCGGAGTTTACTATCGACAATGCTGACCAGTACCCGCAAATTCTGCTGGAGCGCGGTAAAGTCATTGCCGATTACGAAGCGCGTAAAGCCAAAATCAAAGCGGACGCCGAAGAAGCAGCACGCAAGATTGGCGGTGTTGCTGACCTGAGTGAAAGCCTGCTGGAAGAGGTGGCCTCGCTGGTGGAATGGCCGGTGGTATTGACGGCAAAATTCGAAGAGAAATTCCTCGCCGTGCCTGCCGAAGCGCTGGTGTACACCATGAAGGGCGACCAGAAGTATTTCCCGGTTTATGACAACGCGGGCAAGCTGCTGCCGAACTTTATCTTCGTCGCCAACATCGAGTCGAAAGATCCGACCCAGATTATCTCCGGTAACGAGAAAGTGGTGCGTCCGCGTCTGGCAGATGCTGAATTCTTCTTCAATACCGACCGTAAAAAACGTCTGGAAGACCATCTGCCGCGTCTGCAAACCGTGCTGTTCCAGCAACAGCTGGGCACGCTGCGCGACAAGACCGACCGTATTCAGGCGCTGGCGGGCTGGATTGCCGGTCAGATTGGCGCTGACGTCAACCACGCCACTCGTGCGGGCCTACTCTCCAAGTGCGACCTGATGACCAACATGGTCTTCGAGTTCACCGACACTCAGGGTGTGATGGGGATGCACTACGCGCGTCACGATGGTGAAGCGGAAGATGTGGCTGTGGCGCTTAACGAGCAGTATCAGCCGCGCTTTGCCGGTGATGACCTGCCGTCTAACCCGGTAGCCTGCGCGTTGGCGATCGCCGATAAGATGGATACTCTGGCGGGTATCTTCGGTATTGGTCAGCATCCGAAAGGCGACAAAGACCCGTTTGCGCTGCGTCGTGCCGCGCTGGGCGTGCTGCGCATCATCGTTGAGAAGAACCTCAACCTTGATCTGCAAACGCTGACCGAGGAAGCTGCGCGTCTGTATGGCGACAAGCTGACCAATGCCAACGTAGTCGATGATGTGATCGACTTTATGCTGGGTCGTTTCCGCGCCTGGTATCAGGATGAAGGTTACACCGTCGACACTATCCAGGCGGTACTGGCGCGTCGTCCGACCCGTCCGGCAGATTTCGATGCTCGTATGAAAGCGGTATCGCACTTCCGCACCCTGGAAGAAGCCTCTGCGCTGGCGGCGGCGAACAAGCGCGTCTCCAACATCCTGGCGAAAGCCACTGAGCCGCTGAACGATATCGTCCACGCCTCCGTACTGAAAGAAGCGGCGGAAATTGAGTTGGCCAGACATCTGGTTGTGCTGCGTGATAAGCTTCAGCCGTACTTTGCCGATGGTCGTTATCAGGAAGCGTTGATTGAGCTGGCTGCTCTGCGCGCGCCGGTGGATGAATTCTTCGAAAATGTCATGGTTAACGCGGAAGAGAAAGATATCCGTATCAACCGCCTGACGCTGTTGTCGAAACTACGCGAACTGTTCCTGCAGGTTGCGGATATTTCGTTACTACAATAAGCGTTCAGTTAATTAAAAAAACCTGCTTTCGGGCAGGTTTTTTTATAACATAAATAGTATCAGTCGATTCGCTAATAATTCTGTAACTCATAGACGCGGTTATTTCTATTGATTGGCAAAAAATATTTCAGGAATACATTAACGCTGGCGGTACGGATATTGGCGTTAGAATAGCTGCGGGTGCTTGAGACTGTTTGTCTCAGGTATTCACCAAAAGGCAGACAGAGAAAATCCCCACCTGACTATACCCAAAATAATTCGAGTTGCTTAAAGGCGGCAAGGGAGTGAGTCCCCAGGAGCATAGATAACTATGTGACTGGGGTGAGCGACAAATCTGCCGGGAGCAGATTTGAACGTCGCGTGCGACGGCCCGTCAGGGCGAGGCCCATGGATGGGCCGAGTAATCCGTAGCCAACACATAAGCAACTTGAAGTATGAAGGGTATATAAATCAAAAGTGCACTGCGCCCATTATTGATCTCTTCAATAACGAAGCGATCTCCTGCAGTATTTCAGAACGTCCAACTATGCCGATGATCGATGACATGCTCATGAAGGCATTTGCCAGACTTGATGCGGGTACCAATCCGGTTCTTCATTCAGATCAGGGCTGGCAATACCGTCATTGATGGTACCAGTATCAGTTACGAGAGTTTGGCATCATCCAAAGTATGTCCCGCAAAGGCAACTGCCTTGATAATGCCTGTGCAGAATGTTTTTTCGGGACTTTAAAATCAGAAAGTTTTTACACCAGTAAATTTAAGGATATTGATGAACTTAAGATAGCTATTGAGGATTACATACGATACTACAATACCCGACGAATTAGCCTTAGATTTAACGGACTCAGCCCGGTTGAATACCGCCTAAAGAGCTATCCAGGCAGAAATTAACAAGGTCTGTACAGGGATGCTATCAGGAAACCTGAACGTTGGTGGATACGCTCACGTAAATGTCTGCTATGAGCGAGGAACGGACGCCCTATTTCACAAAAATTAGTATTGTTCTACAAGTAACTCTCACAATGAGGTTTTATGAAAATCAGAAGGTTCAGTAATGGGGATGAAATATCGTTATTCAGAGTTTTTTTCTCATCTGTACATACGATCGCATCACACTACTACACACGTGAACAAATTGATGCTTGGGCCCCAGCAGATATCGACCTGGAGCGATGGGCCAATCACATTAAGGAATTACAACCTTTTGTTGTAGAGCTGGATGGTGAAATAGCTGGATATGCAGATGTTCAACCAAATGGATACATTGATCATTTCTTTGTATCAGGAACCTATTCAAGACAGGGGGTAGGGACACTACTGATGAATTGCATTCATGAGGAAGCCAGACAGCGTGGAATTAGTGAACTTACTTCAAATGTAAGTAAGGCTGCGGAAGTGTTCTTTCTACGACACGGCTTTCATATAGTGGAGCGAGGCTTTCCTATTTGCCGTGGAGTGACATTACAAAATGCTCTGATGAGGAAATGTTTGGCGAAATAATAGTCAGCCTGCAGAAAGGCAGCATTGTTCTTTTGCCTTGTTGAACTCAGTAAACCGCTACAATGAGCAACGCCCGCTTCTGGCACAAAGCGGACATCAGTATTCAAAAAATGAAAAAAGACGACTTGATGTATATCGTTTGCTATACATGGTGGTTGTGCTATTCTTGTAAAGCAAATGCTATACAAGGGGTGTCTCATGAAATCAGATGTTCAACTTAACCTTAGAGCTAAGGAATCGCAGCGGGCGCTCATTGATGCAGCTGCGGAAATCCTTCACAAGTCACGTACAGATTTCATTCTGGAAACGGCCTGCCGGGCTGCCGAGAATGTGATCCTTGACCGCCGTGTATTTAACTTTAACGATGAGCAATATGAGGAGTTCATTAATCTGCTTGATGCACCGGTCGCAGATGATCCCGTTATCGAAAAACTGCTGGCAAGGAAACCTCAGTGGGACGTGTAACAGCACCAGAACCTTTGTCCGCTTTTCATCAGGTAGCTGAGTTCGTCAGCGGTGAAGCTGTGCTCGATGACTGGTTGAAGCAAAAGGGCCTCAAAAACCAGGCTCTCGGAGCGGCCAGAACATTTGTGGTGTGCAAGAAAGACACGAAGCAAGTAGCCGGTTTTTACTCTCTGGCCACCGGTAGCGTCAACCATACAGAAGCGACAGGCAACCTTCGGCGTAACATGCCAGATCCCATCCCTGTCATTATACTTGCCCGTCTTGCTGTCGATCTCTCATTCCATGGAAAAGGGCTTGGGGCTGATTTACTTCATGATGCAGTGCTTCGTTGCTATCGGGTTGCCGAGAATATTGGTGTACGTGCAATCATGGTTCATGCACTTACCGAAGAAGCCAAAAATTTCTACATTCACCATGGTTTCAAATCATCACAAACTCAGCAGCGAACATTGTTCCTTAGGCTCCCTCAATAGAATGCAAAGACTGTTATGTTCAAATCGCTATAAGCGATAATTTGATAGAACGTCTAAGGTTAAATTCAGGAAGAATACGACGAACAAAATATTGATGAGACAGGAATCCGCGTGATGCAAGAAAGCAACGGAATGGATAATCCGATTGCGGACAATGTTATTTAGTTATAGCCAGAAACAAAAAAGAGCCCATGTATTAAATGGACTCTTTCGCTGATGCCTCGGTTAATCTGTCCAGGTTTTTGGGGTCAGTACAAAGTGAGCCCACCTCTGCCATTCTTGTGGCGTTATGCATTCTCAAGGCACTCTGTTAATTTTATCTTGTTGGCGTTTTATAGGCCCGATAACCCATTATGTTATCGGGCATTTTTTTAACGTAATGGTAATTCCGTCAGACAGGTCTGGCTGTCATCTCTGGTGGCAATGGCATGTGACGCCGTTTTACCGTTGTAGCTTACTTCCAGCGTCCCTTCCATATTGCGCGGTAGCCAAACACCGATAAATCCGTTTCGATAGCTTTGCATCTCTTTTTGTACGATGACAGCGCCTTTACTGTCTGTCACTTTTACAGTGAACGGTTTATTCGGCATTTCTCCCTGACAGCCGGAAAGGCTGTGGTTAAAACAGGGGTGTGTCCGCCATTCATAGGGCGCAAAAGAGAGATAGAATTTGTCGCCTAACGGCAGCGTATAAATCTGCTCTCCGTCAGATAATTTGAGCTCGGTACTGGTAATCGACGCGGAGTAAGGCAAAGGACGGCTCTGCGGCGTCTGATCAATCGTATCCACGATCTGCTCAACCGTTTTTCCCGCCAGCCCATGTTGCGCCAGAAAAGCGGATTCTGAGGATGCCGCAAGCGCGGAGCCGCTGGCGCATAAACCCAAAAGTAATAACCATGATGATTTCGACATAACTTCAATTCCTTGTGAACAATCTCCTTACCTACTATAGGGGTTCCCCTAAGGGAAAGGTCAAAGGGACGCAGGGTAAAGTAATGCAAAGTTATGCTGGGGGAGAGGGGGAATTGGAATAAAAAAATCCCCGCCATCAGGCAGGGATTCAAAATTCTGAGCTTTTTAAGCTTACAGGCTGGTTACGTTGCCAGCTGCCGGGCCTTTAGCGCCGCTTTCGATGGTGAAGGAAACTTTCTGACCTTCGTCCAGAGATTTGTAACCATCGTTCTGAATAGCGGAGAAGTGTACGAACACGTCTTTAGAACCGTCATCAGGAGTAATAAAGCCGAAGCCTTTATCAGCGTTGAACCATTTTACGATACCAGTCATTTTACCGGACATAGTGTATTACCTTTTAAAAAATAAGTGTGCCTTTCGGCGTTATGGCGTGCTTTACAGATTTTTTAAGCGTTAAGGAAATGCGCACTACGAGGGGTATCTAATGGATAACTCTTGAAGGGACTTGCCTTACTAAACTGCTTTAATGGTCTGTACGTCAAACCGTTGAGCACATTAACTCATGTAATGCCGGGCGATGCAACTTTTATTTTACTTTAATTTCTCCAGGTCAGGAATCGGGCGGGGAAAACGGTCCTTGCGCAGGACCGTTAAAACAGAAAGGGGTAAAAATTACTCCATCAATTGCTTACTTAAACGTGGGTTCGCCTGTATCAGGCGCATCAATTTAAGCTCTGCTGGCGTGGGTTTTTCGCGTTTCGATTCCCATTCCTGAACCATGGCAACCGTTACGCCCAGCGCTCTGGCGAATTCATCTGTTTTTAGTCCCGTCCCTCTCCGTAACTGTTCAAATTCGGTAAAAGGATTGGGTTTTTGCGTCAGGGTGATCTTTCGCGTTTCATCTTTAAAAACAATTTGTTCCAGGCTGCTCAGCAGCTCAAACATCGGATCTTTATATTCCATTGAGAACTCCTGTAAATCACACAGCGGGATCGTGAAGTGCATCGAAGCCTCTTAAGAATAGTCGGGAAACTTGCGGGTGGGGGGCGACGCGCCGCCAGGAAGCGCTATCGATTCGTTTCGATGCCTTACGCTACGCGACTTTTAGGACGCTAACAATTTGATCCAGGAAGGTATATCCGTCTTTCAGAAAATAATTGTAAAGATTAAAAAAATATTACATCCCCCGCTGGAAAGCTTTCTTGCCGCGTTTTTTATCGCAGTGTCAGGTCAAAAATTAACAATAAAATAACAAATTAAGCATTGATGCAGATAAACATAATTTTCCGCTACAAGATCGCGTGGAAAGGGTATCCTGCAAGCCTGACCTGGACTATCCTTGTAAGCCGTCAGGCACGCAGGTGTCGTTGTGCGCATTTTTGGGTGAAAGGAGTATTAACAATGGCGACAGGTAAGTCCTGCTCTCGCTGGTTTGCGCCTGTTGTGGCGTTATTAATGGTGTTTAGCCTGAGCGGGTGTTTTGATAAAGAAGGCGATCAGCGCAAAGCGTTTGTCGATTTCCTGCAGAATACAGCAATGCGTAGCGGAGAGCGTTTACCAACGCTGACGGCCGATCAGAAAAAACAGTTTGGTCCGTTCGTGTCTGATTACGCGATACTGTATGGCTACTCGCAGCAGGTAAACCAGGCGATGGATTCCGGTCTGCGCCCGGTGGTCGATAGCGTTAACGCCATCCGCGTTCCGCAGGATTATATGACGCAACGTGAGCCGCTGCGGCAGGCAAATGGTTCGTTAGGCGTGCTGGCGCAACAGTTGCAGAATGCAAAACTGCAGGCTGATGCCGCGCATGGCGCGTTAAAGCAGGCCGATGACCTGAAACCTGTGTTTGATCAGGTCTACAAAAAAGTAGTTACCGTGCCGGCAGATGCTTTGCAGC
The DNA here is from genome assembly GCF_051702785.1 of Salmonella sp. NW722. NCBI lineage: Bacteria > Pseudomonadati > Pseudomonadota > Gammaproteobacteria > Enterobacterales > Enterobacteriaceae > Salmonella > Salmonella sp. NW722. The sequence continues at coordinate 168,643 of NZ_JAMMIN010000006.1, forward strand.
CGCTGATCCCGGCGGCGCAGATCTTTACGCAGCAGTTGGTACAAGTGGGCGATTATATTGCGCAACAGGGCGAGCAGGTGAGCTTCGTCGCGAACGGCATTCAGTTCCCGACCTCACAGCAGGCCAGCCAATATAATGCGCTGATTGGGCCGTTGGCCTCGCAGCATCAGGCGTTTAATCAGGCCTGGACGGCGGCGGTAAACGCAACCCAGTAATGACAGTCTGCCCGATAAGCGCAAGCCAGCGCTTATCGGGCCTGTAGCGCTATCCCGCCGCCTGCGGGTTGACGCAGTTCTTCTCTATTTTTCCCTGCAGCGCATCAATCAAATTATCCACCGCACAGGCCATCATGTTGTAGCGCGTCTCATGCGTTGCCGAGCCAATATGCGGCACCGCGACGACATTAGACATGTTTAGCAGGGGCGAATCCACGGATAGCGGTTCATGTTCAAAGACATCCAGACCTGCCGCATATATTTCACCGTTTTGCAGCGCGGCAATCAGCGCGTTTTCATCGACCACCGGACCGCGTCCGGCATTAATAAAAATGGCGGACGATTTCATTCTGGCAAACTGTGTTGCGCCAAACAGATGTCGCGTTTCTGCCGTTAGCGGCAGGATCACGCAGACAAAATCAGCCTCCTGCAACAACGTATCCAGATCGCAGTAGCGGGCGTTAAACCGGTCTTCCGCCTCCTGATGCCGCCGACGGGCGTGATAGAGAACCGGCATGGTAAACCCAAAGTGCGCTCGCTGCGCCAGCGCCATCCCGATACGCCCCATCCCAACGATACCGAGTGTTTTGTGATGCACATCGACGCCAAACCACGCCGGGCCAATGCTTTCCGTCCATTCACCCGCTTTAACCCGTTCTGCGACGTCCACCACGCGGCGGGCAGTGGTCAGCATCAACGCCATCACCGTATCGGCAACGGTTTCCGTCAAAACGGCAGGCGTGTGCATCAGGACTATTTTGCGGGCAGTAAGGGCGTCCACCTCGACATTATCGTATCCCACCGAGATGGTTGACGCCGCGCGTAGCGCCGGCATTTTTTCCAGCAGCGCGCGGTTAACGGTTTCGCTGGCGCCCAGAAGGCCTTGCGCGCTGGCAAATGCCTGCGCATGTCGCGCTACCGTTTCCGGATGCAGGTTCGGTACCTGGGTGACGGTAAAATGCGCCTCCAGGCGATGCAGCAAATCATCAGGCAGGGTTTTGTAGAGAATGATGGACGGCTTCATGCGACTCTCCGTAAATCAAAAGGTAAGCGCGGCATGCGCCAACCGGAACAGGCTTATTATTAACCCGTTTAGCCATCATCGACCAGCCAATTTCCCCGCTGTCGGCAGCCGTGTCGTGGTAAATGATGAATGAATACCGAGTAATGCGCGATGTGTCCGGTTTGGCGAGGGAATGGCGAGGGAGTAATGCAGGCCGGGTAAAGCATACCGCTTTACCCGGTACGGTAGTTTACTGCAATGGACTCAAGGTAATTTCGACGCGGCGGTTTTGCGCCTTACCTTCTGCCGTACTGTTGCTGGCGATCGGGTTCGCCGGACCCATTCCGCTGGTACGGATACGGCTGGCGTCGACGCCCTGGGTGATCAGCGAGCTGGCGACGGAGTCAGCACGCTGCTGCGACAGACGCATATTCAGATCGTGGCTACCGGTACTGTCGGTGTAGCCCACCACATTGACGGCGGTCTTGGGATACTCTTTCAGCACCATCGCCACGCCGGTCAGCGTGTTAGCGCCTGCCGGTTTCAGCGTCGCGCTGCTGCTGTCGAAGGTGACATTATTCGGCATATTCAGAATGATATTATCGCCGCTTCGCGTCACGCTAACGCCTGTGCCCCGCATTTTGTCACGCAGTTTCGCTTCCTGTACGTCCATGTAGTAACCCACGCCGCCGCCCAGCGCCGCGCCAGCCGCCGCGCCAATCAGCGCGCCTTTACCGCGATCTTTTTTGGAGGAGGAAAGTGCGCCGATGCCTGCGCCGACCAGCGATCCAATACCCGCGCCAATGCCGGATTTACCTGCTTCGCGTTCGCCGGTGTAAGGGTTTGTTGTGCAGCCAGATACTGCCAGGGCGCCGCTCACGATGGCAGCAATCACAAATACACGTTTTTTCATCTTAAATCCTTATCACTTTTTTATTTTTACCACAGCGACCGTGGCGGTTGATTATGACGTCTGCACATGAAGAAAATTCCAGGGAAAACTCTGAAATTTGTAAGTAACATTGATCGGCAAAATAAATAATCCCAATAATTCAGGAGCGAACCTTGACCCACGCACCATCGCGTCATTCGGTATTGACCGCCGCACACTGGGGGCCAGTCCGCGTTGAAACCGACGGAGAACGCATTTTTGCCTCGTATGGCGAACTCCCGACGGCACACCAAAATTCCCTGCAAACCGTTGTGCATGACCAGGTGCACAGTAAAACGCGGGTTCGCTTCCCGATGGTGCGTAAAGGGTTCCTGGCTTCCCCCGATAAGCCGCAAGGCATACGCGGGCAGGATGAGTTTGTTCGCGTAAGTTGGGATGACGCGCTGGATCTGATCCACGCTCAGCACAAACGTATTCGCGAAAGTTATGGGCCATCGTCCATCTTCGCTGGCTCCTACGGTTGGCGTTCGAACGGCGTATTGCATAAAGCGGCTACGCTATTGCAGCGTTACATGGCGCTGGCGGGAGGGTATACCGGCCATCTTGGCGATTATTCCACCGGCGCGGCGCAGGCTATCATGCCTTATGTGGTGGGTGGTAACGAGGTTTACCAGCAGCAGACTAGCTGGCCGGTGGTGCTGGAACACAGCGAGGTGGTGGTGCTCTGGAGCGCGAACCCGCTGAATACTCTGAAAATTGCCTGGAATGCCTCGGATGAGCAGGGGCTCGACTATTTTGCGGCGCTGCGACAAAGCGGCAAGCGCCTGATCTGCATCGATCCGATGCGATCGGAAAGCGTCGACTTTTTTGGCGATAAGATGGAGTGGATCGCCCCACATATGGGCACCGATGTGGCGTTAATGCTGGGGATCGCCCATACGCTGGTGGAAAACGGTTGGCAGGATGAAACGTTCCTTGCCCGCTGCACGACGGGTTATGACCGCTTCGCCGACTATCTTTTGGGCACGACCGACGGTACGGCCAAAACAGCGGAATGGGCGGCGGAAATTTGCGGCGTTTCTGCGGTGAAAATTCGTGAACTGGCGGAAATATTTCATCATAACACCACCATGTTGATGGCCGGTTGGGGAATGCAGCGTCAGCAGTTCGGCGAGCAAAAGCACTGGATGATCGTTACGCTGGCCGCAATGCTGGGGCAAATTGGTACGCCTGGCGGCGGGTTTGGTTTTTCTTATCATTTTGCTAACGGCGGAAACCCGACGCGCCGCGCCGCCGTGTTAGCCTCGATGCAGGGAAGCATCCCTGGCGGGGTCGATGCGGTAGATAAAATACCGGTGGCGCGTATTGTCGAGGCGCTGGAAAACCCCGGTGGGTTTTACCAACACAATGGGATGGATCGCCGCTTCCCGGATATTCGTTTTATCTGGTGGGCGGGCGGCGCGAACTTTACTCATCATCAGGATACCAACCGTCTGATTCGCGCGTGGCAAAAACCGGAACTGGTCGTTATCTCGGAATGTTTCTGGACGGCCGCCGCGAAACACGCGGATATTGTTCTGCCTGCGACCACCAGCTATGAGCGCAACGATTTAACCATGACCGGCGACTATAGCAATCAACATTTGGCGCCGATGAAGCAGGTCGTGTCGCCCCGGTGGGAGGCGCGGAATGATTTTGACGTTTTTGCTGAACTGAGCGAACGGTGGGAAGCCGGCGGTTACGCTCGGTTCACCGAAGGAAAAAGTGAGCTGGCGTGGCTGGAGACTTTCTACAATATTGCCGCCCAGCGTGGCGCCAGCCAGGGGGTGACGCTGCCGCCGTTTGCCGCATTCTGGCAGGCTAACCGTTTACTGGAGATGCCGGAAAATCCCGCCAACGCGCAGTTTGTGCGCTTTGCGGATTTTCGCCGCGATCCTGATAACCATCCGCTAAAAACGGCCAGCGGCAAAATCGAAATCTATTCTGCGCGCATTGCCAGCTATGGTTACGCGGATTGTCCCGGCCATCCGATGTGGCTGGTGCCGGATGAGTGGCACGGGAACGCTGATGCGGGGCAGGTTCAGCTACTTTCCGCGCATCCGGCGCACCGTCTGCATAGCCAGCTTAACTACAGTTCGTTACGGGAGCGGTATGCGGTAGCCGGACGCGAACCGGTGACGATTCATCCGCAGGATGCGACAACGCGCGGAATCGTCGATGGCGATACGGTACGCGTCTGGAATCATCGCGGGCAGGTTCTGGCGGGCGCGGTCGTTACCGACGGAATTCGGCCTGGCGTGATCTGTATTCACGAAGGCGCATGGCCGGACCCTGAACCTACCGCAGGCGGCATATGCAAAAACGGCGCGGTAAACGTCCTGACAAAAGATCTTCCCAGTTCCCGGCTGGGGAACGGTTGTGCGGGCAACACCGCGCTGGTCTGGTTTGAGAAATATACCGGCCCGGCGCTACCGCTTACGGCGTTTGATCCGCCTGCCAACTCATAATCCAGGTGGGGTGGGCGGTATCCTCCTGCCAGGCGCTATCTTCAATACGAAAACCAAGCGCATGGTAGAAGTTTACGGCGGATTGATTTTTCTGGTAAACCTCAAGGCTCAGCAGAGGAAAACGTTGCTGGACATATTCCAGAAGCGCTTTGCCAATGCCGTGTCTTAACGCGTCGGGGGCGACAAACAGCGCCCCGACAAAACGGGCTTCCAGTACGCTGACGAAGCCTTTCAGTTGCCCATTTTCCTCCCATACCCAGGTTTGCGCGGCGGGTAAATAGACGTCGCGTACAATTGCTTCGCTCTCGTGCCAGTAACGTTCTTCGATAAAGGGATGGGCATAAATGGTACTTTTCATCCACAGCGCCAGAATAGACGCCATGTCTTCACTCTGGGATTTGCGAATCATGTTTTTCTCCCGGATGGCAAAAACAGCCGGTAATATGGTCGTTGACCAGTCCGCACGCCTGCATAAAGGAGTAACAGATAGTCGTACCGACAAACTTGAAACCGCGTTTTTTCAATGCCTTAGCAAGCGCATCGGACGCAGGTGTTGAGGTGGGGATCTTATCCAGGCTGGCCGCCTGGGTGATCTGCGGCTGGCCATCAACGAATGACCAGACAAAATCGGCGAAAGACTCACCGTTTTGCTCCATCGCAAGCCAGGCGCGGGCGTTACTGATAATGGCCTGAATTTTACCGCGATGTCGTATGATGCCCGTGTTCTGCAGCAGGCGTTCAACCTCCTCCTCCTGCATAGCTGCGATGCGTACCGGGTCAAACTGATGAAAACAGGCGCGGTAGTTCTCCCTCTTTTTAAGCACGGTGATCCAGGATAAACCGGCCTGTTGACCTTCAAGACAGATCATTTCAAACAGCTTTCTGCTGTCAGTCTCCGGTACGCCCCACTCGTTATCATGATAGGCAATATAAAGGGGGTCCTGGCTGACCCAGTCGCAACGCTGCATAGACTTCCTCGTTATTGTGGTTACCGCGAAAATTTCCTTCAACCCGCCTTGACGGGCTCGCTAAAAGGACAATAGTTAATACAGGGCTGATGCCCGACATCCTTCATTCAATGACAATAATATCGCCGAATTCGGCTCTACTCTGGAGTCGCGTTGATGATTGTAAGAAAACGCCGTGGTCGCCGGACATTGCGTTGTCTGGCGGGCCTTATGGCCTGCTCGTTTTTTATCAATACCACGTATGCCTGGCAACAAGAATATATCGCTGAAGCGGCTCCGGGGCATACGACGGAACGCTATACCTGGGACAGCGATCACCAACCGAATTACAACGACATACTGGCCGAACGTATTCAGTCTACGCAAAATACGGTGGGGCCGGTGCTTAGCCTGGCGGATGAAACCCCGCTTGATGCGACCAGCGGTATCAGTATGGGCTGGAATTTTCCGCTTTCCCGACGTGTGACCACTGGGCCGGTCGCGGCGTTGCATTACGACGGTTCGACGTCATCAATGTATAACGAATATGGCGATAGCGCGACGACATTAGCGCTTACCGATCCGTTATGGCACGCCAGCGTCAGTACGTTAGGCTGGCGGGTAAACTCGCAGTTCGGCGATGTCCGTCCCTGGGCGCAAATTAGCTATAACCAACAGTTTGGGGAAAATATCTGGAAAGCGCAGTCCGGGTTGAGTCGTATGACCGCAGGAAATCAGGCGGGAAACTGGCTGGATGTCACCGTAGGCGCGGACGTGTTACTTAACCCGCACATGGCGGCGTATGCGGCGTTTTCCCAGGCGGAAAATAGCGCTACGGATAGCGATTATTTGTATACCCTGGGGGTGAGCGCCAGGTTTTAACTTAAAAACTACCATCGAAACGCTGTGATAACAGATCTTGTGGCGGAAGTAGGGTGCTAACCTTCTGCGTTATCTTTGCGCTGTTAATCATCTCGCTGGCAGTTTCCACCACTATTCGCCAGCCGCAGCGGGAGAGGGTTAGCGAAGCGTCTGCGTAACACATGCAACACCAGGCGTACAGCGCACCCATTTGGTGCTCTTTATTTTTATTTAGCACAAATACCTAATCAATTGGAGTTAAAAAAACGTCTAATAAATAAGGAATGCATTTAACTTATTTATGAATCAGAAGAAATAATATATTATTTATATTAATTTATTCTTAATAAAAATTTACATTTATGTACGTTACATTTGTAACATATTGATTTCTATTTTTTTTAAGCTTAACTAAAAAATATTTTTATATATACTAATTATAGTATCTAATACCCACCTCTATACACTCCATTTCCTCACAGAATGCAGATAATCCTAAGGATGCGTTCTGTTATCTACCGTCATAAATGGAGTTTTTAATGAAAAAAGTTGTTTTTGCTCTGTCTGCTCTCGCTGTAGTTTCCACTTCTGCTTTCGCTGCTGAATCTGGTGACGGCACCATTAAATTCACCGGTGAAATCGTTGACGCGCCATGCGTCGTTTCTACTGACTCTCAGAACCAGGAAGTTGTGCTGGGTCAGGTTAAGAAAAATATCTTCAAAGCCATTGGCGATAAATCTGTTTCCAAGCCTTTCCAAATCAAACTGGAAGACTGTGACATCACCTCTCAAACCAAAGTTAACGTGAGCTTCGCTGGCGTTGGAGATGCAGACGACGCGACACTGGTTTCTGTTAACACTGAAGCAGGTGCGGCAACCGGCGTGGGCATCGGTATCTACGACAACGCTAACAAGCTTGTTGAAATGAACACCGGTAAATCCACCACTACGCTGGCTGCTGGTCAGACAGTGCTGTACTACACCGCTAACTACGTTGCAACAAAAGATACTGTAACCACTGGTTACGGTAACGCAGAAGTGGACTTCAACCTGTCCTACGAATAATCGAATTTTCGTTAATACAGTCAATCATAATGGCAACGGAAATCCCGTTGCCATTTTTTCCAGCGGAGGCTCAGGAAGAGAATCATGAACCGCTCACGTTTGATATCTTGCACAGCACTGGTGCTGGCGCTGATTGCTCAAAACAGTTTTGCCGGTGGCGTGGCATTAAGCAGCACACGTGTTATTTATGACGGTAGTAGAAAGGAAGCTTCTCTTACGGTAAATAATAAAAGCACCACGGATGAATTTCTCATTCAGTCATGGATTGATGACGCTAACGGTAATAAAAAGACGCCCTTTATCATCACTCCACCGTTATTTAAATTAAGCCCGACTAAAAATAACGTTTTACGTATTGTTAATACGACGAGCACGTTACCGCAGGATCGCGAGTCCGTTTATTGGATTAACGTAAAAGCTATTCCTGCCAAAAGTGAAGACGCGGAAGCTAAAAACGTACTGCAGATCGCCGTACGTACCCGCTTAAAACTGTTCTATCGTCCGGCGGGCCTGAAAGGCAATAGCATGGACGGCTGGAACAAACTGCAGTTCACCAGCGCAGGGGCTAACCAGATCAAAGTGGAAAACCCATCTGCCTTTAACCTGACGTTTAATAAATTTTATGCCAACGGCCGTGATATTGAAAAAACGGGAATGGTTCCGGCAAAAGGCTCATTGAATATTGAACTGCCAGCCGGCACCGGCAAGGTAAGCGAAGTTAAATACAACATTATTAATGACTTTGGCACGGCTGGCGACATGTTGACACAGCGCGTTAACTAACACGTTTTAAAGGATTATTACTATGACATGGACGCATCTTCCTCTGGGCAATAAGACCTCGCGTTTTACGCAGTCTGCGCTTGCGCTGATGATAGCGAGTACGCTCCCCGCGTATGCGGGAACATTTAACCCGCGCTTTCTGGAGGATGTGCCGGGTATTGATCAGCACGTTGACCTTTCAATGTATGAATCCAATAAAGCTGAACACCTGCCAGGTAAATACCGCGTCTCGGTGGTGGTCAACGAAAAAAAAATGGAGTCTCGCACCCTGGAGTTTAAGGCAGCGACAGAGGCGCAGCGCGCAAAAATGGGTGAATCCCTGGTGCCGTGCTTAAGCCGCGTGCAGCTTGAAGATATGGGCGTGCGTATTGATAGCTTCCCGGCGCTGAAAATGGCCCCGCCTGAAGCCTGTGTTGCTTTTGACGACATTATTCCCCAGGCCGCCAGCCATTTCGATTTTGCAGACCAGACCCTGATCATGAGCTTCCCGCAGGCTGCGATGAAACAGACAGCGCGCGGTACGGTGCCAGAATCGCAGTGGGACGAAGGGGTGAATGCCCTGCTGGTGGATTATAACTTCTCCGGCAGCAACGCCAGCTATGACGCGCACGACAGTGAGACCAACTACAACAGCGACAGCTACTATCTGAACCTGCGCAGCGGTATGAACCTGGGGGCATGGCGATTACGTAACTATAGTACCTGGACGCGAAACGACGGTAACAACACATGGGATAACATTGGCACATCCCTAAGCCGCGCCATTGTGCCGCTGAAATCACAGCTGACGTTGGGGGATACCTCCACCGCCGGTGATATTTTTGACAGCGTTCAGATGCGCGGGGTGCAGTTAACTTCCGACGAAGAGATGCTGCCTGACAGCCAGCGCGGGTTTGCGCCCGTCATCCGGGGTATTGCCAAAAGTAACGCCGAAGTCACCGTTGAGCAGAACAACTACGTTATTTACCGTACGTTTGTTCAGCCGGGTGCGTTTGAAATTAACGACCTGTATCCAACCTCAAACAGCGGCGACCTGACGGTCACCATTAAAGAATCGGACGGCAGTGAGCAGAAGTTCGTTCAGCCGTTCTCCTCGGTGGCGCTCCTCCAGCGTGAAGGCCATCTCAAGTACAGCCTTTCCGCCGGGGAATACCGTGCCGGGAACTATAACAGCGCCGAGCCGAAATTCGGGCAGCTTGATGCCATGTACGGCCTGCCATATGGCTTTACCGTTTATGGTGGTGCGATCTTCTCTGACGACTATTACTCGCTGGCGGGAGGATTAGGTAAAAACTTCGGTTATATCGGCGCGATCTCCATCGATGTAACCCAGGCAAAAAGCAAGCTGGCAAATGAGGAGAATTCGGAAGGTCAGTCTTATCGTTTCCTCTACTCCAAGAGCTTTAACAGCGGTACCGATTTCCGTCTGCTGGGTTACAAGTATTCGACCAGCGGCTATTACACCTTCCAGGAAGCGACGGATGTGCGCAGCGATGCGGACAGCTCTTATAGCCAGTATCACAAACGTAGTCAGATTCAGGGCAACGTGACGCAGCAACTGGGCGCCTGGGGCTCGGTCTATTTTAACGTCACGCAGCAGGACTACTGGAACGATGAAGGTAAACAGCGTTCGCTGAATGCCGGTTATAACGGCCGTATTGGCCGCGTGAACTACAGCATTGCTTACACCTGGACGAAAAGCCCGGAGTGGGATGAGAGCGATCGTTTACTGTCATTCTCCATGTCGATTCCACTGGGACGCGTGTGGAGTAACTACCACCTCACGACCGATCAGCATGGTCGAACCAACCAGCAGTTAGGGGTGAGCGGCACCGCGCTGGAAGACCACAACCTGAACTATAGCGTGCAGGAAGGCTACGGCAGCAACGGCGTGGGTAACAGCGGCAGCGTGAACCTGGATTACCAGGGCGGCGTGGGTAGCGCCAGCCTGGGTTACAACTACAACCGTGACGGCCAGCAGGTGAACTACGGTTTGCGCGGCGGTGTGATAGCCCATAGCGAAGGCATCACTCTTTCTCAACCGCTGGGTGAATCCATGGCCATTATCTCCGCACCGGGGGCGCGCGGCGCGCACGTGATCAACAACGGTGGTGTGGAAGTGGACTGGATGGGTAATGCGGTCGTGCCTTATCTCACTCCGTACCGTGAAACGGAAGTCTCACTGCGAAGCGACAGCCTGAACAACCAGGTTGACCTGGATACCGCCTCCGTCAACGTAGTGCCGACGCGCGGCGCGATTGTTCGTGCCCGCTTCGATACCCGAGTGGGCTATCGTGTGCTGATGAACCTGACGCAGGCCAATGGCAAAACGGTGCCGTTTGGTGCTACCGCCACGCTGCTGGATACCACAAAAGAGTCCAGCAGTATCGTGGGTGAAGACGGTCAGCTTTATATCAGCGGGATGCCGGAGAAAGGTGCCCTTCAGGTGAACTGGGGTAAAGACCAGGCACAGCAATGCCGCGTGGCGTTTACGCTGCCGGAACAACAGGATAATACCGGCGTGGTGATGGCGAATGCCGTCTGCCGGTAACAGGGAAGGAAACGATTATGTTGAAAAAGTTGATAATGTTTGCGGGCCTGCTGGGCGGGTCGGTGCTGTTTTCTGGCCAGGCGCTGGCGGCAGCGGATTGGGGGGCGTGTACGCCTGACGGCGGGACTCATGTTTTTTCGGCCACGCTGAATAAAACCATCACCGATACGTCCAAGAATGCCTCAGGTATGGTTTTCCGTGATTTTTGGTCGTGGGATTTAGGGGGGGATTACGATGCTGTTTGTGAATGTCCAGAGGGGACTGCTACGGCATCGACATATTATAAAGCTACTTCCCCCCTCGTTCCTGGCCACAGCGAAGGCGAACGCCAATATTTTATTATCAATAATAATATCCAGATTTCAGTCGATGTTTGGGTTCAGGGACACTATCAGGATTATAAAACAGCGCCATTTTCTAATTTAGATAATCTGTCCGCCGCCAGAGCAGGCTGCACTGTGGGTGATGTACGGTTTACAACAGGAAGTAAAGGAAAATTATCTCTTTATATTAATCATCCATTTGTCGGTGAACTGCAAATACCGAGTACAAAGATACTGGACTTGTTTGGCACCCACAAAGTAGACGTTTATAATGCCAGTCCGTTGGCATCCGTATATTTAAGTGGGAGCATCATTGTTCCACAGGGCTGTGAACTCTCCAGCGGCAGCACGCTGGAAATTCCGTTTGGGGAATTTAAGGCCACTGATTTTAAAGATCGCAAAGGACAAGTTGCAAAGAACGCCACGAAATTCACCAAAGAGCTGCAGTTTAAATGCACCAATATTTCCGATGGCGTAAAGATCTTCCTGCGTATTGAGGGAACGCCAAACGCTAATGATTCGAATGCCATCGACATGGGCAACCCGGATATCGGTGCCATCATTGAGGGTGCTAACGGTAAAATTTTGGTGCCAAATGACGCCAGTGTGAATCAGGAGCTGAGCGTATCGGGTCTTGTTGACGACACGCACCGTACCGCCTCAACGACCATTTCGGCTTACCCCATCAGTACCACCGGCAAATTGCCGGCCGCCGGGGATTTCGAGGGAATTGCCACCATGCGTATTGATGTGGAGTAAGCAGGATGAAAAACCTTCATGCTTTGATGCCAGCGTGTTTACTGCTTACCACTTCCGCGATGGCGGCACCGTCGAATATCGGTTCTGCTGGTGATATCCACTTTACCATTACTATTAAGGCGGCTACCTGTGAACTGGAAAACGACAGTATCGACGTCAATATGGAGACCGTGGTGCTTCAGCGCCCGGTAAAAGTGGGTAAAGAGCTGAACCAGAAAAACTTTAGCATCGGCTTAAAAGATTGCGCGTATGCCACAAAGGCCAGCGTTACGATGGACGGTTCTCCGGACCCGACTGACCCCTCGCTTTTTGCCCTGGATAGCGGCGGCGCGACGGGCGTGGCGTTAAAAATTAAAACATCTGGTGGGACGCAACAATACCCCTCCAGTACCGACTCTACGCCCGTAGAACACACCGTCTGGTTTGATGGTACTAACAAGCTGAACTATATCGCCAGCTATGTGCCTGTTAAGCCGGATGCCACCGTTGGCCCAGCGAATGCGACGGTGAATTTTAGCGTCACATACGAATAATCACTGAGGGCCAGTTCGCTGGCCCTTTTCCATTTTTAGTGATTTTTTGTAAAAATCTTCTCCGATCACACTCTCCGTTGCCACTTTCCCCTCTGCTTGTGGTCTACTTAACCGTGCTTGTAGACTTTCTTACATCTGCGTTAGCCGCATATTTACCTGTTTGATTACAGAATCGTTGTACAGGTCGTTTTTATCCCGATTCCCAGGGTTTGTTTGCATGAGATACATTAAATCGATGACGCAACAGAAACTTAGTTTCTTGCTTGCGCTCTATATCGGTCTGTTTATGAATTGCGCCGTGTTTTACCGCCGTTTCGGCAGTTATGCACAAGAATTTACCATTTGGAAAGGCCTCTCCGCAGTTGTCGAACTTGGCGCCACGGTGCTGGTCACTTTCTTCTTACTTCGTCTTCTTTCACTGTTTGGCCGACGCGTCTGGCGTGTGCTGGCCACGCTGGTGGTGCTGTTTTCCGCTGGCGCCAGTTATTACATGACCTTCCTGAACGTGGTGATTGGCTACGGCATTATTGCGTCTGTTATGACCACCGATATCGATCTCTCGAAAGAGGTGGTGGGGCTGCACTTCGTATTGTGGCTAATTGCCGTGAGCGTGCTTCCGCTCATCTTTATCTGGAGTAACCACTGTCGCTACACGTTGTTGCGCCAGCTACGTACGCCGGGGCAGCGTTTTCGCAGCGCCGCTGTAGTGGTACTCGCAGGCGTAATGGTGTGGGCGCCTATCCGCCTGCTGGATGTACAGCAAAAAAAGGTTGAACGGGCGACAGGTATCGACTTACCCAGCTATGGCGGCGTGGTGGCGAACTCCTATCTGCCTTCAAACTGGTTATCTGCGTTAGGGCTGTATGCCTGGGCGCAGGTAGATGAGTCGTCGGACAATAATTCGTTAATAAACCCGGCCAGGAAATTTACCTATGTTGCGCCGAAGGATGGGGATGACACCTACGTCGTTTTCATTATCGGTGAGACGACCCGTTGGGATCACATGGGGATTTTCGGCTACGAGCGTAATACCACGCCGAAGCTGGCGCAGGAAAAAAATCTGGCGGCGTTCCGCGGCTATTCTTGCGATACCGCGACGAAGCTTTCTTTACGCTGTATGTTTGTACGGGAAGGCGGGGCGGATAATAACCCGCAGCGTACCTTAAAAGAGCAGAATGTTTTTGCCGTACTCAAACAGCTCGGATTCAGTTCCGATCTGTACGCCATGCAGAGCGAGATGTGGTTCTATAGCAATACCATGGCGGATAATATCTCCTACCGCGAGCAGATCGGCGCCGAGCCGCGTAACCGTGGTAAAACGGTTGATGACATGCTGTTGATTGATGAGATGCAGAACTCGCTTGCCCAGAACCCGGAGGGTAAGCATCTGATTATCCTGCATACTAAGGGGTCGCATTTTAACTATACGCAACGTTATCCGCGCAGCTACGCTCAGTGGAAGCCCGAATGTATTGGGGTCGATAGCGGCTGCACGAAAGCGCAGATGATCAACTCTTACGATAACTCCGTGACCTATGTGGATCACTTTATTACCAGTGTGTTCGATCAGCTGCGTGATAAAAAAGCGATTGTGTTCTACGCGGCTGACCACGGCGAGTCGATTAACGAACGCGAACATTTGCACGGTACGCCGCGCAATATGGCGCCGCCGGAGCAATTCCGTGTTCCGATGCTGGTATGGATGTCGGATAAATATCTTGCCAGTCCGCAACATGCGCAGATGTTCGCTCACCTGAAACAACAGGCGGAGATCAAAGTGCCGCGTCGTCATGTGGAGCTGTACGATACGATAATGGGCTGCCTGGGGTATACATCGCCGAATGGCGGTATTAACCAGAACAACAACTGGTGCCATATTCCCGATGCGCAGAAAGTCGCCGCGAAGTAGGTTGTCTGCCGACTTTCTCGCCGATTGAATTGTATTTTGCGACTAAGGGATTGACGGGCGTGCGCCTGAGCAGTAAGATGCGCCCGCATTCGGTGATTGGCGCAGCCTGGTAGCGCACTTCGTTCGGGACGAAGGGGTCGGAGGTTCGAATCCTCTATCACCGACCAAATTCAGAAACCCTGCTCAACGAGCAGGGTTTTTTGTATCTGAAACCTGACGAGGATGAGAACCTCCGGGGGCAAGAGGTTCGACCCGAGCGAAGCGAGAGAACGTTGCGTCAGCAACGGCCCGCAGGGCGAGCCACGTAGTGGCGAGTCATCCTCTATCACCGACCAAATTCAGAAACCCTGCTCAACGAGCAGGGTTTTTTGTATCTGAAGCCTGACGAGGATGAGAACCTCCGGGGGCAAGAGGTTCGACCCGAGCGAAGCGAGAGAACGTTGCGTCAGCAACGGCCCGCAGGGCGAGCCACGCAGTGGCGAGTCATCCTCTATCACCGGCAGGTTGACGCTCGCACCACCAGTTCAGGCATGATCCCGTCGCTGTGACTGACCTTCTTGCCCGCCAGCAAATCAAATAATAGTGTGATTGCCTGTCGCGCCACCTCATCAAGATGCATATTCACTGCCGTCAGCGGTGGCAGCGATTCGCGCGCGCGGATACCATCATAGCGGGTGACCACGCGCATCCGCTCCGGGATAGCTACTGACTGTTCCTGAAAAGCGCGTACCGCGCCGCTGGCAAAGGTATCGATCAGCACCAGCACGCCGTCAACGTCGGGATGCGCCTGTAATAGCTGCTGCGCGGCCTGGTAGCCGGCATTTTCACCCTCGCTTTCATTGAGAGAGTAGACGACGGGGGCCTGGCGCCCCGCGCACCAGCGCTGGTAAGCCGCTTCGCTCTCCAGAACTGATGTTCGCCGTGTGTTACCGACAAATAACGCACATTTGCTGGCGCCGGAGGCCTCCAGATGCGTTAGCAGAAGCTGTGCTGTTGCCGCCGAGTGCAGCTCAACCCACGGCACAGGCGTGTCGGTGCCCGGCGTGCGGCCAATGGTGACGCAGGGAATGCCCGCTTGCGCCAGCGCCTGGAGCTGCGGGTCGTTCTCCGCCGGCTCAATCAGGATCGCCGCGTCAAAGCTGACGGCATCCAGTGGATTTGCCCCCGGCGGCACCAGAATCAGCGCATGCTGTTTTTCCAGCGCCATCATCGCGGACGTTAACGCCACCTCCATCATAAATCCCAGTCGTGACGCACCGGAGGCAATCGCCAGCGGCACCGAAGAGAGCAAGGCAATGGTATTGGTTTTGCCGGTTCGCAACTGGCGGGCGCGAATATTCGGCGTGTAGTTGAGCGCAACAATGGCCTCTTCAATACGCCGTCGCGTCTGCGGCTCGACAAAGCGGGTGTTGTGCAAGGCATTGGATACCGTCCCTGGCGACACGCCTGCATGGCGGGCAACATCAATCAACTTTGCGCGTTTTTTATTTTGAACAGCCATCTGCTTCCTGACCTTCGAAAGTTTGCGCACAGGGTAGCATATTTACCAGACGGTAACGTTTGCTTTTTTTCGGTGAGGATCGTAAAAAACTCTTCATTAAAACGTTTTAATGGAGTATTTTGGCGCAAATTTATTCCTCAGGAGGCGATGTGGCACACTTAACTCAGGATTCGACTTTCACCCTTGGACGCCGTCCGGCGGGCCTTATCTACGCTGATAAAGCGAAGAGCTTTGGCGGCTATACGCTTTTTGCGCCGCAAACCGCCGAAGGGCGGGTTTACCTGGTGGACGAGCAGGGCGAAGTCGCGCATCAGTGGCAGCTTCCGGTTCGCGCCGGGCGTGATGCGGTGCTGCTGCCGAACGGTAATCTGGGTTATAACGGCAGCCACCGCACTTCAGCGAACCTCTATCCGGCGTGGGATCTCTGGCACGGCGGCGACTTCTATGAAGTGACGCCGGATAACGAAATCGTCTGGCATTACGAAGATATTTACCATCACCACGATGCGCAGTGGCTGGAAAACGGTAACCTGCTGTATACCGCCGCGTCGCCGTTACCTGCCGATATCGCCGCCCGTGTTACCGGCGGCGACCCGCGACGTGATGCGCCGGACGGCGTGATTCAGAGCGACGTCGTCAAAGAGGTCAATCGCGACGGTGAAGTGGTCTGGGAATGGCGTGCCTGGGAGCATTTGAATCCGGAAGATTTCCCGATTCATGATATTTTCGATCGCCGCCACTGGCCGATGATTAACGGCCTGTCCGTCACCCGTGATGGCCTGGTGCTGATGAGCCTGCGCACTACGTCTGGCGTCATTGCCGTGGATAAAGAGAGCGGGAAGGTTATCTGGCATGCAGGGCCGGAAGTGGTAGCGCAGCAGCACACGCCGGTTGAGATGGAGAACGGGTCGATTCTGGTTTTCGATAACGGCAACCTGCGTCCCGGCGTCACCTCGCCGCATTCCACGGTGCTGGAGTTCGATCCGCAGACCAAAGCGATTACCTGGCAGTATCGCGATATCTTCCCGCCGGCGTTTTTCTCGCCGTATATGGGGAGCGCGCAGCGGCTGGCGAACGGCAACACCTTTATCTGTGAATCGGCGTTTGGCCGCCTGTTTGAAGTCACCCCGGAAGGCGAAACGGTATGGGAATATATCATTCCGTTCTTTAATGAATATCCGGAGCACCTCAGTAAAGGCATTATTCCTGGAAAACAGAACAGCGCCTTCCGTGCGCATCGCTATGCCGCTGATGCCATTAGTTGGTTGAAATAATACAGACCGCCAGCTCGCGCTGGCGGTTATTTTTTTGATGTTTTATGGGAGTTAATCATGCCGCAACCTGGCCTTACTACGCCGGATAACGATGCATTACCCTGGCAAACCACCTTACTTTTGGCGCTTCAGCATGTGCTGGTCGTTGCCGCCACCCCCATTACCTCCGTCTTTCTGATCGCCAAAGCGCTGCACTTTACCGATACGGTGACCGCCTCGGTACTTAGCGCGACCTTTCTGATGTGCGGTCTGGGCGCTATTTTGCAAAGCCTGGGTGTGAAAGGGGTGGGCGCGCGTTTGCCGTTTATTATGGTACCGGGGGGCGCGCCGATTGCGATTTTCGTTGCGATCGCTTTACAGACCAATATCCAGACCGCGATTGGCGCCGTAATTCTGACCTCGCTGTTCTACTTTATCGCGTTGCCGATTTTCCGCCGCTGCCTGCACCATTTTCCCCCCTTTATCATTGGCATCATGCTGCTAATGGTGTCGATTAACCTTATTCGCCTGTACGGCGGGTTGATCATTGGCCAGCCAGGGAGCGCCGACTTCGCTCATCCAACCAGTATCATTTTATCGCTGGGGACTATCCTGATAACGCTGATTTTCGCGCTGGCGTTTAGCGGTATTTTGCGCCAGTTGGCGGTGATGTTCGGCCTTTTAGCGGGAACGCTGCTGGGAATGGCGCTGGGTAGCACCGATTTTAGCGGTGTTGGTCACGGGCCGCTGTTTAGTTTCCCACAGCTTTTGCCGTTCGGCTGGCCGATTTTTGATCTCTCTGCCTCGCTGCCGTTACTGATTTATGCGGTCATCTCTATGGCTGAAGCAACCGGGCAAACGATTGCGACTGCGGAAATAGTCAATTCCACGCAAAATGTGCAGCAGGCGATTCCACGTACCATTCGTGGTGATGCGGTAATGTCGCTGCTGGGGGGGATTTTTGGCACCTCCTTAATTATCACTTCCGGCGAAAATATTGGGGTGGTACGCACCACTAATGTGAAATCGCGTTTCGTGACTGCGGCTGCCGGAGGATTGTTAATCCTGATTGCCATATTCGCGCCGCTGGTACGTCTGGCGACCTGTCTGCCAGGTTCGGTGGTGTGCGGTACGGCGGTGATTGTCTTCAGCATTATCGGGGTTATCGGTATTGATATGATTGCGCGCGAGCCACTGCATACGCCGGGTAAAACCTACGCGCTGGCGATGGGGCTGGCCATGGGAATGCTACCTATACTGGTACCCGGCCTGTATCAGAATTTCCCGGCGGGCGTACAGATGGTCTTTGGCAACGGCATGGCAGCGGGGACGTTGACGGCGATTCTGGTGAACTCGTTGTTTAACTGGAGCGAAAAGCGCACGCAGGCCAGGGTCAAAAGTTAGTTTTTGTGATCGCGGTAGGCCGCACGACGGCCTACTTATTTACAATTTTGTGACATATTCGATGGTGTTTTTCAATGTCCGGATAACTCTTTTTTGCACACGGCTTATGGATAACCTCAGCATTTTCGCCTGTGCGTTTTAGCGTTAGTGGTATTAATCGCTCAGATAATCAACATATCGAAAGAAATTTTTCAATTAATGGCTAATTGTTAATCACTAACTGTTGCAAAATATTAAGTGAATAACTCTGCCTTTCTGCCCATAGCACAAATTTCCCTGCTGAAAATACCCTTCTGAACTTTTTTTAATCTTTGTTTGTTAATTCTCACCGTTGTTGTAAAAGCTGGTTACCTGTATTGACGTTTTGACATTCTATTGACAGATTGTAGGGAATGAGGGGCATTTTATGGAGAATCCGCACTGCAACTCAGTCGATTATGCGAACGGAATCCCCACCTCTCACTACTGACCTGACCAGGTAAAAAACAAAAAAGGCCGGGCGGTAAAAGCCTTTGCAAAGGGCAAAACAACATACATCACAATTGGAGCAGAAGAATGAGTATTTCCTTGAAGAAGTCAGGGATGCTGAAGCTTGGTTTGAGCCTGGTGGCCATGACCGTTGCAGCCAGCGTGCAGGCCAAAACCCTGGTTTATTGTTCAGAAGGCTCGCCGGAAGGCTTTAACCCACAGCTCTTTACGTCTGGCACCACCTATGATGCCAGTTCCGTACCTATCTATAACCGTCTGGTTGAATTCAAAACCGGCACCACGGAAGTGATCCCGGGTCTTGCTGAGAAGTGGGATATCAGCGAAGACGGTAAAACCTATACGTTCCACCTACGTAAAGGGGTGAAATGGCAATCCAGCAAGGATTTCAAACCCACGCGCGAGCTGAACGCCGATGATGTCGTGTTCTCTTTTGACCGGCAGAAAAACGAGCAGAACCCGTACCATAAAGTGTCTGGCGGCAGCTATGAATACTTTGAAGGCATGGGGCTGCCGGATCTGATTAGCGAAGTGAAGAAGGTAGACGATCACACGGTGCAGTTTGTGCTGACGCGTCCGGAAGCGCCGTTCCTTGCCGATTTAGCCATGGACTTCGCCTCTATTCTTTCCAAAGAATATGCTGACAACATGCTGAAAGCCGGTACGCCGGAAAAAGTGGATCTGAACCCGGTCGGCACTGGCCCGTTCCAACTGGTGCAATATCAGAAAGATTCCCGCATTCTCTACAAAGCCTTTGACGGCTACTGGGGCACGAAGCCGCAGATCGACCGTCTGGTCTTCTCCATCACGCCTGACGCCTCTGTGCGTTACGCCAAACTGCAGAAGAACGAATGTCAGGTGATGCCGTATCCGAACCCGGCGGATATTGCGCGCATGAAAGAAGATAAAAACATCAACCTGATGGAGCAGGCCGGTCTGAACGTGGGTTATCTCTCCTATAACGTACAGAAAAAACCGCTGGATGACGTCAAAGTTCGCCAGGCGTTGACCTATGCCGTGAATAAAGAGGCCATCATCAAAGCCGTTTATCAGGGCGCGGGCGTTGCGGCGAAAAACCTGATCCCGCCGACAATGTGGGGCTACAACGACGATATTAAAGACTACGGCTACGATCCGGAAAAAGCGAAGGCGCTGCTGAAAGAAGCCGGTCTGGAAAAAGGCTTCACCATCGATCTGTGGGCGATGCCGGTACAGCGTCCCTATAACCCGAATGCGCGTCGTATGGCGGAAATGATCCAGGCGGACTGGGCGAAGATTGGCGTTCAGGCCAAAATTGTCACCTATGAATGGGGCGAATACCTCAAGCGCGCTAAAGATGGCGAGCACCAGACGGTGATGATGGGCTGGACCGGCGATAATGGCGATCCGGATAACTTCTTCGCCACGCTGTTCAGCTGCGATGCCGCCCAGCAAGGCTCCAACTATTCAAAATGGTGCTACAAGCCGTTTGAAGACCTGATTCAGCCTGCGCGTGCGACCGATGACCACAACAAGCGTATTGAACTCTATAAACAGGCCCAGGTCGTGATGCATGACCAGGCGCCAGCGCTGATCATCGCTCACTCCACGGTTTATGAGCCAGTGCGTAAAGAAGTTAAAGGCTATGTGGTTGATCCATTAGGCAAACATCACTTCGAAAACGTCTCTGTCGAATAATTAAAAGAGCGCTGCGCCCCGGTGTTGTGTAGGCCGGATAAGCGCAGCGCCATCCGGCGTAATGCTTTATCCGCGATGCAGTTTGCGTGGGATAAGATTTGTGAGCAATACAGACTCACGGTTCCAGGCCGTGGGTCATGAGAGAGAATTCGGGTTATGTTGCAGTTCATTCTCCGACGTTTGGGACTCGTTATCCCGACGTTTATCGGTATTACCCTTCTCACCTTTGCCTTTGTCCACATGATCCCCGGCGATCCGGTGATGATCATGGCGGGTGAGCGAGGTATTTCCCCTGAGCGCCATGCTCAACTGCTGGCTGAACTCGGTCTTGATAAACCGATGTGGCAGCAGTACCTCCATTATATCTGGGGGGTGATGCATGGCGATTTAGGCATCTCGCTGAAAAGCCGAATCCCTGTGTGGGACGAGTTCGTACCTCGCTTTAAAGCGACGCTGGAACTTGGCGTCTGCGCCATGATTTTTGCCGTCGCCGTGGGGATTCCGGTGGGCGTGCTGGCCGCAGTGAAGCGCGGTTCTATCTTCGATCACACTGCCGTTGGCCTGGCGCTGACCGGTTACTCTATGCCTATCTTCTGGTGGGGCATGATGCTGATCATGCTGGTCTCCGTCCACTGGAACCTGACGCCGGTTTCCGGGCGCGTGAGCGATATGGTGTTCCTTGATGATACCAATCCGTTGACGGGCTTTATGCTGATCGACACCGCTATCTGGGGCGAAGAGGGTAACTTTATTGATGCGCTGGCGCATATGATCCTGCCTGCGATGGTGCTCGGCACAATCCCGCTGGCCGTCATTGTGCGTATGACCCGTTCGTCGATGCTGGAAGTGCTGGGGGAGGATTACATCCGTACCGCACGCGCCAAAGGGTTGACCAGGATGCGCGTCATTATCGTCCATGCTCTGCGTAACGCCATGCTGCCAGTCGTTACCGTGATCGGCCTGCAGGTGGGTACGCTGCTGGCGGGCGCGATTCTGACAGAAACTATCTTCTCGTGGCCCGGTCTGGGGCGCTGGCTGATCGATGCGCTGCAACGCCGCGATTATCCGGTAGTGCAGGGCGGCGTGTTACTGGTAGCGACGATGATTATTCTCGTCAACCTGCTGGTAGACCTGCTGTACGGCGTGGTGAACCCGCGTATTCGGCATAAGAAGTAAGGGGCCATCATGTCACAGGTTACTGAAAATAATGTTAATGCCGCACCGGCGCCCATGACGCCATTGCGGGAGTTCTGGCACTATTTCAAACGCAACAAAGGCGCGGTCGTCGGGCTGGCGTATGTTCTCATCGTGATCCTGATTGCGGTGTTTGCCAACTTTATTGCGCCGTACAACCCGGCAGAGCAGTTCCGCGATGCGCTGCTGGCGCCGCCGGTCTGGCAGGAAGGCGGCAGTTGGGCGCATATTCTGGGAACGGATGATGTTGGTCGCGATGTCCTCTCGCGCCTGATGTATGGCGCGCGTTTGTCACTGCTGGTCGGCTGTCTGGTGGTCGTCCTGTCGCTGGTAATGGGGATTATTCTCGGCCTGGTCGCGGGCTACTTCGGCGGTCTGGTCGATAACATCATCATGCGCGTGGTCGATATTATGCTGGCCCTGCCGAGCCTGCTGCTGGCGCTGGTGCTGGTGGCGATCTTCGGCCCCTCCATCGGCAACGCGGCGCTGGCGTTGACGTTTGTGGCGCTGCCGCACTATGTCCGCTTAACCCGCGCGGCGGTTCTGGTAGAGGTGAACCGCGATTATGTGACTGCCTCCCGCGTGGCGGGCGCAGGCGCGATGCGTCAGATGTTCGTCAATATTTTCCCGAACTGCCTTGCGCCGCTGATTGTTCAGGCATCGCTCGGTTTCTCTAACGCCATTCTCGATATGGCTGCCCTCGGCTTCTTGGGGATGGGCGCACAGCCGCCTACGCCGGAATGGGGCACCATGCTCTCTGACGTATTGCAGTTCGCGCAAAGCGCCTGGTGGGTCGTGACCTTCCCGGGGCTGGCGATTCTGCTGACGGTACTGGCATTTAACCTGATGGGTGACGGTCTGCGTGACGCGCTCGATCCCAAACTGAAGCAGTAAGAGGTTCGAGATGGCGTTATTAAATGTAGATCAATTATCGGTGCACTTCGGCGACGAAGGGACACCGTTCAAAGCCGTCGACCGCATTAGCTACAGCGTGAAGCAGGGTGAGGTGGTCGGTATTGTCGGCGAGTCTGGTTCCGGCAAATCCGTCAGCTCGCTGGCGATTATGGGGCTTATCGATTACCCAGGCCGCGTGATGGCGGAAAACCTGCTCTTTAACGGACAGGATCTGAAGCGCATTTCCGAGAAGGAACGTCGCAACCTGGTGGGCGCTGAAGTGGCGATGATTTTCCAGGACCCGATGACCAGCCTCAATCCTTGCTATACCGTTGGCTTTCAGATTATGGAAGCCATCAAGGTACATCAGGGCGGGAACAAGAAAACCCGTCGTCAGCGAGCGATTGACCTGTTGAACCAGGTGGGTATTCCCGATCCGGCTTCTCGTCTGGATGTCTATCCGCACCAGCTTTCTGGCGGCATGAGTCAGCGCGTGATGATTGCGATGGCAATAGCCTGTCGACCAAAGCTGTTAATTGCTGATGAACCGACCACGGCGCTGGATGTGACCATTCAGGCGCAAATCATTGAGCTGCTGCTGGAGTTGCAGCAAAAAGAGAACATGGCGCTGGTGCTGATTACCCATGACCTGGCGCTGGTGGCGGAAGCGGCGCACAAAATTATCGTCATGTACGCCGGGCAGGTCGTCGAAACTGGCGCTGCGCAGGATATTTTCCGCGCGCCGCGTCATCCCTACACCCAGGCACTGCTACGAGCGTTACCAGAGTTTGCTCAGGACAAAGCGCGTCTGGCGTCGCTGCCGGGCGTGGTGCCGGGGAAATATGACCGACCGACGGGCTGTCTGCTTAACCCGCGCTGCCCCTACGCCACGGACAGATGCCGTGCGGAAGAACCTGCTCTCAACCAACTGGACGATGGACGTCAGTCAAAATGTCATTACCCACTCGATGATGCCGGGAGGCCCACACTATGAGCACGCATGAGGCCACCTTGCAACAGCCGCTGTTGCGGGCTATCGACCTGAAAAAACACTATCCGGTGAAGAAGGGGATCTTTTCTCCGGAACGGCTGGTAAAAGCGCTGGACGGCGTGTCGTTTAATCTCGAACGCGGTAAAACGCTGGCCGTAGTGGGGGAGTCCGGTTGTGGAAAATCCACACTGGGTCGCCTGCTGACGATGATTGAAACGCCAACCGGCGGCGAGCTTTATTACCAGGGGCAGGATCTGCTCAAACACGATCCGCACGCGCAGAAACTGCGGCGGCAGAAAATTCAGATTGTGTTTCAGAACCCCTACGGTTCCCTGAACCCACGCAAGAAAGTGGGGCAAATTCTGGAAGAGCCGTTGCTGATCAATACCAGCCTGAGTAAAGCGCAGCGTCGTGAAAAAGCGCTGGCGATGATGGCGAAGGTGGGGCTGAAAACCGAGCACTACGACCGCTATCCGCATATGTTCTCCGGCGGCCAGCGTCAGCGTATCGCTATCGCCCGCGGTCTGATGCTTGATCCGGACGTAGTGATTGCCGACGAACCGGTCTCCGCGCTCGACGTGTCGGTGCGTGCCCAGGTGCTGAACCTGATGATGGATTTGCAACAGGATATGGGGCTGTCTTATGTCTTTATCTCCCACGACCTGTCGGTGGTGGAACACATCGCCGATGAAGTGATGGTCATGTACTTAGGCCGCTGCGTGGAGAAAGGGACCAAAGAGCAGATTTTTAACAATCCACGTCATCCCTATACCCAGGCGTTGCTCTCCGCCACGCCGCGGCTGAATCCGGACGATCGCCGTGAGCGGATTAAGCTGACCGGCGAGTTACCGAGCCCGCTGAACCCGCCGCCGGGCTGCGCCTTCAACGCCCGCTGCAGCCGTCGCTTCGGACCCTGCACGCAGTTACAGCCGCAGCTTAAAGAGTACGACGGCCAGTTGGTGGCCTGCTTTGCCGTCGATCAGGATGAAAATCCGCAGAAACCGCTGAGTTAATTGCGTTTTATGCCGGATGGCGGCTGCGCCTTATCAAGCCTACACCGTACCTGTAGGCCTGGTAAGCGTAGCGCCACCGGGCATGGCTCTCCGGTACGGCTTATTCAATCAATTTTAATAACGGCGACAGGCACAACAATATTCCATATAACAGAATAAGCCAGGTTTTCAGGCCGCGTAATTTTTCCAGTTGCGCTACTTTATAAATCAGGAAAAAGGGAATAATACACGCGACAATGCCATAAAGCGGACTGCCTAACTGGAAAAAGACCAATACTGAGACGCGAAACGAAACCCAAATAACCAGAGTCACCACGATAAAGATACAGATTCCAGATGTCAGTAACAGTGGGTTGACGTTTTTGACATCCATAATACGACTCAATACATTCAGCACAATACCTTTAAGCGCTTCATGAAAACCTAAATAAATACCAAAGAACGCGGTAAGTACGGCAAAAATATTGAGGATGGTAGAGGTAATGTGGATGATATGGCCAGGGATTACCTGAGCTGCCAGCGCAAGGGCGGAAATATTCTGCTCGAACGCTGATACCGCCTCTTCATGGCTAATCGAAAAGGTAAACGAGAACGAGAAAAAGAGAATAATGGCAATCAGCGTAATATAGCTAATGCGATGCGTGCGAATCGCCATCCGGGTGGCCAGCACACGGTCAGGTTCGCGCTTACGATAGGCGATGTTCATTGGGTTTAGCACCTGAATGAAGACCGCAGAAAAGAAGCAAAATGGGATAGTGAGCAGTACGTCGCGAAAGAAAACCGATGCGGCGGGAAAGGCGGAAATATTATCAAGATTCCAGTGTGGGATCATCGCGAAACCGAATATCAGAATGATCCCGACTTTTACCACTACCATCGGGCCGGAAATTTTAAATAATAACTTTTCCCCGCCGGAGGCAATCGCCACCAGCACGGCGAAAATCGCGACTTTATAGATAATAGACTGCGAAAGATCGGCCTCAGTAAGGCCGAAGGTTTTGATATAGGAGGCGCTATCAAACACCACCGACAGGGAATAAATAAACACCCCATGGATAATCATAAGAAAATAGATTACACCGAGAAAAATGCCCCAGTTTTTGCCAAGATAGTGACTGATAATATCCGTATAATCGTCACAGGTTTCGCTTTCAGATAACGTTTTTAGATAAATATCCTGCACAATATAGGTAGCGGGATAGGCGATGATAAAAGCGGTAATAAATACCCAGATCCCCTTGAGACCGATTTGCACTGGCATTAAGACGGTACCGGCGCCGATCGCCATACCGATACACAAGAGCACCCAGCCAAAATCATATTTTGTAAACGGTAATCTCGTTGAAAGCGGTGTGGTCGTAGCGTTACTGTTATTTAATGGTAATGTGTCGTCCTGCATAGAGCCCCCTGCCCAAAATATACGCAGCTCTCTCATAAAGAATGCTGCCTATAACCAGGCTATAGTGCCTTGATACCCGATGCGGCAAACCGATGACAGCGGTTCGCCGAGCAATCGTCAGAATGCTGCTTTTCTGCTGGCGCGTTCAAGGTCATGAATAATATCGTCGGGATCTTCAGGTCCCGCTGAAAGACGGATAAGTTCGTCGGTAATACCTGCTTTTAGCCATTCCTCTGGCGCAACAGGCGAATATGTCATAGACGCAGGATGCTGAACGAGGGTTTCGGTATCACCGGGACTGGCCGCGAGGAGGCATAATTTACAGAATTGAGCGGCTGACTGCCAGCCTCAGAAATGCTGAATGTATTCTGGCAAATAAAAGTAATCGTCTGCGAAGCGTCACGCAGATTGCACGTTAGCGCCGTGCCGGGACGGGGATTTTGCCGTAATATCAGCAGCAAGCCGGGTTTACCCGGTGAGGCGCAATGTTGCGGGGGCTTGATCCCCGGCGGCATAGGTTGCTGGATAGAGAAAACCCCCGCACGTTGACTGGTATAAACCTGGCAACCTGACGGGGGCTAACTTGAACCTCAACACATCAAGGATAGCCGCGAACGGTTGCCATTGCAACAAGGCGGCTATATGACGCTTACGCAGTTGGGCGTGGCCTTCTGGCACGATCTGGCGGCGCCGATCATTGCTGGCATTATCGCCAGTGTGATCGTCAACTGGCTACGTGACAGGAAGTAACGCGTTTTGAGCGTCTGTCCGCCGTAATGGCAACATGCGCCCGAACCAGGCCGCAGGGGAAACCTTGTGGCCTTTTTCGGTTTACTGCGGGTAAGGCACCCAGTCGCCGCCATTCAGACGAACGTAGGGCTTACCCTGGTACTGAATCACCACCGCATTAGCGTTTTCTGAAACCTGCGCGGTTTGCGGCAGATTGCTGGTCAGCTTGTTCCAGTTCACACTGTCTTCGGTAAAGAGCTTACCGTCCACGGCGCGTACGACCAGTTCGGAAATCGCCAGGTAGCTGCTCGGCTGGTTAATATCAATCGGCGCGCCCTCATGCGGGGCTTTCATGCCAAAAAATTTCACGCCCGCCGGGACGTTGGTGATGGAGGGGCTGGGAATATCGCGCAGGCCTGAGATCTGCATTCTGTCGCCCTTCAGCGCGCCGCCGTGCTCCGGTACGACCACCACCATCACCTTACGCCCGGATTTCTCCAGTTCGGTAAAGAAGGCGTCCAGTTCATCGAACAGTTTCTGCGCGCGGATTTTATAATCCGCCGTTTTGCTGACGCCGGGGAAGTGGTTGCCATCGTGCAGCGGCAGCAGGTTAAAGAAAGTCGCGGAGCGGGAATTGGCTTCACGTTCTTCCCCTGTTAACCAGCGGTTCAGGACCGCCAGATCGTCATATACCGGCGAGCCGTCGAATGACAGCAGGGCGGTTGGCAGGCCGGACTGGTTCATCAGTTCGCTCTGCATACCGCCGTTTTCGCGAACTTCTTTCAGGAAGCCGCCAAATTCACCGTTATGATCCATCATCAGATGCTGAGTAAAGCCCAGCTTCGCCAGATTATCAAACAGATAACATTCGTTATCGGCTGGTTGATAAAGTCGGGTATGCGAAGGTTGACCACAGCTGGCGCGCAGCAGACGAATGGCCGCCGGGCCGCTGTAAGACGTACCGGAATTAAAGTGTTTAAACAAAATGTCAAAGTGCGACCATAGCGGATGTGACATCAGGCCTGCCGCTTCGACATCCGACCAGGAGAGCGAACAAATATTGATGACCAATAGGTCGAACGGCTGCGCATCAGGCGGAAGCTGCGCCGGGAACGTCGTTTTCCGCTTTTCTTCCGCGGCATAGAAGGTGTTCAACCAGGCGTTCAGATTCGCGGTCGTCGGCGGCGCGGTTTGCGCAGGCATATCGCCGATGACCGGCTTATCGCCCGCTGTCGCGACGGTAGCGGCTGCATTACCGCCAGTCGTCGTCACCGTATCGGTTGGCTGGCCTGCCGGCCACAGCGTAAAAACCGGGCTGGTTAATGTCAGGACATTCAGCCATACCATGATGGCGACCACAAACACCGTGACCCGAATCCACTGTGATAAAAAAAGCCAGGCAACCAGCAGTACGAAGATGGCGCCGATCATTTGCCAGTTAATAAAACGGGCGATCAGATCGAGC
This sequence comes from Salmonella sp. NW722, assembly GCF_051702785.1. Classification (NCBI taxonomy): domain Bacteria; kingdom Pseudomonadati; phylum Pseudomonadota; class Gammaproteobacteria; order Enterobacterales; family Enterobacteriaceae; genus Salmonella; species Salmonella sp. NW722. The sequence goes on from NZ_JAMMIN010000006.1 coordinate 196,996, forward strand.
AGATAACCGGAGCTGAATTCCGCCACCTGCGTCCCCTGACTCATAATGCTTTGCGGGCCGGGTAGCCAGGTATCATGCCAGAACAGCGCGAAGCCGACGGGAATGGCAATCCAGTGGCGCAACCGGTGAAGGCGATACTTTGGTATTGGCATGAGCAGAAACGCCATGAATACCAGATTCAGTAAAGGATGAAAATTCAGATAGCCTGCCCACAGCAGGCCAAACTTGACCAGAAAATAGAAGTTCCAGCCGGAAAGACCGCGCCAGTATTGCCAGAGCGGAGAAGGCATTGATGGAGTTTGAGTATGCTGAGTCATTTTTTGTCTGCCTTGACTTTCGTAGCGCGGCGCAGAGTTCCGGCTGGTTTTACATAACGAGGTTTGGCAAATAGCAGCCGGGTTGTATCACTGATACGGCGTAGCGAATGACGCGCCAGATACCCCAGCGGAAAGAAAATCAGCGCGCAAAAAAGAATAATTTGCACGATATCGCTGATGGTCATCATGATGCACGCTCCGCGGTGTCGTCGAGCAGTCGCAGGGGTTCAGGAATACGACGCCAGATGCGGCCATCGTGTTCGGCATTTATTACCGGGTCGGCGCGTTTTGCCAGCGGTAGCGGCGTTCCCCACAGTTCCGGCGACAATAAGCGCATCTGCACCAGCTCGGCGCTGATTTGTTTATCTTCGAACCAGACCATACGATTAGAGAAAATATCGCCCGTCGGCAAAGGGAAAATATGGTTTAACGCGGTATCCAGATCGTTGACCCGGCAGAATGATAAAAACAGCACCAGACGGTTGCCGCCGATGGTCATAATATCGCCGGTTCGGTTTGGCCGACATAATGTCAACGCCTGCTCAACCCGAATGCCCGGCACCGGGCGCAGCGCGACCAGAACGCCTTTCCCGTCGGCGGGGAGCAGGGTGTTGCTCATCATCGTATGGATGGCATCGCAGAAGGTATCCCACGGCTGAAAACCGCGCAGTTTCAACGGCTGCGTCATCGACAGTAGCGTGGTGATGTCTTCCGGTACGTAACGGCTGAACTGCTGCCCCTGCACGCTTTCAATAAGCGTCAGACAGCGTGAAAGCGGGGCGTTCCAGGGAATGATCATATTCGCGCCGCAGCCCAGCAGCAGGCGCTCATCGGTGGCGCGCAAACTGGCGATATTTTCGCGCACGACAATTTTCAGCGCGCTTCCCCGCTGGCGCCGCAAAGTATGAATGCGACGAGCAAGCGGCTCGATTTGGTTGTTCTGTGTAAGCGAAAAAATAATTGTCGCGGCCTGCGCCGTGCGCGCGTCGTTGAATAGCGCTTCGTTATTGTCGAAAAGCGTCCAGTGTTCCGAGAGCGGCGGCGCGCCTTCAAGGACGGCGACGTGGCTAAGAATGCGTTTTTCGTCGCTACGCGGCTGAATTGCCGTCTCCTCCTGATGGGATAGCGTCCAGCGTTCGTCCTGCTGACACAGCAATAACTGCTGTCGGGCGCTGACGCCTTTTTCGTTACACCAGAAGGCAATATCGAACAAATGTTGGTCGCCCTGAAAACGTAAACTGGCGAGGCCAAAAAGTGAGCGATACTCGCCCATCAACAACGAGGACTGTTTATCGCTATTATTACAAGGGTTAATAACCAACAATGAACAGTGATGAAAACGAGTCCATTTATTCATTTTTTCCAGCCATTTATGCAGGCTTTCTGACGTTATATTCCGCCACGTGTTATTTGCACAAATAAGAATGAAAAAGTAATGCGTCGGGTTAACAGAACAAAGCAAATCGTGGGGCAAAGAGTATAGCCCTTTTTCTGAATCCGGCATGGTAAATAAGCGGATTTTCTCCGGACCGTGAGATTCATCTAATTTGATTACTTTGCCAGGATCGCCTTCCATGCCGATGACGGCGACATTTGCATTCTCCGTTTGTGACGCAATCGTTTGATTCACCAGGCTGATGGCATCTTGCTGGCGATCGGCGTTAACCCACCAGACGCCGCCGGTTGGCATATGGCGCAGTTCATCCCATAATGATGAGATGCCGAGAGAAAATACGGGGTCCACAGTGTCCCTCATGTCACTATTTTAACTGTTTATCAGTTTACTAGCGAAAGCACAGAAATAAACCTAACATTGAAATTAAAACGCATCAGATTTAGCATGTGAATCAATTTGCCCGGCAGGATGCCCTGTAACTCTGCGCTTTGCATTTTTACACATTATAAATGATGTCACGGAAAGATGAAAAATGCGCGTTCTCCCGTATTGACGACGGGGCGTAATGCTGCCAGTGAGAAATATTTAAAAAGGAGCAACCAGAATGTATAACAATGAACCTGGCGCTCAGTCTGATCCAACGTTGGGCTACACTTTTCAAAATGATTTTCTGGCATTAAGCCAGGCGTTTTCACTACCCGAAATAGATTATACCGATATTTCCCAACGCGAACAGTTGGCGGCGGCGATTAAAAGATGGCCACTCCTGGCTGAATTTGCGCAACCACATTCATTAAGGAAGCCATGAATGGCGATTCTGGGACTGCAGGGCGTGCGCGGCGGGGTGGGAACCACATCTCTCACCGCAGCACTCGCCTGGGCGTTACAAATCTTAGGGGAAAATGTCCTGGTGATTGACGCCAGCCCCGATAACCTGCTGCGCATGTCGTTTAACGTCGACTTCGTCCATCAGGGCGGTTGGGCGCGATCGTTGCTGGACGGCCAGGACTGGCGCGATGCCGGATTACGTTATACCTCACAGCTTGATCTACTGCCGTTTGGACAGCTCACCGCGCAAGAGCGGGAAAATCCGCAGGCCTGGCAGGAGACGCTGGGAGAGATCGGATCGGCTATCCAGGCGCTGAAAGCGAGCGGGCGTTATAGCTGGATTTTACTGGACTTGCCCTACGGCGCGTCACCGCTGACAGGGCAGCTGGTGAGCCTCTGCGACCATACGCTGGCGATAGCCCAGGTTGACGCTAACTGCCATATTCGCCTTCATCAGCAGGCGTTGCCTGCCGGGGCGCATATTCTGATCAATGACTTACGCATTGGCAGTCAGTTACAGGACGATCTGTACCAGGTCTGGCTGCAAAGCCAGCGCCGGTTGCTGCCTATTGTGATCCATCGCGATGAGGCGATGGCGGAGTGCATGGCGTCGAAACAGCCGTTAGGCGAATATCGCAGCGATTCGTTAGCCGCCGAAGAGGTGTTAACGCTGGCGAACTGGTGCCTGCTGCATGATGCGGGCGACAAAACGTCCGCCGGGAGCCTGCGATGAGCGCCCTTTCCCGGTGGCTGCTTATCCCGCCGGTTAGCGCGCGCTTGAGCGAGCGCTATCAGGGTTACCGCCGCCACGGCGCGTCGCCGTTTAGCGCAGCGCTCGGCTGCCTGTGGACGATTCTGGCGTGGATAGTGTTTCCGCTTGAGCATCCGCGCTGGCAGCGTATTCGCGACGGGCATAAAGCGCTTTATCCGCATATTAACGCCGCCCGCCCGCGCCCGCTGGACCCGGCCCGTTACCTCATTCAGACCCTCTGGCTGGTGATGATCTCGTCGGCTAAAGAACGTCATGAACCGCGCTGGCGGTCATTTGCGCGCCTGAAGGACGTTCGTGGACGTTACCATCAATGGATGGATACCTTACCGGAACGGGTGCGCCAAAAGACAACGCATCTGGAAAAGGAAAAAGAGCTGGGACATCTTAGCAACGGCGCCCGGCGTTTTATTCTGGGCGTTATCGTGACCTTTTCACTGATACTGGCGCTGATCTGTATTACGCAGCCATTTAACCCGCTATCGCAATTTATCTTTCTGCTGTTGCTGTGGGGCGTTGCGCTGTTGGTACGACGTATGCCGGGACGCTTTTCCGCGCTGATGCTCATCGTGCTGTCGCTAACGGTCTCCTGTCGTTATATCTGGTGGCGCTATACCTCGACGCTAAATTGGGACGACCCGGTCAGTCTGGTGTGCGGACTGATTCTGCTGTTTGCGGAAACCTACGCCTGGATTGTGCTGGTGCTGGGGTACTTCCAGGTGGTGTGGCCGTTAAATCGTCAACCGGTGCCGTTGCCGAAAGAGATGTCGCAGTGGCCGACGGTGGATATTTTTGTACCGACCTATAACGAAGACCTTAATGTGGTCAAAAATACCATTTACGCTTCGCTTGGCATTGACTGGCCGAAGGACAAGCTGAATATCTGGATCCTTGATGACGGCGGGCGTGAATCATTTCGTCATTTTGCCCGACATGTTGGCGTGCATTACATTGCCCGCGCCACGCATGAACACGCCAAAGCCGGCAACATCAACAATGCGCTAAAACACGCGAAAGGCGAGTTTGTGGCGATCTTCGATTGCGACCATGTGCCGACGCGCTCGTTTCTGCAAATGACAATGGGCTGGTTCCTGAAAGAAAAACAGCTGGCGATGATGCAGACGCCGCATCATTTCTTCTCCCCGGACCCGTTTGAGCGCAACCTGGGACGTTTTCGTAAAACGCCTAACGAAGGCACGCTGTTTTACGGACTGGTGCAGGACGGTAACGATATGTGGGACGCCACTTTCTTTTGCGGATCGTGCGCGGTGATTCGCCGTAAGCCGCTGGATGAGATTGGCGGTATCGCCGTTGAGACGGTGACGGAAGATGCGCATACATCGCTCCGGCTGCACCGGCGAGGTTATACCTCAGCGTATATGCGCATTCCGCAGGCGGCGGGGCTGGCGACGGAAAGCCTGTCGGCGCATATCGGGCAGCGTATTCGTTGGGCGCGGGGCATGGTGCAAATTTTCCGCCTCGATAACCCTCTGTTTGGTAAAGGCTTAAAACTGGCGCAGCGGCTGTGCTACCTCAACGCGATGTTCCATTTCTTGTCCGGCATTCCGCGCCTGATCTTTCTGACCGCGCCGCTGGCTTTTCTGCTGCTGCACGCCTATATCATTTATGCGCCTGCGTTGATGATTGCGCTATTTGTGATACCGCACATGGTCCACGCCAGCCTGACTAACTCGAAGATTCAGGGCAAGTATCGTCACTCTTTCTGGAGTGAAATCTATGAAACGGTACTGGCATGGTATATCGCACCGCCGACTCTGGTCGCGTTGATCAATCCGCACAAAGGGAAATTTAACGTCACGGCGAAAGGCGGGCTGGTGGAAGAGAAGTACGTCGACTGGGTAATCTCGCGTCCGTATATCTTCCTTGTCTTGCTTAACCTGCTCGGCGTGGCGGCGGGCGTATGGCGATACTATTACGGGCCGGAAAATGAAACGCTGACCGTCATCGTTAGCCTGGTGTGGGTCTTCTATAACCTGGTCATTCTCGGCGGCGCGGTTGCGGTTTCGGTAGAGAGTAAACAGGTCAGGCGCGCGCATCGGGTCGAGATTGCCATGCCGGGGGCCATCGCCCGCGAAGATGGACATTTGTTCTCCTGTACCGTACATGACTTCTCCGACGGCGGGTTAGGCATCAAGATCAACGGTCAGGCGCAGGTGCTGGAAGGGCAGAAAGTGAATCTGTTGCTTAAACGCGGGCAGCAGGAATATGTCTTTCCAACGCAGGTGGTGCGCGTAACGGGCAATGAGGTCGGGCTACAACTGATGCCGCTCACCACCAAACAACATATTGATTTTGTGCAGTGTACCTTCGCGCGCGCCGATACGTGGGCGCTTTGGCAAGATAGCTTCCCGGAAGATAAACCGCTGGAAAGCTTGCTGGATATTCTGAAGCTGGGCTTCCGCGGATATCGCCACCTCGCGGAGTTCGCGCCGCCTTCAGTAAAAGTAATTTTCCGATCGTTGACGGCGTTAATTGCCTGGATTGTATCGTTTATTCCGCGTCGCCCGGAGCGGCAAGCGGCGATACAGCCGTCGGATCGGGTTATGGCTCAGGCTCAACAATGATGATAATGCGATGAAAAGAAAATTGTCCTGGATTTGTGCGGCGGTAATAGGATTAAGCGCGTTTCCTGCTTTTATGACGGCGGCGGCGCCTGCGATGCCGCCATTGATAAATGCTGAACCCACCGAGCCTGCGCCGTCGCCCGCAACTGAGGCGTCCGTCGTGGCGCAGACCGCGCCTTCGCGCGAGGTCAAGTTGATCTTTGCGCAAATCGCGCCGCCGCCGGGCAGTATGGCGCTGCGTGGCGTTAACCCTAACGGCGGCATTGAATTTGGTATGCGCAGCGATGAAGTGGCGTCGAAAGCGGTGCTGAATCTGGAATATACGCCCTCGCCGTCGCTCCTGCCGGTTCAGTCGCAGCTCAAGGTTTATCTCAATGATGAACTGATGGGCGTACTGCCGGTGACAAAAGAGCAGTTGGGGAAAAAGACGCTGGCGCAGGTACCTATCAATCCGCTATTTATCACCGATTTTAACCGGGTGCGGCTGGAGTTTGTCGGCCACTATCGCGACGTGTGTGAAAACCCGGCCAGCAGTACTCTGTGGTTAGACATCGGGCGAAATAGCGCCCTGGATCTGACCTATAACATGCTGGCGGTGAATAACGATCTGTCCCACTTCCCGGTGCCGTTTTTTGATCCGCGGGATAACCGTCCGGTGACGTTGCCGATAGTGTTTGCTGATATGCCTGATCTGGCGCAGCAGCAGGCGGCTTCTATTGTCGCGTCCTGGTTTGGATCGCGGGCGGGCTGGCGCGGTCAGCGTTTCCCGGTGTTGTATAATCATCTGCCGGATCGCAATGCGATCGTGTTCGCCACCAACGATCGACGCCCCGATTTCCTGCGCGATCATCCTGCGGTTAACGCGCCGGTTATCGAGATGATGAGCCATCCGGATAATCCGTATGTGAAGTTGCTGGTTGTGTTTGGTCGAGATGATAAAGACCTGTTGCAGGCGGCAAAAGGTATCGCGCAAGGGAATATTCTCTTCCGTGGTTCCAGCGTGGTGGTCAACGATGTAAAACCGCTGCTGGCGCGCAAACCGTATGATGCGCCGAACTGGGTGCGTACCGATCGCCCGGTCACTTTTGGCGAGCTGAAAACCTATGAAGAGCAGCTCCAGTCGAGTGGGCTGGAGCCGGCACCCATCAATGTTTCTTTGAATCTGCCGCCGGACCTCTATTTGCTGCGTAGCAACGGTATTGATATGGATCTCAACTACCGTTATACCTCGCCGCCGACCAAAGACAGTTCACGGCTGGACATCAGTCTGAATAACCAGTTCCTGCAAGCCTTTAGCCTTAACAGTACGCAGGAAACTAATCGACTCTTGTTGCGCTTGCCGGTACTTCAGGGACTGCTGGATGGTAAAACGGATGTGTCTATTCCGGCGCTCAAACTGGGGGCGATGAACCAACTACGTTTTGACTTCCGCTACATGAATCCGATGCCGGGCGGGTCGGTGGACAACTGTATTACCTTCCAGCCAGTACCGAATCATGTGGTGATAGGGGATGACTCCACTATCGATTTTTCGAAATATTACCACTTTATCGCGATGCCGGATTTACGCGCGTTCGCCAATGCGGGTTTCCCGTTCAGCCGGATGGCCGACCTGTCTGACACGCTGGCGGTGATGCCGAAGACCCCAACCGAAGCGCAAATGGAAACGCTGCTGAATACGGTCGGCGCCATTGGCGGGCAGACCGGTTTCCCGGCAATTAATCTGACAATCACCGATGATAGCGCTCAGATAGCCGACAAAGACGCCGATCTGCTGATTATTGGCGCTATTCCGGGCAAGCTAAAAGACGATAAGCGTATCGATCTGTTGGTGCAGGCGACACAAAGCTGGGTAAAAACCCCGATGCGGCAGACCGCTTTCCCGTCGATTATGCCGGATGAGGCCGATCGCGCGGCGGATGCGCAGTCCACCGTCACCGCCAGCGGCCCGATGGCGGCGGTGGTGGGCTTCCAGTCGCCGTTTAACGATCAGCGCAGCGTGATTGCTCTGCTGGCTGACAGCCCGCGCGGCTACCAGCTACTGAACGACGCTGTGAACGACAGCGGTAAACGCGCCGCGATGTTTGGTTCCGTGGCGGTGATCCGCGAGTCCGGCGTTCACAGTCTGCGCGTTGGCGATATCTATTACGTCGGACATCTGCCGTGGTTTGAGCGGCTGTGGTATGCGCTGGCGAATCACCCGGTGCTGCTGGCGGTACTGGCGGCCCTCAGTGTGGTATTACTGGCGTGGGTATTGTGGCGTCTGCTACGTATTCTCAGTCGCCGTCGTCTCGACCCTGACCATGAGTAACGCATGATGACTATGCTGCGCGGATGGATAACGATGATCGTCATGCTGACGGCAATAAATGCGCAGGCGGCCTGTAGCTGGCCTGCGTGGGAACAGTTCAAGAAAGATTACATTAGCCAGCAGGGACGCGTTATCGATCCGGGCGATGCGCGAAAAATTACCACCTCCGAAGGGCAAAGCTACGCCATGTTCTTTGCCCTGGCAGCGAACGATCGACCGGCGTTCGCGCAACTGTTTAACTGGACGCAAAACAATCTGGCGCAGGGATCGCTGCGTGAACATCTGCCCGCCTGGCTGTGGGGGCAAAAAGATCCCGACACCTGGTCGGTGCTGGACAGCAACTCCGCGTCCGACGGCGATATCTGGATGTCATGGTCGCTGCTGGAGGCCGGTCGTCTGTGGAAAGAGACGCGTTATACCGAGGTGGGCACGGCGTTGCTAAAACGCATCGCTCGCGAAGAGGTCGTGAATGTGCCGGGGCTGGGCTCAATGCTGCTACCTGGCAAAATCGGCTTTGCCGAGGCGAATAGCTGGCGTTTTAACCCAAGCTATCTGCCGCCGCAGTTGGCGCAATACTTTAGCCGTTTTGGCGCGCCGTGGTCGACGCTACGGGAAACCAATTTGCGGCTTTTGCTGGAAACCGCGCCGAAAGGTTTCTCGCCGGACTGGGTGCGTTATGAAAGCAAGCAAGGCTGGCAGTTGAAAGCGGAAAAGACGCTGATCAGTAGCTACGATGCGATTCGCGTCTATTTATGGGCGGGAATGATGCATGATGGCGATCCGCAAAAAGCGCGTTTACTGGCGCGATTTAAACCGATGGCGACGTTAACGATGAAAAACGGCGTTCCACCGGAGAAAGTGGATGTCGTCAGCGGGAATGCGCAAGGGACGGGGCCGGTCGGGTTTTCCGCCGCTTTACTGCCTTTCCTGCAAAATCGCGACGCCCAGGCCGTGCAGCGACAGCGGGTCGCAGACCATTTTCCTGGCAGCGATGCCTATTACAACTATGTGCTGACTCTCTTTGGACAAGGCTGGGATCAGCACCGTTTTCGCTTCACCGTCAAAGGTGAATTATTACCTGACTGGGGCCAGGAATGCGTAAGTTCACGTTAAGTCTCATGCACGCTTTTTTGCCGGCTGGCGGTCGAAACGCCTTACCTGGCAAAAGGGGTGTTTCTCGGGCATTGTTGGGTTTATCGCTTGGTATGGCGCTAACACCGCTTGCCGGCGCAGCGACCTCCGCGCAGCAACAGTTGCTGGAGCAGGTTCGGCTGGGCGAGGCCACGCACCGTGAGGACTTAGTCCGTCAGTCGCTCTATCGCCTGGAGCTGATCGACCCCAATGATCCACAGGTTATCGCTGCCCGTTTCCGCTATTTGTTGCGCCAGGGGGATAGCGACGGGGCGCAGAAGCTACTTGACCGGCTGGCGCAACTGGCGCCGGAGTCGACGGCGTATCAATCTTCCCGCACCGCGATGCTGCTCTCCACGCCGCAAGGACGCCAGTCTTTGCAGGAGGCGCGTTTACTGGCGACGACCGGCCATACTGAACAAGCGATCGCCAGCTACGACAAGCTGTTTAAAGGTTATCCGCCGGAGGGCGAACTGGCGGTCGAATACTGGACGACCGTGGCGAAATTGCCCGCCCGCCGTCACGAAGCGATTAACCAGCTACAGAAAATCAATGCCGTCAGTCCGGGTAATAACGCTCTGCAAAATGCGCTGGCGCAACTGTTGTTCGCCAGCGGGCGGCGCGATGAGGGATTCGCGGTGCTAAAACAGATGGCGAAATCCAGTACGGGACGCAGCGCGGCCTCCGCCATCTGGTACCAGCAGATAAAAGATCTCCCGGTGAGCGACGCCAGCGTAAAAGCGTTGCAAGACTATCTGACGCAGTTTAGCGAAGGCGATAGCGTGTCTGCCGCCCGCGCCCAGCTTAGCGAGCAGCAGAAACAGTTAGCCGATCCGGCGTTCCGCGCGCGCTCGCAGGGCATCGCGGCGGTTAATGCCGGAGAAGGCGGTAAGGCCATTGCGCAATTGCAGCAGGCGGTGAGCGCCCGGCAGGACGACAGCGAGGCGGTCGGTGCGCTGGGGCAGGCATACTCACAGCGTGGCGATCGCGCCCGCGCCGTCGCGCAGTTTGAAAAGGCGCTGGCGATGGCGCCGCACAGCAGCAGCCGCGATAAGTGGGAGAGTCTGCTGAAGGTCAATCGCTACTGGCTGTTAATTCAGCAGGGCGACGCGGCCTTAAAAGCGAATAATCTGGCCCAGGCGGAGCGTTTCTATCAGCAGGCGCGAGCGGTGGATAACACCGACAGCTACGCGGTGCTGGGGCTGGGGGATGTGGCGATGGCGCGCAAAGATAATGCCACCGCCGAACGTTATTATCAGCAGACGCTGCGTATGGATAGCGGTAATACCAATGCTGTACGCGGGCTGGCGAATCTTTATCGCCAGCAGTCGCCGCAAAAAGCCGCCGCGTTTATCGCTTCTCTTTCCGCCAGCCAGCGGCGCAGTATCGACGATATCGAACGCAGTCTGGAAAATGACCGTCTGGCGCAGCAGGCGGAAACGCTGGAAAGCGAGGGCAAATGGGCGCAGGCCGCAGAACTGCACCGTCGTCGGCTGGCATTAGATCCGGGGAGCGTGTGGGTGACGTACCGACTGTCACGCGATCTGTGGCAGGCCGGGCAGCACGCCCAGGCCGATGCGCAAATGCGCTCTCTGGCGCAGCAGAAGCCAAACGATCCGGAACAGGTCTATGCTTATGGGCTCTATCTTTCCGGCAGCGATCGGGACCGGGCGGCGCTGGCGCATCTCAATACCCTACCGACCAGCCAGTGGAACAGCAATATTCAGGAGCTGGCGGGCCGATTGCAAAGTAACCAGGTGCTGGAAAGCGCTAACCGCTTGCGCGATAGCGGCAAAGAACGCGAAGCGGAAGCGTTGTTACGTCAGCAGCCGCCCTCTACGCGCATTGCGTTAACGTTGGCGGACTGGGCGCAGCAGCGTGGCGATAATGCGGCGGCCCGCGCCGCTTATGACGCCGTTCTGGCGCGGGAACCGGGTAATGTCGATGCCATGCTGGGGCGGGTGGAAATCGACATCGCACAGGGCGATAACGCCGCGGCGCGCGCTCAACTGGCGGCGCTGCCTGCGTCGCAAATCACCTCTATTAACATGCAGCGCCGCGTCGCGCTGGCGCAGCTCCAGCTTGGCGATATCACGGCGGCGGCGCGGACCTTCAACCGCATTACGCCGCAGGCAAAAGCACAGCCGCCATCAATGGAAAGCGCGATGGTATTGCGTGACGCCGCCGCTTTTCAGGCGCAAACGGGCGAGCCGCAGCGGGCGCTGGAGACCTACAAAGAGGCAATGGTCGCCGCGGCGATTACGCCGGTTCGTCCCCAGGATAACGATACCTTTACCCGCCTGACACGCAATGATGAAAAAGATGACTGGCTAAAACGCGGCGTGCGTAGCGATGCGGCGGAGTTGTACCGTCAGCAGGATCTTAATGTCACGTTGGCGCACGATTATTGGGGGTCGAGCGGGACTGGCGGCTACTCCGATCTGAAGGCGCATACCACGATGCTTCAGGTGGATGCGCCCTGGTCGGACGGACGGGCGTTCTTTCGTACTGATATGGTGAATATGGATGTTGGCCGTTTCTCTACGGATGCGGACGGAAAATACGATAATAACTGGGGTACCTGTACGCTGGAGAAATGCAGCGGACATCGTAGCCAGGCCGATACGGGCGCGAGCGTGGCGGTCGGCTGGCAGAATGAGACCTGGCGCTGGGATATCGGCACGACGCCGATGGGCTTTAATGTCGTTGATGTGGTCGGTGGCGTCAGCTATAGCGACGATATCGGGCCGTTGGGTTATACCCTGAACGCGCATCGTCGGCCGATCTCCAGCTCACTGCTGGCGTTTGGCGGGCAAAAGGACGCCAGCAGCAATACCGGCACCAAATGGGGCGGCGTGCGGGCCAACGGCGGCGGCGTCAGTCTCAGCTATGATAAAGGCGAAGCAAACGGTGTCTGGGCGTCGCTCAGCGGCGACCAGTTGAGCGGTAAAAATGTGGAAGATAACTGGCGCGTGCGCTGGATGACCGGTTATTACTATAAGGTGATTAACGAGAATAACCGCCGCGTTACCGTCGGGCTGAATAACATGATCTGGCATTACGACAAAGATTTGAGCGGTTATTCACTGGGTCAGGGCGGTTATTATAGCCCGCAGGAATACCTGTCGTTTGCGGTGCCGGTGATGTGGCGGCAGCGTACGGAAAACTGGTCGTGGGAGCTGGGCGGCTCGGTATCCTGGTCGCACTCCCGCAACCGTACCATGCCGCGTTATCCGCTGATGAATTTGATTCCGGCGGATTATCAGGAGGATGCGCGTGACCAGACCAACGGCGGCGGCAGCAGTCAGGGATTTGGCTATACCGCGCGGGCGCTCATTGAACGCCGGGTCACTGCCAACTGGTTTGTGGGTACGGCTGTCGATATTCAGCAGGCGAAAGACTATACCCCCAGTCATCTGCTGCTGTATGTCCGTTATTCCGCGGCGGGCTGGCAGGGGGATATGGATTTACCGCCGCAGCCTCTGGTGCCTTACGCTGACTGGTAATCATTGCGTCAGGCCTACGAATTGACAGGCGTCGTAGGCCTGAGAAGCGCAGCGCCATCAGACGCTATCATTAACCGTTATTCAGAAAAGTCCTTTTCAGATACAGCCTCTCTTAATGCCGCTGCAATCGGGTATACTCAGGCGGCAGTCCGGGATATCCAGGGAGAGTCAATTTGCGCGTCAGCCGCTCGTTAACAATTAAACAGATGGCAATGGTTGCGGCCGTTGTCATGGTGTTTGTTTTTGTCTTTTGCACCGTTTTGTTGTTCCATCTGGTACAGCAGAACCGCTACAACACGGCTACGCAACTGGAAAGCATCGCGCGATCTGTTCGGGAACCTCTTTCTTCCGCGATTTTAAAAGCGGATCTCCCCGGCGCGGAAACCATTCTGGAAAGTATTAAACCTGCGGGCGTGGTGAGTCGCGCCGATGTGGTATTGCCGAATCAGTTCCAGGCGTTGCGTAAGCGCTTCATTCCTGAACGCCCCGTCCCGGTTATGGTGACGCGTCTCTTCGAACTGCCGGTACAAATTTCTTTACCGGTTTATTCTCTGGAGCGTCCCGCCAATCCGCAACCGCTGGCCTACCTTGTATTGCAGGCGGATTCGTACCGTATGTACAAGTTCGTCATGAGCGCGCTCTCTACGTTAGTGACCATTTACTTACTTCTATCGCTGATCCTGACGGTGGCCATCGCCTGGTGCGTAAACCGCCTGATTGTGCATCCGCTGCGCAAAATCGCCCGCGAGCTGAACGACATTCCGCAGCAGGAGCTGATCGGACATCAGCTGGCGTTGCCGCGTCTGCATCAGGATGATGAAATTGGGATGCTGGTGCGCAGCTATAACCTCAACCAGCAGCTTATGCAGCGTCAACGCGAGGAGCAAACGGACAACGCGATGCGTTTTCCGGTTTCCGAGCTGCCCAATAAAGCCTTTTTAATGGCGCTGCTGGAACAGGTTATCACCCGCCAACAGACCACCGCGCTTATCATCGTGACGTGCGAAACGTTGCGTGACACGGCAGGCGTGCTGCAAGAAACGCAGCGGGAGATTCTATTACTGACGCTGGTTGAGAAGCTGAAGTCGGTGCTGGCGCCGCGCATGGTGCTTACGCAGGTCAGCGGGTATGACTTTGCCATTATCGCCCACGGCGTTAAAGAGCCGTGGCACGCCATCACATTAGGTCAGCAAATACTCACTATCATTAATGAACGACTGCCCATCCAGGGTATTCAACTGCGCCCAAGCTGCAGTATTGGCATTGCGATGTATTATGGCGATCTGACCGCCGAAGAGCTCTATGGTCGCGCCGTCTCCGCCGCGTTTACCGCGCGCCGAAAAGGTAAAAATCAGATCCAGTTCTTTGACCCGGCACAGATGGAGGCCGCTCAACAGCGCCTTACCGAAGAGAGCGATATCCTTACCGCGCTGGATAACCATCAGTTTGCCATTTGGCTGCAGCCGCAGGTCGAGATGCGCAGCGGCAACGTATTAAGCGCCGAAGCCTTGTTACGTATGCAACAGCCGGACGGTAGCTGGGAATTGCCGGAGGGGCTGATTGAGCGCATTGAATCCTGCGGCCTGATGGTCACGGTGGGCCATTGGGTGCTGGAAGAGTCCTGCCGCCAGCTTGCCGCCTGGCAGGAGCGCGGCGTGACATTGCCGCTCTCCGTCAATCTTTCCGCGTTACAGCTCATGCACCCTGGCATGGTGTCGGATCTGCTGGAATTGTTAAATCGCTATCGTATTCAACCGGGTACGCTGATTCTTGAGGTCACTGAAAGCCGCCGTATCGACGATCCACACGCTGCCGTCGCTATCTTACGTCCGTTACGTAATGCTGGCGTGCGTATCGCACTGGATGATTTTGGCATGGGTTACGCGGGGCTGCGCCAGTTACAGCATATGAAGTCGCTACCGGTCGATATCCTTAAAATTGATAAAATGTTTGTCGATGGGTTACCGGATGATCACAGTATGGTGACGGCGATTATCCTGATGGCCCGCAGTCTTAATTTACAATTGATTGCCGAGGGCGTGGAGAACGAGGCGCAACGCGCGTGGCTGGAACAGGCGGGAGTCAACGTCGCGCAAGGCTTCCTGTTTGCTCGGCCCGTTCCCGCGGATATCTTTGAAGAGCGGTATCTGTCGCACGAAAATCCTGATTACAAAAGTTAAAAAAGGTCGCGCTTGTGCGAGCCAGCTCAAACTTTTTAACATTTTTGTTTCAATTATGATCCTGGCGCATTTCTGTCATGTTGTGTGGGTGTTATTTTAAGGCCGCAGGTTACTCATAACCTTACAAGACCTGTGGTTTTTACTTCAAGGACACCCTATGAAAACCTCTCTGTTCAAAAGTCTTTATTTTCAGGTCCTGACAGCAATCGCCATTGGTATTCTCCTTGGCCATTACTATCCTGAACTGGGCGCACAAATGAAACCGCTTGGCGACGCGTTCGTTAAGCTCATTAAGATGATCATCGCTCCTGTCATTTTCTGTACTGTCGTGACGGGCATCGCAGGCATGGAAAGCATGAAAGCGGTGGGCCGTACCGGCGCGGTCGCGCTGCTTTACTTTGAAATTGTCAGTACGATTGCGCTGATTATCGGTCTTATCATCGTCAACGTTGTGCAACCTGGCGCCGGGATGAACGTCGATCCGGCAACGCTGGATGCGCAGGCGGTGGCCGTTTATGCCGCACAAGCCAAGGAGCAGGGCATTATTGCCTTCCTGATGGATGTCATACCGGGCAGCGTGATCGGCGCGTTTGCCAGCGGCAACATTCTGCAGGTCTTACTGTTTGCGGTGTTGTTTGGTTTTGCGCTGCACCGTTTGGGCAGCAAAGGCCAGCTCATTTTCAATGTGATTGAGAGTTTTTCGCAGGTCATTTTCGGCATCATCAATATGATCATGCGCCTGGCGCCGATTGGCGCATTCGGCGCGATGGCCTTCACCATCGGTAAATACGGCGTCGGTTCTCTGGTGCAACTGGGGCAGCTCATTATCTGCTTCTATATCACCTGTATTCTCTTCGTGGTGGTGGTGCTGGGGACGATTGCACGGGTAACGGGCTTTAGCATTTTTAAATTTATTCGCTATATCCGGGAAGAATTACTCATTGTGCTCGGCACCTCCTCTTCCGAGTCAGCGTTGCCGCGTATGCTCGATAAGATGGAAAAACTGGGGTGCCGTAAATCGGTGGTGGGGCTGGTGATCCCGACGGGGTATTCGTTCAACCTTGATGGCACCTCTATTTACCTGACGATGGCGGCGGTGTTTATCGCCCAGGCGACCAACAGCCATATGGATATCTTCCACCAGATCACGCTGCTGGTCGTGCTGCTGCTATCGTCAAAAGGCGCCGCGGGCGTGACCGGAAGCGGCTTTATCGTGCTGGCGGCCACTATCTCCGCCGTAGGTCATTTGCCGGTGGCGGGACTGGCGTTAATCCTCGGTATCGACCGCTTTATGTCCGAAGCGCGCGCGCTGACTAACCTGGTGGGTAACGGCGTGGCGACGGTGGTGGTTGCCAAATGGGTGAAAGAGTTAGATCACCAAAAGCTGGACGATGTGCTTAATAATCGTGCGCCGGATGGCAAAACGCACGAAATTTCCTCCTAATCTCGCCACTTATGCCCGTAGTCCCTTCCAGGACTGCGGGTGTTTGCGCATAATTGACCCCTGCGCCCAAAGCATACAGCATGATGCTTAGGGATTATTTCACTTCTTCCGTGACATTTTTAGGTTCTCGCGGTCTAACACGAAGTGTTTTTACGTCATATTCAGGCATCCCTGCCGGGGCTGTCTTTTTATTACCAGGATTGTTGATCAGGGGTTCACATGCAGGGCACAAAAATTCGACTCTTAGCGGGCAGTCTGTTGATGTTGGCCTCTGCCGGCTATGTGCAGGCAGATGCGCTCCAGCCCGATCCGGCATGGCAACAGGGGACGCTGGCTAATGGGTTACAGTGGCAAGTGTTGGCTACGCCTCAGCGCCCCAGCGATCGTATTGAAGTTCGTCTCCAGGTTAATACCGGTTCGCTCACCGAAAGTACGCAACAGAGCGGGTTCAGCCATGCGATTCCCCGTATCGCGCTAACGCAAAGCGGTGGTCTGGATGCCGCACAGGCACGTTCTTTATGGCAGCAAGGGTTTGATCCGAAACGTCCCATGCCGCCCGTTATTGTTTCTTATGATTCCACGCTCTATAACCTCAGTTTACCCAATAACCGTAACGATCTGTTGAAAGAAGCGCTGACCTATCTGGCTAACGTCTCCGGTAAATTAACCATTACGCCAGAGACGGTGAATCATGCGTTAAGCAGCGAAGATATGGTTGCGACGTGGCCAGCAGATACTAAAGAGGGCTGGTGGCGTTATCGGCTGAAAGGGTCGGCGTTATTGGGGCACGATCCCGCGGAACCGTTAAAGCAGCCGGTAGACGCAGCCAAAATTCAGGCTTTCTATGAAAAATGGTACACCCCGGATGCCATGACGCTGATTGTTGTCGGCAACATTGATGCGCGCTCCGTCGCCGAGCAGATCAATAAAACGTTCGGTACGCTGAAAGGTAAACGCGAAACGCCCGCCCCGGTGCCGACGCTTTCGCCGCTGCGGGCGGAATCAGTGAGCATTATGACCGATGCGGTGCGCCAGGATCGTCTCTCCATTATGTGGGATACGCCGTGGCAACCGATTCGCGAATCGGCGGCGCTGTTGCGCTACTGGCAGGCGGATCTGGCGCGCGAAGCGCTGTTCTGGCATATCCAGCAAGAGCTTACTAAAAATAACGCGAAAGATATTGGTCTGGGGTTTGACTGCCGGGTTCTGTTTCTGCGCGCGCAGTGCGCCATCAACATTGAATCACCTAATGATAAGCTCAATACCAATTTGAGCCTGGTGGCGAATGAACTGGCGAAAGTACGCGACAAAGGTTTGTCGGAAGAGGAGTTTACTGCGCTGGTGGCGCAGAAAAATCTCGAATTGCAAAAGCTGTTCGCGACCTACGCGCGTACCGATACTGACATTTTGACTGGACAGCGAATGCGCTCGCTGCAGAATCAAGTGGTGGATATCGCGCCGGAGCAGTATCAGAAGCTGCGCCAGAATTTCCTCAACAGCCTGACCGTCGATATGCTCAATCAGAATCTACGTCAGCAGCTATCGCAGGAGATGGCATTAATTTTGCTGCAACCGCAAGGCGAGCCGGAATTTAATATGAAGGCGTTAAAGGCGACGTGGGATGAAATCATGGTCCCGACAACTGCCGCCGCTGTTGAAGCAGATGAGGCGCATCCGGAAGTGACGGAAACACCGGCGGCACAGTAAGCTGCCGCCTGTCGGCCCGGTAAGCGCAGCGCCACCGGGCAAGAGCGAATGACTTACTGCGGCATCGCGTCGTGCGGAATAATGGCCCCACGGTACTGAATCACCGTGCTGGCCGTCAGGTGTCCGCGCTTCGCGGCATCCGTCGCGCTGCCGCCCGTCAAACGAACGGCCAGATAACCGGCGCTGAAGGAGTCGCCTGCGGCAGTGGTGTCTATCACTTTCTCTTTCGGCAGTTTGACTGCCGGAACGTCAATGAGCGCCTCGCCCTGAATCGAGACCAGGCAAGAGTCCGCCCCGCGTTTTACCACCACTTCCTGTACGCCTGCCGCATGGGTGCGGGCAATGACCTCTTCCACCGGTTGCTGACCCCATAGCGCGTCTTCATCGTCCAGTGTCAGGAAGGCGATATCAGTACATTCCAGCATCTTTTGATAGACCTGCTGCGTTTCTTCGCGACTTGTCCATAAACGCGGGCGATAGTTATTATCAAAAATGACTTTCCCGCCGTTGGCCCGACATTCACGCAATAAAGACAGCAGCTTATCACGGCTGGTCGGGCTTAAAATCGCGAGGCTAATGCCGCTCAGGTAGAGATAATCGAAGGTCGCCAGCATCTCGCAGATAGCCGCTGACTGCTCGCTCTCCAGCCAGAATTTCGCTGCCGCTTCGTTACGCCAGTAGTAGAAGGTACGCTCGCCAGTGTCATCGGTTTCGATGTAATAGAGGCCTGGCAGGCGATTTTCCATCCGCTGCGTTAGCGAGGTATCCACATTTTCATGCTGCCACGCCTCCAGCATCTGTTGGCTGAAACTGTCGGTACCCAGCGCCGTCACATAGTGAACGGCCAGAGCGGCAGAATCGACCTGACGGGCAATATAAACGGAGGTATTCAGCGTGTCGCCGCCGAAGCCGCGCTGAACATCAGCGCCTTTCTGCGACAGCTCAATCATGCATTCGCCAATCACGGCAATCTTTTTAGACATAGTCGTGAACCTGATCTGTAAAAATTAGCGTTAGTGTGCGCTGTGGATGTTTAGTGGTCAATAATATTAAAACATCGGTCCATTATTTTTTTGAGCAAGTGCGTATTTTTGACAAGTTTCGGGGTCTGTTTTTATTTTGCCAGGGACCGAGGGTAAAGTTCTCTGCCTGAACGCCGATAACCTTTGACGAGTCCGGACAGTCACACTCCCATTAACAGGACAACTGAGATGATAAAGCAGGTTATCCAGCAGCTACGCGTTCCTGATGCAGGTATAGAGAATTTGCAGGAACGGCGCTATTGGCTGCAATGCGAGCGTGCCTATACTTACCAGCCGATATACCAGACGGATGGCCGTTTGATGGCGGTTGAACTTCTCACTGTCGTCACCCATCCTGATAACCCTTCCAGACGTATTGCCCCGGATCGTTATTTCGCGGAGTTAGCGGTTCGACACCGCATTGACGTAGTGAAAGAACAACTTCATCAGCTTGAACAAAAAGCGGATTTTTTCACTCGCCATCACTTATTGGCTTCGGTCAATGTCGACGGCCCTACGCTGATTGCCATGCGACGACAGCCGGACATTCTGGCCGCGATGGAGCGCTTACCCTGGCTGCGTTTCGAACTGGTGGAACATATTCGTTTGCCGAAAGACTCCTCTTTCGCCTCGATGTGTGAGTTCGGCCCGCTGTGGCTGGATGATTTTGGTACAGGCATGGCCAATTTTTCAGCGCTGAGCGAAGTGCGTTATGACTACATTAAAGTGGCGCGCGAGCTATTCGTCATGCTGCGTCAGTCCGCGGAGGGGCGCAACCTGTTCATTCTGCTGCTGCAACTGATGAACCGCTACTGCCGCGGCGTTATTGTCGAGGGTGTGGAGACGCTGGAAGAGTGGCGTGATGTGCAGCGTTCGCCCGCCTTTGCCGCCCAGGGTTATTTTCTTTCTCGACCCGTGCCGCTGATATCGCTCGAAGAGGTGATTCTGACCCTGTAACGCCAGACTGTTCCCGTAATACGTGGTATTACGAGGCGCGGTCATCCTCCTTTTTCGTCTGGCTGAACTATCTTTAGGACAGGCAAGGGAAGAAGTGAGGAAATAACACATGACTAAAGCAGGCAAAATAACCGCCGCCATCACAGGGACTTTCTTGTTGTTGATCGCCATAGTGATTTTGTTGATCGCAACATTTGACTGGAACCGCCTCAAACCGACCATCAACCAGAAAGTCTCTACCGAATTGAACCGGCCTTTCGCTATTCGCGGCGATTTAGGCGTGGTGTGGGAACGCCAAAAACAGGAGACCGGCTGGCGAAGCTGGGTACCGTGGCCGCATGTTCACGCGGAAGACGTCATTCTCGGCAATCCGCCGGATATTCCGGAAGTTACGATGGTGCATCTGCCACGCGTTGAGGCGACGCTTGCCCCACTGGCGCTCCTGACCAAAACCGTCTGGCTGCCGTGGATCAAACTGGTGAAACCCGACGCGCGTCTTATTCGTCTGTCCGAGAAAACCAATAACTGGACCTTTAACCTCGCGCAAGACAAGAATACGGACCCCAATGCTAAACCTTCCGCCTGGTCCTTCCGGCTGGATAATATTCTCTTCGACCAGGGGCGAATCGCGATCGATGATAAGGTCAGCAAAGCGGATATCACTATTCTGATCGATCCGTTAGGCAAACCGTTGCCGTTCAGCGAAGTGACGGGAACGAAAGGCAAAGCAGACAAATCCAGCGTGGGCGACTATGTCTTCGGCCTGAAGGCGCAGGGGCGTTATAACGGGGAACCGTTGACCGGTACGGGCAAAATAGGCGGTATGCTGGCGCTACGCAGCGAAAGTACGCCTTTTCCTGTGCAGGCCGATTTCCGCTCTGGCAACACGCGGGTGGCTTTTAGCGGCGTGGTGAACGAGCCGATGAAAATGGGCGGCGTCGATCTGCGGCTTAAATTCTCTGGCGATTCACTGGGCGATTTATATGATTTAACCGGCGTGCTGCTGCCGGATACGCCGCCGTTTGAGACCGATGGGCGACTGGTGGCGAAAATTGACGCCGAAAAGTCATCTGTATTTGATTATCGCGGTTTTAACGGGCGCATTGGCGACAGTGATATCCACGGCTCCCTCACTTATACCACCGGTAAACCGCGCCCTAAACTGGAAGGCGATGTCGAATCGCGCCAGTTACGACTGGCCGATCTTGGGCCGCTGATTGGCGTGGATTCCGGGAAAGACGTTGAGCAGTCGAAACGGTCTGAACAGCGCAAAGGCGAGAAGAATGTTCAGCCGGCGGATAAAGTGTTGCCTTATGATCGCTTTGAAACCGACAAATGGGACGTCATGGACGCCGATGTCCGGTTTAAAGGCCGACGTATTGAGCATGGCGGCAGTCTACCG
Organism: Salmonella sp. NW722; assembly: GCF_051702785.1. Taxonomy (NCBI): domain Bacteria; kingdom Pseudomonadati; phylum Pseudomonadota; class Gammaproteobacteria; order Enterobacterales; family Enterobacteriaceae; genus Salmonella; species Salmonella sp. NW722. The sequence goes on from NZ_JAMMIN010000006.1 coordinate 218,551, forward strand.
ATTAGCGATCTTTCGACCCATATCATCCTGAAAAACGCCGACTTACGTCTACAGCCGCTGAAGTTTGGTCTGGCAGGCGGCAGTATTGTCTCCAACATCCATCTGGAAGGGGATAAAAAGCCAATGCAGGGGCGGGCGGATATACAGGCGCGTCGGCTGAAGCTTAAAGAACTGATGCCGGATGTGGAGCTGATGCAGAAAACGCTGGGTGAGCTGAACGGCGATGCGGATATTCGCGGGACGGGCAACTCGGTCGCCGCGCTGCTTGGCAACAGTAACGGCAATCTGAAGTTATTGATGAATGATGGATTGATTAGCCGCAACCTGATGGAAATCGTGGGGCTGAACGTCGGCAACTATATTGTCGGGCAGATTTTTGGCGATGACGAAGTGCGGGTTAACTGCGCGGCGGCGAATCTCAATATTGCGAACGGCGTGGCGCGACCGCAAATTTTTGCTTTTGATACAGAAAATGCGTTGATTAACGTGACCGGTACGGCGAGCTTCGCCTCTGAACAGCTCGATTTAACCATTGATCCGGAAAGTAAGGGGATTCGTATTATTACGCTGCGATCGCCGCTGTACGTGCGTGGGACATTTAAAAATCCGCAGGCGGGCGTCAAGCCCGGCCCGCTGATTGCGCGCGGCGCGGTTGCGGCAGCGCTGGCGACGTTGGTAACGCCCGCCGCCGCGCTATTGGCGCTCATTTCGCCCTCTGAAGGCGAAGCCAATCAGTGCCGGACGATTTTAACGCAGATGAAGCAGTAACGTGAAACGTAGCGCCGGATGACGCCATCCGGCGCCCTATTACAACGCCTGATGACGCGTCTCATGGGTTAACAGCAGTGCAATCAGCGTCAGCGCCGCCATTGACGCCAGGTAAACCCCTACCGCCGCCAGCCCGTAGTGGCTTTGCAGCCATGCGGCAATATACGGCGCGACGGAAGCGCCCAGAATCGATGACACATTGTAGGAAAACGATGCGCCGGTATAGCGCACTTCCGTCGGAAATAGCTCCGGCAGCAGCGCTCCCATTGGGCCGAAGGTCAGCCCCATCAGGCTCAGGCCTAACAACAGGAACACGAATACCAGCGCTGGATTGCCTGAACCCAGCAGCGGGGTAAAGGCGAACAACGCGAAGAGAATGATGAGCGTGGTAATGATGACCATGCTTTTCCGACGGCCAAATGCGTCCGCCAGCAGGCCGGCGACGGGCACCATCACGCCGAAACCAATCACCGCCATCATCAGCATCCACAGTATTTCATTGCGCGGCAAGCCAAGCCCCACCGGCGCGGCGGCCGTGCTGTAAGTCATGGAATAGACGGTCATGATATAGAACAGCGTGTAGGTCGCCAGCATAATAAACGTGCCGAGAATGGTTACGCGGACATGCTTCGTCAGCAACGTGCCCAGCGGTATTTTTACCTGCTTTTTCGCTGCGGCGACTTTCGCAAACACCGGCGTTTCATGCAGCGACACGCGCACATACAGGCCGATAATCACCAGCACCGCCGAGAAGATAAACGGCACGCGCCAGCCCCAGCTCATAAACTGCTCGTCGGTCAGCAGCCAGGAGAGCAACAGGAAGGTGCCATTGGCAAAGAAGAAGCCGATCGGCGCGCCCAACTGCGGGAAGGAGCCATACAGCGCGCGTTTGCGCGGCGGCGCATTCTCCGTCGCTAATAACGCCGCGCCGCCCCATTCGCCGCCCAGCCCCAGTCCCTGACCGAAACGCGCCAGCGCCAGCAGCAGCGGCGCGAAAATACCTATCGTCGCGTAGCCCGGTAACAGACCGATAATAACCGTGGAGATCCCCATCGTCAGCAGCGAAGCCACCAGCGTGACTTTGCGGCCTACCCGGTCGCCGAAGTGGCCGAATAGCGCAGAGCCGATCGGACGCGCCACAAACGCGATAGCGAAGGTGGCGAGCGATTGTAGCGTTGCCGCAGTGGGATCGCCCTGGGGGAAGAAGATAAGGGGGAACACGATCACCGCAGCGGTGGCGTAAATATAGAAGTCGAAGAACTCAATTGCGGTGCCGATAAGCGAGGCAATAACGACTTTATTGCGTGAGTTTACCGGAACATGTTCCTGCTCATGGTCGAGTGTTGTGGCGGTTGCTTGCATACTATTTTCTTATTTTTAGCGAACGAATAGCCATATTACGCACAGCAAAAGTTATATTTCAATGTGTAACAAAAGCCAAAAATGGTCAAAAAAAGCGCAAAAAGGGGATAATGTTTAAGCCAGCCATTTTGCGTCTATGAAATGCTTCACATAATTTTAGAATTAGTGGATAAAACTGGTTTATGGTTAAATAAAAGTTAATTACTGGATTTATATGCTGAAACAATGAGATGAGGCGGAAGGTCGTGCCTGATTGTACCGCCGGGTACGCTTTGCTTGCCCGGCCTGGGTCCACACAGCAGTAGGCCGAATGACGACGCCGTGCGCGCCATTCGGCAGCAAGCCGCAGACTAGCGTTGCGTTTTACCCGGCATTCGCGGGTCGTCCTTATATTCGGCGGTGGCTATCCAGGCCGCGCAGAATAACGTCAGGCGGGCAAAAAAGTAGAAGAAGGCCATCAGACCGAGTACGGAGCCAAACGCCGCGCCGGAAGGCGATTTCACCAGTGACGGCAGCGTATAAGTCATAATGATTTTAATCACCTCAAAACCGATAGCGGCGATAAATGTCCCGCGAATCAACGCTTTTTTACGGGGACGATGGCGAGGCAGTCGCCAGAAAATCCAGAAGAAAAGCAGATAGTTGGCAAAAATAGAGATGGCTAGACCGATCAAATGCCAGGCCGGTTTTAACCATTCGATGCTGTCGAGATACAAGGCGGAGATGATCATCTGCTGGGCGGAACCGGCAATGGAAGTAATGGACAGCGTAATGATTAAAGCGATTAATAATCCAATCAGCGAGATAAAATCGCGCAGATATTTGAGCCAGATTTTCTCCTGATCCTGCGGCTTGCGCTCCCAGACGTCCCGTGACTGGGCGCGAATCGCTTCCCGCAGGTTGCCCATCCAGTTAACGCCGGAATAGAGCGCGATACCCAGTCCGACCAGCCCTACCGTGGTACGCTGTTGAACCGCCGTATTAATCGTATTTTTAAGCGTGGACGCCAGCGTAGGATCGCTCACATTCATCAATATCTTGCTGAAAATATCTTCCAGTAGATTAGGGTGCGAGGCGAGGATAAAACCTGCCGCGGCAAAGGACACCATCATTATCGGGATCATCGACAGAAACGAAAAGTAGGTGATAGCCGCGCCAAACTGATTACCCAGTCGATCGTTAAAACGTTCGGTCGCGCGAATGAGGTGGGCCACCATCGGTTGACGCTGAATTTTTTGCACCAGGGAGGTGACGGAATGCAACGCCTGATTTGCCTTTTCGTTTTTTTCCGGGGCGTCATGCGGCTGCGTTTCTATTTTTTGTATCGGGTCGTGCTCCAGTTCCTGAATAGGGCGTTTTACGTCATTTTCCTGCGTCATCAGGTCGGTAGTCCTTCATCATTAATAGAATATGTCAGTATAGCTTCTCCCCGGTGGATGCTGAAAATGCGGCTACTCTGCGGCCTCTTTAATGGTTTCAGTCAGCCATACCATAAACAGGTGTACCCGGCGGGAAAGATTACGGCGATGGGGATAATGCAGCGTCACCGGCAGTGGAGCGGCGCGATATTGCGGTAAAATTTCAATGAGCGTTCCGGCGCGTAACGCCTCCCGTACAGCAATGCGCGGCGTCTGAATGATCCCTAATCCTGCCAGACAGGCCGTATGCCAGGTCTCAGTACTGTTTACCGTTAGCATTCCGCCGGTTTTTACCCACTGCATACCGTGGGGAGTTTCAAAGGCAAAACCCGGTGAAGAGACTCCCGGCGTCAATGAATAATGCACCACCGCATGTGAGGCGAGGTCGTCAAGGTTTTCCGGATACCCAAAGCGCGCCAGGTATTGTGGGCTGGCGCAGTTCACCATCCTCAGTTTGCCAAGCGGGCGCGTCAGTATCCCTGGCGCATGTAGCGGCTCTGTGCGCACCACGCAGTCGAAATCTTCCCGTAGTAAATCGACCTGTCGATCGCTACTACAAAGTTCCAGCGCAATGCCGGGATACTGATGCAAAAAAGTGGGCAGGCGCGGCATGATAAGGCTGTTTGCGAGACATGGCGGTATATCTACCCGTATTTTGCCGCTGATACTGGCGGGATCAGGTTGGAAAAGACCCTCCAGTTCATCCAGGTTACTCAACAGATCTTTTGCCCGTTCGTAGTAAACCATTCCGTCCTGAGTAAGCTGTACCCGCCGGGTGGTGCGGTGGAGCAGGCGGATGCCCAGTTGATGTTCTAACGCTTGTATTTGCCGTGAGACGCTGCCTTTGGGAAGGCCGATATCCTCTGCTGCACGGGAAAAACTTTCCCGTTCCGCCACGCGTACAAACAATTTCATTGCATATATTTTATCCATCATCAGGCTCTATTATTGTTTTTATTGAAACAGTGACGCTGAGGCGGCTGGTTTTATTGATTTTCTATCATCTAATAAGCCCTTTCGCAATCATTGCTCGCGTGACGAATACGTCTGATCGCGTTGCGCGGCGGATTTATCGTCTTCCGGCCAGGCTTTTTAGCGCCAAAAAGCCGATAAACGGGACGAGAGCGGTAAAACACGCTGATAGCCGCGGGTGTAGTGGGAGAGAGAAATGCATGTACATATACGGTATTGTCATTGACCCATCGTCGCGGTTTTCAGGCGGATTGGCTATTTTTTAACAAAATGTGCTACTTTATTTTTTGTAACACATCAGGTGAAAAGCAGATATTTCCTTTGTGACGCGCCAGGCGTACTCTTCATTAAATTAATATTCAAATTAGCCTTGGCTGTTCGCGCTAATAAGATATTCCTTACTTTAAAAGGCTAATTTTAGCGAATTCTGTAATCCCGATGTTGAAGCTGTAAATATTCATAACCTTTCCCTTCCTCAACCAATGACTATCGGTAAAATGGCCTATACCAAATGGCGACTTCTTATTTTACCCTACGGGTAATACCCTTCCTCATCTTGAGACTATTATCTTACCCAGGTGGAGAAAAGTAATGCAGGTAATCATGTTTGACAGGCAGTCAATATTTATTCATGGAATGAAAATCAGTTTGCAGCAGCACATTCCAGGAATAAGTATCCAGAGTGTCGGTCAGGCAGAAGAACTCTGGCAAAAAATAGAAAGCGCGCCGGATGCGCTGGTCATGCTGGATAGCGGCCTGGATGCTGAATTTTGCCGCGAGGTGTTACAAAGAATCGCGCAGCAATTTCCGGAGGTGAAGATTATTATCACGGCGATGGATGGCAGTCAAAAGTGGCTGCATGAAGTCATGCAATTTAACGTTCAGGCCGTGGTGCCACGCGATTCTGATGCCGAAACCTTTGTCCTTGCGCTCAATGCTGTCGCTCGCGGGATGATGTTTTTACCGGGGGATTGGTTAAATTCAACGGAGCTGGAGTCCCGTGATATAAAAGCGTTAAGCGCCCGCCAGCGGGAAATTTTACAGATGCTTGCCGCAGGAGAATCAAATAAACAAATTGGGCGGGCGTTAAATATTAGTACCGGGACGGTTAAAGCGCATCTGGAGTCGCTTTACCGGCGGCTGGATGTAAAAAATCGTACCCAGGCCGCCATGATGTTAAATGAATCGAATTAACGACGTTAAATTCGCAGTCCGCTTATTTCTGGCTGTGAAATATCACCCGTATTGATTAATGATAAAAAACGCTGATGTCCGATGCTGAACATCAGCGCAATAAGCGTTTCGCGTTGAAACCGATCATTAAGTTCCGGCAAACAATTCTGTAGCAGCATATCGCAGCTATTGAGGTCATCCAGCAAGAATGCCTCCGCCTGTTCGGGCGTAATGAACGTCAGCGTTTCATCCGGCGTCAACATATGCCCGTAACCAATCACCCAGTTACCCTGCCGATCGCGATACTTTTCCAGCGACAGACCCTGCCACTGTTTAATAAACGCGATGCAGGCGGAGCTAAAGCGAGATGAAATGTGCGGCATGGCATCTTTCTCATAAAAAGCGCGATTATAAAGTGTGCTGCACGCGTGGCTAGCGGTCAGACGGCCAAACGCAGGCAGGGAAAAGGTCTATGCCGTTCAGCGTCACGCCGCGTTGACAGAATGAAAAACTGATGTTTTTGGTTAGTAACCGATCTTCTTATAAATTTGCAATCATTAAGATTAAGTCACTGAAATGTGGCTAAATCTGTTATATCTATGAAAAAACATAATTAAAAGAAAACGAAGATCTCGTCGCGGGATCGTCTTTTTAGGGAAGATAATGACGAATAGCGCTTCGCAGGCGACACGCGCGCCTTTTGAGCATAGCCTGGGGATTATCCGCCAGGCATCAATAGAAATCCTGCTGCTGCTGGGTATTCATACCACAGAGGGAAAAGAGCCCCGGTGGTTCATGGAACAACTTGAGCAGGCGCGTCTTAACCTGGGCGGTTGGGGCGCGGTGGCGAAAAAATTGCGGATAAATGACGCGCAGTTGAGCCAGTTTATGCTGCAACTGCGTCACCTTCAGCAGCATGTTCCCCAGTATGACAGCGGGCAAGAGGTGAGCGAAAATCAACTCCTTGCCGCGTTGCGTTTTGTCACCTCGCTGGAACATCTACGTCAGCAGCAGCCGCTACTGACGTATCAAACTGAGCTGGAAGACCCCGACCAGGAGGCGCATCTTGAGGCGCAGCGTCAGCTTCGGGCGATAGAACTGACGTTAAAAGCGCTTATTGCGCGCGCATGGCCGGATCGGGCGTCGCTGAATCACTACCTCAAGCAACATTTTGGCCCGGACCGTTTGCGCCAGTGGTTAAAACAGGGAGAAGATCAACATGCGCTGGAAGGCATGTTGTTCAGCGAACTGGCGCTTATGGTGGTTGATAAAAAATTGTTTGCCCGTCATTACGTCAGAATTTTTAATGACGCCTCAGCGTTAACGCTGTTCGCCGAGTCGCGCACCACTCTGCGTATGTTTCTGGATGATTGCCGCCTCGCGCGAAACGAGGTTATCGCCAGGCAGCCGCTCACCTCAGCGCAGCTTATGCTGCTAAACGTTCAGTATCAGCAAATCGTTCGGCCCATCCAGCGCGCCTATGCCGAAAAACGTACCCGCGTGAATCCCGCTTCGTTTCTGCTGGCGGATGAACGTGAATTGCGCCAGTTCTGGGAAACCGCACGGCTTAAAGATCGGCAGGCCGGGGGAGATAAGCATGAGATTAGCGAGAGCATAGAACCACCGCGTAAGCGGCCTCCGCGTACGCCTGAAGAGCGGGAGCAACTTATTTCCGGCGCTTTGTGGGGCGCGGTTGGCGTCATGACGCTGGCGATACTGGCGGGCGCGTTCTGGCTATTTAGTTCGTCGTCGCCAGACTCCGATAACGGGCAAACTCCCGCAATGGCGCAGGATGAACCGCCGCGCGAGGCGCCTTCCGCGCGGGAAACGCTCAATCATATGGGGATTACCTGGGATGCGTTTACCATGCGGGCGGCGATAGAGCGCAATGATACGCGGGTGACGGCGCTGTTCCTCCAGGGCGGAATGAACTGGCAGCTCGCGTGGACGGAGCAGGCGTTTGCGGCAGGACATACCGAGGTGCTGCAATTGTTGTTGCGTTATCCCGCGCTGATGGATGAGGTCAAACCCTGCCGACGATTTATCACAACGTTAAGTCATGATATGTCGAGCGGCGCGCCGCTGACCGCGATGCATAAAACCTATTTGCAAACGTTTTGCACCGTTCCGGCTGTTGTGACGCGCCAGCAGCACGATACGGAGCAGGCCCGACTGCGCGCTCAGGCCCGGCCCAGCGCAGACAATAAAAAATGGCTGAAAATTCAGTCAGCCATTTATGATGCGATTCACTGAGGCCGGAGCAGGTTAAGGCTCTCCGTAAAGGCCAATCAGGCGGCGCACCACGCCATTGGTCCAGCCGAACCCGTCCTGTAGCGGATACTCGCCCCCGCCGCCTTCGCGGGGCGTACCGCCGGAAATATGGTATTTCTCGATCAGTTTATGGTGCTCCTGATAAAAATGGTTCACCGTTTTTAACCAGTTATGAGCGATTTCATCGCCCAGCATATCGTCGCCATACCGTTTGAAGCCCTGAATCGCCATCCATTGCAGCGGTGCCCAGCCGTTCGGTTTATCCCACTGTTCGCCGGTTTCGTATTCGGTCGCCATAATCCCGCCGGGCGTTAACAGACGGCTGCGTACCACATTTGCCAGACGGTCGGCCTGCTCGTGGTTCGCCATACCGACATACAGCGGCACGATACTGGCAGCGGAAAAGAGCGCCATTTCTTCGCGTCGCCAGTCATAGTCCCGATAACAGCCGTTTTCATCATCCCACAGATAATGGTTCACGGCGGCGCGTCGATCGCTGGCTTTCTGGCGAAATAGCGCCTCGGTGTCACGTTCGCCTTTCAGCGCTGAAATATTGGCGATAGCGCTCTCCAGTTTATACAGAAAAGCGTTCAAATCGATAGGGATAAACTGGGTCGTACGTATGCTGGCAAGCCGGCCCGCATCGCGTAGCCAGCGTGAAGAATAGTCCCAGCCGGACGCCGCCCCGGCGCGCAAATCCCGGTAGACTTCATTGGGCGGACGACCGGAGTGTTTTGCGGTTTCGACATCTTCCAGCCAGGACTCGTCGCGCGGCGTGTCGCGATCGTCCCAGTAGCGGTTCAGCAGGGAACCGTCCGGCATCCGCACAACGTGGCGATAAGCCTGGTTGAGCGCCAGCGATTCGGCGCCGTCCATCCAGAAGGCGTATTCCATTTTGAGATGGTCGAGATAACGCCGCGCGCCGCGTACGCCATCTTCTTCGAATAGTTCAACCATCAGGGCGAAAACCGGCGGCTGCGAGCGGCTCAGATAATAGGTCCGGTTGCCGTTGGGAATATGGCCATAGTTTTCAATCATCCAGGCGAAATTATCCGCCATACATTTAAGTAAGTCTTCGCGCCCGCTTTCCGCCAGACCCAGCATGGTAAAATAAGAGTCCCAATAATAGGTTTCGCTAAAACGGCCTCCCGGCACGATATAGGATTGCGGCAGCGCCAGCAGCGAAGACCACGGAATATGATCCTGCGGTTCGCGCGTCAGTATCGGCCAAAGCTGGTCAATATGTTCTTTGAGCGAGTTTTCGGGGTTAGAGACATACTCGCTGGATAAGGTTTCCGGTAGCCAGAAATGGTTCTCGACGAAGCGGCGTAAGTCAAAATCACGGTGGCGTCTGACCTTACGGTAGCGGATCAGGATATCAAGCGGGTCCATCTTCGGCGCGCAGTCCGGGAACGTTTTACTGTCTGGAAACAGTTTTGTTGACTGTACATGCTCGAACAGTTCGAGATACCGATCGGCAGGGGTCAGGGCGTCAGAGGCGGGAAGCCCCTCGATCATCTCCGGCTCCGGTTCCGCCTCGATCATTTCATCCAGCTTTAACTCGCACGGGTCTGTTTCATAAAGCAGATCGACATCAATAGTCAGATCTGCAGAAGGCGTGGGGTTTAATTTCTGGTTGAGCATAATGACAAGGACCTCCGGCTTGCGTCGTAAAAGATACGGGTGTTGCCCGGCTGTCTATTAAGCGTAGACATTCGCTTCGATACCTGAGTGGCAAAGTGTGCGATAGATCACATTTTGCAATTTATCTCTCAAGAAAAACACTTCATAACTTACTGAATAGTATTGCGAAAATCCTATTTTCATGACGCCCGCCCCAGACCTAAAATCAGAACATTCGTTTCATAGCGGTATCACTACGTCGCCGCATGGCGTGGATTCACAAGCAAAGGTAACGTAAATAGTTATAATACAAGCTATGGCACCATGATAATACAAATGGATACAAATGATCGAGCAACCCGACAGTAAAAGCGCCAAACCGCTTTATAAGCAGCTTGAAGCCGCCTTAAAAGAGGCCATTGCGCGTGGAGAGTATAAACCAGGCCAGCAGATCCCGACGGAAAATGAACTGAGCGCGCGCTGGCAGGTGAGCAGGGTCACGGTCCGTAAGGCGTTGGATGCGCTGACGCGTGAAAATTTGCTGACCCGTGTCTCCGGCAAAGGCACCTTTGTCTCTGGTGAGAAATTTCAGCGCAGCATGACCGGCATCATGAGTTTCAGCGAGTTATGCCAGTCCCAGGGACGTCGCCCGGGGTCACGCACTATCAAATCCGTTTTTGAATCGGTAGACGATGAGACAAAAGCGTTACTGAATATGAACGATGGCGAAAAAGCGGTCGTCATTGAACGTATCCGCTATGCCGACGATGTGGCGGTATCGCTGGAAACCGTACATCTTCCCCCACGTTTTGCGTTTTTGCTGGACGAAGATCTTAATAATCACTCTTTGTATGAATGCTTACGCGAGAAACACCACTTATGGTTTACCCACTCCCGTAAGATGATCGAACTGGTTTATGCCAGCTTTGAAGTCGCCCATTATCTTGGCGTCAACGAGGGTTATCCGCTGATCCTGATAAAAAGTGAAATGATTGATAACAAAGGAGAACTCTCCTGCGTTTCGCAACAGTTGATTGTCGGCGATAAAATACGGTTTACCGTATGATGTCAGCATTACGCTAACGAAGAGCAGGCTGAATCGGGATCCAGATCGCGGATCCCGATTTTTTTTGCTTTCCATCTTGATCAAATGTCTTTAAATGTCATATAAAAATGATAATACATTATGAGTCATTTATGGCGAATCCTCGCCTGTATCATTGATGGAACCAGAGGAAAGCATGATGGGTATGAAAGAGACAGTTAGCAATATTGTGACCAGCCAGGCAGAGAAAGGAGGCGTTAAACATGTCTATTATGTGGCGTGCGGCGGTTCTTATGCGGCGTTCTATCCGGCGAAAGCATTTTTAGAAAAAGAAGCGAAAGCGTTGACTGTCGGTCTGTATAACAGCGGAGAATTTATTAACAACCCGCCGGTAGCGCTGGGAGAAAATGCCGTTGTGGTTGTCGCCTCCCACAAAGGTAATACGCCAGAGACAATTAAAGCGGCTGAAATCGCCCGTCAGCACGGCGCGCCGGTCATTGGTTTAACCTGGATAATGGATTCACCGTTGGTGGCGCATTGCGACTATGTGGAAACGTACACGTTTGGCGACGGTAAAGATATTGCCGGAGAGAAAACGATGAAAGGCCTGCTGAGTGCGGTCGAACTGCTCCAGCAGACGGAAGGGTATGCGCACTACGACGATTTTCAGGATGGCGTCAGCAAAATCAACCGTATCGTCTGGCGCGCTTGCGAGCAGGTTGCGGAACGCGCGCAGGCGTTCGCGCAGGAATATAAAGACGATAAAGTCATTTATACCGTCGCCAGCGGCGCGGGCTATGGCGCAGCCTACCTACAGAGCATCTGCATCTTTATGGAAATGCAATGGATACATTCCGCCTGTATTCATAGCGGTGAGTTTTTCCACGGGCCGTTTGAAATTACCGATGCGAATACGCCTTTCTTCTTCCAGTTTTCCGAGGGCAATACGCGGGCGGTGGATGAACGCGCGTTAAACTTCCTGAAAAAATATGGCCGCCGGATTGAAGTTGTCGATGCGAAAGAGCTGGGGCTATCGACCATTAAAACCACGGTTATTGATTACTTTAACCACTCTCTCTTTAATAACGTTTATCCCGTTTACAATCGGGCGTTAGCTGAGGCGCGTCAGCATCCGTTAACGACGCGCCGCTATATGTGGAAAGTGAAATATTAATTACATCAGGATGGATAAAAAAGCAGGGACGCTTTTTATTGTAAAGACAAACAAGGAATAATGATGAGCATCAGCGTATTGGGTATTGGCGACAACGTTGTCGATAAATACCTGCATTCCGGCATCATGTACCCCGGCGGTAATGCATTAAATTTTGCTGTCTATGCGAAATTAGCAGACATCCCCAGCGCGTTTATGGGGGCGTTTGGCAATGACGACGCCGCGCAGCACGTACAGGATGTATTACACCAGCTACAGATAGACATCTCTCACAGCCGCCATTATACCGGCGAAAATGGGTATGCCTGTATCCGTCTCTCGCATGGCGATCGGCAATTTGTCGCCAGCAACAAAAACGGCGTATTGCGGGAACATCCTTTTAGTCTGTCTGACGACGATCTTCGCTATATATCACAATTTACCTTAGTCCATTCCAGTATTAACGGCCACCTGGAATCGGAACTGGAGAAAATTAAACAACAAACCGTCTTACTCTCTTTTGATTTTTCCGGGCGCGGTACAGACGACTATTTTGAAAAGGTATGCCCGTGGGTAGATTATGGATTTGTCTCCTGTAGCGGGTTATCGCCAGATGAAATCAAAATAAAACTCAATAAACTTTATCGTTATGGCTGTCGGCATATTATTGCCACCTGCGGGCATGAAAAAGTTTATTATTTTTCCGGCAGGGATTATCTGGAGTGGCAACCTGTTTATATCGAACCTGTCGATACGCTGGGCGCAGGCGACGCGTTCTTAACCGGTTTTTTGCTTTCCATTTTGCAATCGGGTATGGCGGAACCCGATAAAGAAAGCGTGTTACGCGCCATGCGGCAGGGCGGGAAATCGGCGGCGCAGGTGTTATCTCATTACGGCGCATTTGGTTTTGGTAAACCGTTTGCACAATAGGTTACGTCCCTCAATGTAAAGCGACACTCACTCCAGATAACCCAGGAGGAAGTATGTTTTGGACGGAATTATGTTTTATCCTTGTGGCCCTGATGATAGGCGCCAGGATCGGCGGCGTATTTTTAGGGATGGTCGGCGGGTTAGGCGTCGGCGTGATGGTTTTTATTTTTGGCCTGACGCCTTCTACGCCACCGATTGATGTTATTCTGATTATTCTTTCTGTTGTCCTGGCGGCCGCTTCTTTACAGGCCTCCGGCGGGCTGGATTTACTGGTTAAACTGGCGGAAAAAATTCTGCGTCGCCACCCTCGTTATATTACGTTATTAGCGCCGTTTATCTGTTATATCTTCACTTTTATGTCAGGAACGGGGCATGTCGTTTATAGCTTGCTACCGGTTATTTCTGAAGTCGCACGGGATTCAGGTATTCGACCGGAACGTCCTTTATCTATTTCCGTTATCGCATCGCAACAGGCGATCACCGCCAGTCCTATATCTGCCGCCATGGCGGCGATGATTGGTTTAATGGCGCCGTTGGGCGTCTCTATTTCAACCATTATGATGATTTGCGTGCCCGCCACGTTAATCGGCGTAGCGATGGGGGCAATAGCGACCTTTAATAAAGGAAAAGAGTTAAAAGACGATCCGGAATATCAACGTCGGCTTGCTGAAGGGTTAATTAAACCTGCGCAGAAAGAAAGTAAAAATACGGTAGTCACTTCGCGCGCCAAATTGTCGGTGGCGTTATTTCTGACCAGCGCGATCGTTATCGTTCTGTTAGGACTGATTCCGGCGCTGCGGCCCATGGTGGAAACAGCGAAAGGGCTACAACCGCTTTCGATGTCCGCCGCTATCCAGATTACGATGCTCTCTTTTGCCTGCCTGATTGTGTTGTTATGTCGGCCGCAGGTCGATCAGATTATCAGCGGTACGGTATTTCGGGCGGGCGCGCTGGCGATTGTCTGCGCCTTCGGCCTGGCCTGGATGAGTGAGACGTTCGTGAATGGTCATATCGCGTTGATTAAGGCAGAAGTGCAAACTCTATTGCAACAGCATACCTGGCTTATCGCCATTATGATGTTTTTCGTGTCCGCTATGGTCAGCAGCCAGGCGGCAACGACGTTAATTCTGTTGCCGCTGGGGCTGGCGTTAGGGTTGCCCGCTTATGCATTAATCGGTTCCTGGCCTGCCGTTAACGGCTATTTCTTTATTCCGGTGGCGGGACAGTGTCTGGCGGCGCTGGCGTTTGACGACACCGGTACGACGCGTATCGGCAAATATGTGCTTAACCATAGTTTTATGCGTCCGGGATTAGTTAACGTGATTGTCTCGGTCATTGTCGGGCTGTTAATAGGAAAAATGGTTCTGGCCTGATTGTTATTCATGTTTTTATAGCACACGCCACTTATTATTTTTAATTCAGAGGAAGAAAATGAAAATTAGAGTTTTCATGGCCACCGTGTTGCTGCTCATCAGCCACTGTGTATTTAGCACAACGTCACTACCGCATATTGTTATTCTCGCGACAGGCGGTACTATCGCCGGGACGGCAGCCAATAATACGCAAACCGCCGGATATAAATCCGGTGAACTTGGCGTGCAAACATTAATAAATGCCGTGCCGGAAATGAATAATATCGCTCGCGTTGACGGCGAGCAGGTGGCGAATATTGGTAGCGAAAATATGACCAGCGATATCATCCTGAAACTTTCACAGAAGGTGAATGCGTTATTGGCGCGGGACGATGTTGACGGTGTGGTTATTACTCATGGCACTGACACGCTCGATGAAACCGCCTACTTTCTTAATTTGACCGTGAAAAGCGACAAACCGGTGGTGTTTACCGCTGCAATGCGGCCCGCGTCGGCAATCAGCGCCGATGGCGCAATGAACCTGCTGGAAGCGGTCACGGTGGCTGCTGACCCGAATGCGAAGGGACGCGGTGTAATGGTCGTTTTAAACGATCGTATTGGTTCGGCGCGCTTTGTAACGAAAACCAATGCCACGACTCTGGATACCTTTAAAGCGCCGGAAGAGGGCTATCTGGGGGGCATCGTTAATGGTCAGCCACAGTTCGAAACGCGGGTGGAAAAAATTCATACCCTGCGATCTGTTTTTGACGTACGTAATATCAAGAAATTACCCAATGTGGTGATTATTTACGGCTATCAGGACGACCCGGAATATATGTATGATGCGGCGATCGCCCATCACGCGGACGGTATTATTTATGCCGGAACCGGCGCAGGTTCGGTCTCGGTACGCAGCGACGCGGGGATTAAAAAAGCGGAGAAGGCCGGGATTATCGTGGTGCGTGCTTCCCGCACCGGAAACGGCGTCGTACCGTTGGATAAAGGGCAGCCAGGGCTGGTGTCTGACTCGCTCAACCCGGCGAAGGCGCGAGTCTTGCTGATGACGGCATTAACTCAGACGCGTAATCCGGAACTGATCCAGAGTTATTTCAGTACGTATTAATCATGAAGGCTTGTGCGCCCACCCTCGAAGATGGGCGCACAGAGCGATGAATGCAGGTCGGTGGCCTTTACGTAGTTGAATTCCGGTCTTACAGGTCGGAGTAGTCTAAGGCATGAGCAACATCCGCAAGCATTGGAAAAGAGCTTTGTCCACCATACTTTTGAATTGAGCACATGCTTATTTCAGCAGCAAAAGGGATGGCCTTTGTTAAAGGGATATTATTAACCAGGCAGTAGGCAATGCCGCCGATAAATGAATCGCCAGCACCTGTAGTATCAATAACTTCAGGGCAAAAGACCGCTGGAAAGTGCATGGTTGACTCATCCGAGGATAATACCGCGCCTTTTTCCCCTAATGTTATAATGACATTACTCCTAACCATTTTATGTAACTTAGCGGCACAAGAATGAGCGTCATCAATTGATGAAACTTCACTACCTGCCATAAAGCTGGCTTCTGTTTCATTAACGACCAGGTAATCAACAGAACTTAATGTTGATGGCGCTATACTTCTGGCTGGCGCATTATTAAGTATAACTTTGCATTGATACATACTGGCGACTTTAATAACATATTCAACGATATGTGAAGGTATTTCTGATTGCAGAATCACCAGCGGTTTTCCATCAAATAAATTATCGCTAATATCATTTTCGTTTAACAGATAGTTAGCTCCTTTAATAATGGTGCTACAATAATCACCGGACTCAAGGATCTGTACGATGCCGATACCTGTGGTGGTTCCCCTTTTCAATACGTTAGCAACGGAGACATTATTTTCATGTAGGGCATTAATGAGGTGCTCGCCATAAATGTCGTTCCCTACACACCCCACCATACTCACGTTCAATCCCAGTTTTGAGCACTGTACCGCTTGATTAGCACCTTTACCACCAGGCATTAACATCAATTCATTACCCGTAAATGTTTCTCCTACTTCAGGCAGACGATCTTGCTGAATAAGAATGTCGTAATTAAGACTTCCAATAACAACTACATCTCTTTTCATTTTATTTACCTTTAACTGACAGTGCGTTTGGAGATCACCGCGTTCCTGGTGCTTAATAAGCTATTCTTAGTTATCTCACTGGTTTTACTGGCGATAATAGTAAAAATAGCATCAAGAATATTTAGGTGTACAATTCGGGTAGTGGCGTTCTCTCCGGTGATAGGGTTATTTTTTACCGCAGAGATTATCGAATGACGACAAATCAGGCTAAGAGGACTATTGGGATAGTTCGTTAAGCAAATTGTTTCGGCACCTCTTTCATTTGCAATATTAACCATCTGAATAATGTCAGAAGTTTGTCCTGAGTGTGATACTGCGAGAAGAATATCACCCTGGCGCATAAGGGATGCGGACATCAGTTGCTTATGGCTATCACTGAATACAGTTGAAAAAATACCTATCTTCAATAGCTTATGGTTAAAGTCATCGCAGATGGACGCTGAGCCACCACAGCCAGCAATAAAAATTTTTGCTTCAGCGTTTTTATGGATAAAAAGCCAGGCAACTGATTTGATAATAGAGCAGTCAATAACATTTAACGCCTCTTGCAACGCCAGAATAGAATTCAAGAGTGTGCTTTCGAAAATTTTCTCTATGAATCCTTCAGAATCAGGAATGACAGGAATATCTACGGTATCTTCATTGTTGTTAATATTTTTAGAAATACTGAGCTTTAAGTCATGAAACCCTGTAAACCCGAGTTTTTTTGAAACCTTTGTAATGCTTGATACACTTACTTTAAGATAATGTGCAATATCGGTAATTGACATGTTTGATAAAGTCTGGGGATTATCATGAATGAAACGAGCGATTGCTCGTTCTTTTTTACCCAGTTCAGGAGCAAGGGTTTTTGCAAGTAAAAAAACTTCATTGCCATTAAGTCTGCTGTGCATAACTCCTCCTGTAGATGTAAAAATAAAACTACCATGCTATAACCATATTAAAATGTTATCTCGATCACAGCCTGTAAAATGTTTTATTTTTGCATTTTACTCGCAGTAAAATTTTTAAGACTAATATCATTAAATTACTTTATTTTCAGTAATATTTTATTGTAGATATTTACTGTGCTCATAATCTTTCTTATAAAAGCACCTGAGATACATAACAAGGTGACTATAATGAAATTTTCTTCGCGAATTAATTCTTTCCGCTCAAGACCTGAATTGTTTAATGCAGATAATAAGATGGATACATGTGATCTTATTACAAGAATGGGCAATGTAGATGGATTGACGCATATAGAGCTAAACTATCCTGAGCATTTTATTGGACAGGATAAAAAAATCATTAAACAATGTATTACAGATAACGGATTGAAAGTTAGCGGAATTGCACTACGTTACAATAAAGATTTTATTGATGGTGAATTTACTAACCCAGATTCTGTTCTTCGCGATAAAGCAATTGAGACAACGTTGGAAGCTGCTGAAGTTTGTAAGTTCCTGGGGGGCACTACTGTAACTTTATGGTTTGGCTATGACGGTTATGATTACCCATTTCAACAAGACTATTTTCGAGCGTATGAATTGCTGGTAAATGCCTTACGTAAGGTGACAAGTGCTCATCCAGATCTTCAGTTTAGTTTTGAATACAAGCCTTATGAACCACGGACCTTTTCTTATATTAGTGATGTTTCCTCAACCCTAATGTTAATTGATGATGTCGGTAACGATAACTTGGGGATTACACTTGATTTCTGCCATATGATAATGAAAAAGGAAAACCCAGCATTTTCATTATTCCAGTCAGCACGTAAAAATAGACTTGTAGGCTTCCATTTAAATGACGGATATGGTCATTTCGATGATGGTTTAATGTTAGGTTCAGTCCATCTGTTACAGACTCTTGAATATATTTACTATGCTAAACGCGTTAATTTCAATGGATTGATTTATTTTGATACTTTCCCTAGCCGCGAGGATCCAGTTGCAGAATGTGCGCTGAATATTCGAATGTATAAAGCACTTTCAGACTTTATAGATCAACTCAGTATTCCTGAGATAGAAGCGATGATCAAAAGCCAGGATGCACTAAAAGTACAGGGTATGTTGTTAAGCATGATAGCCAAATAATAAGAAACCACAACTTACCTCTTATCCGTTACCAGTCAGTGTATGACACTGGAGGGAATTATGTTTGAAAAATTAGGTCTGCCAAAAAATCTATTATGGGGCTACATTGGCCTGACAATATTTATGATAGGCGATGGCGTTGAACAAGCATGGATTTCGATTTGGCTTGTTGAAAAGGGTTTGTCTGTTGCCCAGGCATCTTATTTAATAACGGCTTATGGTATTACTGTTACTCTGGCCGCATGGGTTACGGGCGTACTGGTTCAAACGTTAGGGCCTCGTAAAGTGATGTTCTGTGGGCTTGTTGCCTTTATAATAGGTAGTATCGGTTTTATCGGCATTGGCCTGAAGAATATGGATTTGGTCTGGATGCTGCCCTTCTATGCTATTCGTGGGATCGGGTATCCTCTGTTCGCTTATTCATTTCTGATTTGGATTAATTACAGCACGCCTGTCGCGCGTCGATCCACCGCAGTTGGCTGGTTCTGGTTTACTTTCTCATTAGGACTTAGCGTTATTGGCCCTTTCTTCTCCTCAATAGCATTACCTGTACTGGGTGAAATTCATGTTCTGTGGGTTGGGTTACTGTTTGTTCTTATTGGTTCAATATTGGGTATTTGGGTCAACCGTGATGTTGTGCCGGCATCCGAGATTCACCCTTTTAGTGCAGGCGAATTATTAAAAGGTATCACCATCTTACAACGTCCGATTATTGCGATAGGGCTTGTAGTTAAATCAGTCAATGGTATTGCCCAATACGGACTGGCAACATTTTTACCTTTATACCTTATTAGTTATGGCTATAGTAAAACAGAGTGGCTACATATGTGGTCATCTGTTTTTCTGGTAGCTATTTTTGCGAATCTCTTTTTTGGTTTTTTTGGTGATAAATTCGGCTGGCGAAAAACAATCATGTGGGTTGGGGGATTTGGCTATGCCGTGGTCCTCTTACTTGTATGGGCTGTGCCGCAACTACTGGGACATAATTTTTACGTGATGGCATTCGTGCTCTGCCTATGTGGCGTGACGATGGCAGGCTACGTGCCTCTTTCGGCCTTGTTTCCCATGCTGGCCCCTGATAGTAAAGGAGCGGCAATGTCGGTTCTTAATCTGGGCGCTGGGCTTGGCGCCTTTATTGCCCCCGCAATTACCGCTTTATTCTATTCTTCTCTTGGGGCTGGCGGTGTGCTGGGTATTTATGCGGGTCTGTATGTGCTCAGCGGTGTACTTACTCCGTTCCTTAAGACTCCGGAAGAGTTGCGGCAACAGGTTGCGTTGCAAAATGAGAGAGCTTAATCAGTTACGTGTTGAGACTTCGTTAGCTTTTTAGTTGCTATCCGGCCTACATAATATAAAGCGCGTAGGCCGGATAATTATCGTCCGGTATGACGACGATTAACGCATGGTCACAAACTCTTCCGATGCGGTCGGGTGAATGGCGACGGTATTATCGAAGTCTTTCTTGGTAGCGCCCATCTTCAGCGCCACTGCGAAGCCCTGCAACATTTCATCCATGCCGAAGCCGATACCGTGGATACCCACAATTTTTTCTTCCGGCCCGACGCAGACCAGCTTCATACGGCACGGCTGGCGGTGTGTCGTTACCGCGGTATACATAGCGGTAAACGATGATTTATAGACTTTTACCTGCTCATCGCCGTACTGCTCGCGCGCCTGCGGCTCGCTTAACCCGACGGTGCCGATAGGCGGATGGCTAAAGACCACGGTCGGGATGTTGCTGTAGTCCAGATGCTCGTCCGGCTTGTTGTTAAACAGGCGTTCGGAGAGACGGCGACCGGCGGCGACGGCGACTGGCGTTAACTCCACTGCGCCGGTGTTATCGCCAACGGCGTAAATGCCTTCTACGTTCGTGTTCTGCCATTTATCAACGATGATGTAACCTTTTTCATTGGTTTTCACGCCCGCAGCCGCCAGATTAATATTGTCGGTCGACGGTTCGCGACCAATGGCCCAGATCAGGCAATCAACGGTTTCACTGCGGCCATCTTCCAGTTCCAAAGTCAGACTACCGTCGGCGTTTTTCACCACCGCTTTCGGCACGGCGTGAGTATGCAGTTGCGGGCCTTCGGCGTTCATCACCTCAACCAGCGTTTCGCTAATCATTGGGTCAAAACTGCGCAGCGGCGCATGTTTACGGACAAACAGATGCGTTTTCGCCCCCAGCGCGTTGATAACGCCAGCCAGTTCAACGGCGATATAACCTGCGCCTACCACCGCGACGCGCTCCGGCAAGGCAGACAGCGCAAAGAAACCGTCGGAATCAATGCCGTATTCCACGCCTGGAATCTCAGGATGGCTTGGACGGCCGCCGGTAGCGATCAAAATATGGTCGGCGGTAATGGTTTCGCCGTTCACTTCAATGGTTTTGGCATCGACAAAGCGGGCAAAGCCTTTAATCACATCCACGTTATTTTTGCCCAGCACGTTGTCGTATGAAGTATGGATGCGGTCAATATACGCGGTACGGCTGGCAATCAGCTTGCTCCAGTCGAACTGATTAATCGTGGTGTCAAAACCGTAGTCCGGGCCATACAGATGAATCGCTTCACGAATCTGCGCGGCATGCCACATCACTTTCTTCGGCACGCAGCCCACGTTAACACAGGTGCCGCCCAGCTCTTTGGCTTCGATGAGCGCGCATTTCTGGCCGTACATAGCGGCGCGGTTAATCGAGGCGATACCGCCGCTGCCGCCGCCGATAGCGATGTAATCATAGTGTTTGGTCATGACCGCTCCTTTATGTTCGTTGTCGGACGGATAGATTCTGCGCTACCCGCCAAAATATTCGCGATTGTATACCTGAAGGTGAAAGGTTCCACCGATGGCTGTGATTACTCCGGCACGATCCAGCTTACCGAAGTGTGTCCGTGACCGTTTGGCGCCAACCTGCTGTGCAGCCACGGTAGCACGTTGTTCATCTGCTGCTCCAGTTTCCACGGCGGGTTAACCACGATCATACCGGAGGCTGTCATTCCGCGCTGATCGCTGTCCGGGCGGATCGCCAGCTCAATTTGCAGGATTTTACGGATGCCGGTGGCCTCCAGATCATGAATCATGCGCTTAATTTGCTGGCGGAGCACCACCGGATACCATAGCGCGTATGTCCCGGTGGCGAAACGTTTATAACCCTCGCTGATGCCGCTGACTACTGCCTGGTAGTCGGTTTTCATTTCATAAGGCGGGTCAATGAGGATCAGACCGCGGCGGGAAACCGGCGGCAATTTGGCTTTCAGTTGCTGATAGCCGTCAGCGCGTTCCACACGGGCGCGGTTGTCTTTTTGAAACTCCGCGCGCAACAGTGGGAAGTCGCTGGGATGCAATTCCGTGAGTTGCAGACTGTCCTGCTCACGCAGCAACTGGCGGGCGATCAACGGAGAGCCCGGATAGTAGCGTAACTGCCCGCTGCGGTTGAAATGTTTTACGACGCTAATATACGGTTCCAGTTCGGCGGGCAGGTCGTCCTGCTGCCAGATACGGGCGATGCCTTCCAGATATTCTCCGGTACGTTCAGCATGTTCGCTGCCCAACTGATAACGCCCCGCGCCCGCGTGCGTGTCCAGATAGAGAAACGGTTTTTCTTTCTCTTTTAGCGACTCGATGATCAGGCTCTGAACGGTATGTTTAAGGACGTCGGCGTGGTTGCCAGCGTGAAAGCTGTGACGATAACTGAGCATGGATGCAGATATTCCGGGAAGTAAACAAGTTAGCCGATAGTTTACCGCAGATCCGTAGAGATTACCGCTCTTGCGCTTTTATCGCCGTTGGCCAGGAGGAAAAACAAGTAGGCTGTGGCGTCAGAGCGTAAATAACGTCAACGAAGTGATGCAGGCGTCTGGATTGGCCTGTTTCACGGTCTTAAGGAAGGTGGCAAAACTTTGATTGAATAGGGTGTAGTTATGAAGGAAGCGCGTCTGTTTTCTTTGCCCTTCCGCTGTTATCCAGTCGACTGACCAGACTGAACGACCACTGACTCTCGTTGTTCCCGGTTTCGCCTCAATGATGCTGGTGAGTGGTATCGCGGTGGTGATACCGTCCGCGACTTCATAGAGGTACTGCATGTCAAAGTAGTAATCCGCGTTATAGCCGCGAGAACTGCCAAATTTTCGCAGCATCAGCGAAGAAGATGAAATTAATTTACGGCCATCTTGCAGATGCTTACTCCGACGGAAAATTTTTCGCCCAGGGAAAATAAAGAAAACAATAAATATCAGTACAATAACCTGTAATAACGTGGTCATATACAATCCTTGTATTCCAGAAACGAAAAAGTTGAGAATATTATACATGGGCAGTTTGCGCAAAAATGACAGCGATTGATGCCACGGCCCTGTTTTCAGAAAAACGCCCATGAAAAACCTATCTGAATTTAACGCTAATCATGCCGCGACGCGTCCACCGACTTACCCCTGTCGGGTCTTATTCTGAAATCGTTTTTATTATGATGATAGTGCTGGTTTTACCTTGTTTATTTGATTAAAACGATAGCGCTAATAATAGAAAAGAAAGGATTCATTGATGTTCCATTATGGAAAATGTGTCGTTCGCACGCTGTTTTTATTACTGGTTTGCTGTTCGCTGTCGGGCTGTCTTTCATTTGGGCTGATACTTGCCACCGATAAAGATGGCAATCGTCATCAGTCTACCTGGAAATCGGATACCGTTACCGCGCTTTCCTTAGGTAAAGATAGCAACGGGAAAACGGGCTGGGTGTTTGTTGGCGAACATTTTGACTACCTGTTGACTCAGGGCGGCGATAATGTGGTGGCGCTGTTAAAAGATGCGACTATTCGCCGGGATAAAATGCGAGTAAAGGATGGTGTTAAATTCCTGATTGATACAGATAAGAAGGAGTTTACGGGTGAAGTCAATGTGACTTACGCCTGGGTGGACGAGAAAGATAAACTGGCAGCGGTAGGCTATGGGTTTATTTGTGCAGACGGCGCGGTAAATTGCACGCTATCCGTCATGGACCTGAAGGGGACTATCCATCAGAAAAATAAAGATCAGAGCGTTACTCAGCAGCTAGCGTTTTACCATCCTTTCACCGTTGAGTTCTATCAGTATCAGCGCAGTATGTCCGGGGCAAAATTTGGCAGAGTGTTGCTGCCGGTAACTTTGGCGCTGGATATTGTCACTATGCCGCTACAGCTACTGATCTTCAGTCGTTAAAATTGGATTCAGCAGCAATGCCTACGTTCGGATGCTGGCGTTGCTGCACGGGTGAAATGAGCGCCCACCATCATTGAAATTCCCCCAACTATCCCCCATTCTAGATCCATAGCGAAAGCGCGATAGAGCGCTTCATTTCTTTTTTAGACCAGGACTGCGCATATGACCAATCCATTACTAACGTCTTTTTCACTGCCGCCTTTTTCTGCAATTAAACCGGAGCATGTGGTGCCTGCGGTCACCAAAGCGTTGGCCGATTGCCGGGCGGCGGTAGAAGGCGTTGTGGCGCATGGCGCGCCGTATAGCTGGGAAAACCTCTGCCAGCCGTTGGCGGAAGCCGACGATGTTCTGGGGCGTATTTTCTCGCCAATTAGCCACTTAAACTCGGTGAAAAATAGTCCGGAGCTGCGTGAAGCCTACGAACAGACGCTGCCGCTGCTGTCTGAATACAGCACCTGGGTTGGGCAACATGAAGGACTGTACAACGCGTACCGCGACCTGCGCGACGGCGATCATTACGCCACTCTGAATACCGCGCAGAAGAAAGCGGTCGATAACGCGCTGCGTGATTTTGAACTGTCCGGCATCGGCCTGCCGAAAGAGAAACAGCAGCGTTACGGTGAAATCGCCACTCGCCTGTCTGAGCTGGGCAACCAGTACAGCAACAACGTGCTCGATGCCACCATGGGCTGGACGAAGCTCATCACCGACGAAGCCGAGCTGGCGGGAATGCCGGAAAGCGCTCTGGCGGCAGCGAAAGCCCAGGCTGAAGCCAAAGAGCAGGAAGGTTACCTGCTGACCCTGGATATCCCGAGCTATCTGCCAGTGATGACCTACTGCGACAACCAGGCGTTGCGCGAAGAGATGTATCGCGCCTATTCCACTCGCGCCTCCGACCAGGGGCCGAACGCCGGTAAGTGGGATAACAGCCCGGTGATGGAAGAAATTCTTGCGCTGCGCCATGAACTGGCGCAACTGCTGGGCTTCGAAAATTATGCCCATGAATCGCTGGCCACCAAGATGGCGGAAAATCCGCAGCAGGTGCTCGACTTCTTAACCGATCTGGCGAAACGCGCCCGTCCGCAGGGGGAAAAAGAGCTGGCCCAGCTGCGCGCCTTTGCCAAAGCCGAATTTGGCGTTGAGGAGCTGCAACCGTGGGATATCGCGTACTACAGTGAAAAGCAAAAACAGCACCTGTACAGCATCAGCGATGAGCAGCTACGCCCGTACTTCCCGGAAAACAAAGCCGTGAATGGCCTGTTTGAAGTGGTGAAACGTATTTACGGCATCACTGCCAAAGAGCGTACTGACGTTGATGTCTGGCACCCGGAAGTGCGTTTCTTTGAACTGTATGACGAAAATAACGAGTTGCGCGGCAGCTTCTACCTTGACCTGTACGCGCGCGAACACAAACGCGGCGGGGCGTGGATGGACGACTGCGTCGGCCAGATGCGTAAAGCGGACGGCACATTGCAAAAGCCGGTCGCTTATCTGACCTGTAATTTCAACCGTCCGGTGAACGGTAAACCCGCTCTGTTTACCCATGACGAAGTGATCACCCTGTTCCACGAGTTTGGTCATGGCCTGCATCATATGCTGACCCGCATTGAGACCGCCGGGGTCTCCGGTATCAGCGGCGTGCCGTGGGACGCGGTCGAACTGCCAAGTCAGTTTATGGAAAACTGGTGCTGGGAGCCGGAAGCGCTGGCGTTTATCTCCGGCCACTATGAAACCGGCGAGCCGTTGCCGAAGGAACTGCTGGATAAAATGCTGGCGGCGAAAAACTATCAGGCGGCGCTGTTTATTCTGCGTCAACTGGAGTTCGGTCTGTTTGATTTCCGTCTGCATGCGGAATTTAATCCGCAGCAAGGAGCGAAAATTCTTGAGACGCTCTTTGAAATTAAAAAACAGGTCGCCGTGGTGCCGTCACCGACATGGGGCCGCTTCCCACATGCATTCAGCCATATCTTTGCTGGCGGCTATGCGGCAGGCTACTACAGCTATCTGTGGGCCGACGTACTGGCGGCGGATGCGTATTCCCGCTTTGAGGAGGAAGGCATTTTCAACCGTGAGACCGGTCAGTCGTTCCTTGATAACATCCTGACTCGCGGTGGTTCTGAAGAGCCGATGGAACTCTTTAAACGCTTCCGTGGCCGTGAACCACAGCTGGACGCGATGCTGGAGCATTACGGGATTAAAGGCTGATTTTACGTGCAAATCTGCTTAATGGATGAAACGGGCGCCACAGACGGCGCCTTATCTGTTCTGGCTGCCCGCTGGGGACTGGAGCATGACGAAGACAACCCGATGGCGCTGGTATTGACGCCGCAACATCTGGAGCTGCGCAAGCGCGACGAACCGAAGCTCGGCGGCATTTTCGTCGATTTTGTCGGCGGCGCGATGGCCCATCGACGTAAGTTCGGCGGCGGGCGCGGCGAAGCGGTGGCGAAAGCCGTTGGTATCAAAGGCGATTATCTGCCGGATGTGGTTGATGCCACGGCCGGACTGGGGCGCGATGCGTTTGTGCTGGCGTCCGTCGGTTGCCGCGTGCGGATGCTGGAGCGTAATCCGGTGGTCGCCGCGTTGCTCGACGACGGCCTGACGCGCGGCTACGCCGATGCGGACATTGGCGGCTGGCTTCAGGAGCGTTTGCAGCTGATTCATGCTTCCAGCCTGACGGCGTTGACCGATATCACGCCGCGCCCGCAGGTGGTCTACCTCGATCCGATGTTTCCTCACCGGCAGAAAAGCGCGCTGGTGAAGAAAGAGATGCGGGTATTTCAGTCGTTGGTGGGGCCGGATCTCGACGCCGACGGACTGCTGGAACCGGCGCGTCAGCTAGCGACCAAACGCGTGGTGGTTAAACGTCCCGATTATGCGCCGCCGCTGGCGGATGTCGCGACGCCCAACGCCATCGTCACCAAAGGGCATCGGTTTGATATTTATGCCGGAACCCCTCTGACGGAGTAACGGATTGCCCGATGGCGCTACGCTTATCGGGCCTACGATTCTCAATTATTTGTAGGCCGGATAAGGCGTAAGCCGTATCCGGCACTGAGTATTACTGTTCGGTACCTGGCGTATTAATCATCCGGTTTAACCACGGCACCATAATGGCCATCACCACGGTGACCGCCAGCGTTACCAGACCAATTTTGCTAAAGACGCCGGTATAAATTGGCAGCGTCTGTAACGGATCGGTGATGTTTTCCGGTACGGCAGTGAAGGTCGCCACATAACCGCCGAGTAGGAAGGCGGCGGCCTGGGTCAGGAACCACATTCCCAGAATAAAGCCCATCAGATGCTGCGGCACCAGGGCGGCGACCATCGCCAGTCCCAGCGCGCTAATCAGCAACTCGCCCAGACTCTGGAACAGATACACCAGCACGATAAACCACGGCGACGTCAGTCCTTGCGCATCGGCAAACCACATCCCGGCGGCGGCGGCGGTCAGAAAACCCAGCGCGCAGAGGAACATGCCGAGCGTAAACTTCATTGGCATAGTCAGATCTTTGCCTTTGCTACCCAGTCGGGTGTAAATCGCTGCCAGTACCGGACTGGCGACGACCACCCAGAATGGGTTCAGCGCCTGAAAACTCACCGGGTTAATGGCGAATCCAAGAATTTCATGATGCACGTTATTAATCGCAAAGAAGTTCAGCGAGGTAGGCATCTGCGCATACAGAATGTAAAACAGCACGGCTTCAATCATCAGAATAAACGCCACGAACATTTTATTGCGGCCGGTTTTATCCAGACGAAACGCTTCGCGAAAGAAGAAAATAATGACGACGATAGAAAGGACGATGAGCACCAGATTGGCAATCTTAACGTTGTGCATCAGCCAGGCGCAGAGGAAAATCATGACGACGGTGCCGAGTAGTACCAGCAGCAAATTGCGAAAACGTAGCGGTTTATGATCCGGTTCAGAACCGATATTTTTCACCATGCCACGGCAGGCGAAGTACACCAGAAGCGCAACAATTAAACCAGCGCCGCACAGATTATAGGTCACCGCATAGCCAAATTTATCGGCAATCACCGGCGCCAGCGATAGCGATAACAAAGAACCGATGTTAATCGACATATAAAACAGGGTGAAAGCGCCATCCAGCCGGGGATCTTTAGGCTGATAGCATTTAGAGAGCAGGCTGGCGGGATTGGCTTTAAATAACCCGTTGCCCACGGCAATCGTACCCAGTGCGATAAAAATCAGATCGGGATTTAATAGCGACATACCGGTCATAAAATAGCCAATCGCCAGCACAATCGCGCCCAGGACCAGGGTGCGTTTAGTCCCTAACAGATGGTCGCCAACATAGCCGCCGATGGAGATCAGGCCATAAACCAGCGCCGCAAAAGCGCCAAAGGTAATAAAGGCCTGTTCCTGAGAAAAACCCAATTGTTTAACGAAAAAGACCGCCAGGATGCCCTGGACGCCGTAATAGCCAAATCGTTCCCATAATTCTACAAAAAAGATCATGAAGAATGGACGAGGTTGCTGCAGCAAGCCCGTAGGTGCAGTTGTATTCATATTCCTTCGCCTTTTAATGCCATCCCGAAACGTATGAGCGCGTATATCAAAACGCGCCGAAAAGACTTACCCTGATATAGACTGCGGTTATTAGCCTGATCAATAGGTTATTATACAAATGATACGCAAACTAATTAGTGGATCACACTAATTATGTTTGGTGTGATGGAATGATGTACTGAGTACTGCGAAGAAGGGGGGATAAACAAAACGCCCACATAAGCGGGCGTTGTTGTTGATAGCCGGAATTTGCCTGATGGTTCAGGCCAACCTTATTGACTATAGACCAGATGCGGTCTTAGCCGCCAGCCGGCACGGCAAGTATTACTCTTCTTCGTCGCGCAGCGGCACAATCAGCATGTCAACGTGAACGGTGTTGATCAGCTGGCGCGCAGAAGACATCAGTTTGCTCCAGAAGTCCTGGTGATGACCGCAAACGACCAGATCCATATCGTATTTCTTGATGGCGTCAACCAGCACCTGGCCCAAATCGCCGCTACCGCTCAGGGTTTCAGTGATAGGGTAGCCAGCGTTGGTAGACAGCTCGGTCAGCGCGTGGTGGGTTTCTTCGGAGATACGTTTCTGCATATCGCCCAGATTGACGTCAATCAGACCGGTGTACAGGTCTGAATAATTCACGTCAACGTGGATGAGGGAGATTTTCGCGTTGTAGGGGCGCGCCATAGAGACCGCTTTTTCAACCAGAACTTTACTTTCCGGGGAGAGATCAACTGCGATAAGAATGTGTTTATAAGCCATAGTGTTACTCCTTCCATAAGTTGTCGATGACCATTGAGCTACTGGCGTTTCTTATGCCGCCGCGTCACCCGCGTCCTGCGAACTCTATGCGCGGGGCTAGCTCAGCCGTTTACCATAACTATCCTTACATTATAGCGACCAGGATAATCCGTCAATCTGCCTTGCTTGCCAGTTAGTTAAACAAAATTTTCAGGGAATTGCATTGATAGTGATTAACCTTCTGGTAAAAAAATTAACTGATCTCCTACAATGTGTATAAGAGCCGTTCGAATGCGGAGCGCTAATATGGACGGCTTTCGTAGTACTCTTTCACTGATTGTCTGGCAGGGTATCGGGGAGCGGTAGTCCCGGAGAGGAACTCCGTGGGCGGGTCGCCGGGGAGGAGATATGATAAGCACCGTCTCACTATTCTGGGCTTTATGTGTCGTTTGCATTGTTAATATGGCGCGCTATTTCTCATCGCTACGCGCACTGTTAGTGGTACTTCGTGGTTGCGATCCTTTGCTCTATCAATATGTCGATGGCGGCGGCTTCTTTACCACGCATGGTCAGCCCAACAAACAGGTGCGCCTGGTATGGTATATCTACGCTCAGCGCTATCGCGATCATCATGATGAAGAATTTATTCGCCGTTGTGAACGCGTGCGCCGCCAGTTTCTGCTGACCAGCGCGTTATGCGGTTTGGTGGTGGTGAGCTTGATTGCGCTCATGATTTGGCACTGAATAAAAAAAGCGGGCCAGTTTCCTGACCCGCTCGTGTTAGATAAGCCTCCCGGATGACGCCGCTTGTAGCGGCCTGTCAGGCCTGTGTCGTTTCATCCTGACAGGCCGGATTAGTGGCAGCGCTATCCGGCCCATTTGGCTTAAATAATCTTCAGGGAAAGCCAGTACAGCACGCCGGAAAGAATAATCGCCGCCGGTAACGTAAATACCCAGGCCATCAGAATGCTGGTCACGGTTTTACGCTGCAACCCGCCGCCATCAACGACCATGGTTCCCGCCACTGAAGAGGAGAGTACGTGAGTGGTAGAAACTGGCATACCGGTGTAGCTGGCAAGACCGATAGAGACTGCCGCCGTCATCTGCGCCGACATTCCCTGCGCATACGTCATGCCTTTTTTACCAATTTTCTCGCCGATAGTGGTCGCCACGCGACGCCAGCCGATCATCGTACCAATACCCAGCGCCAACGCCACTGCCATAATGATCCACACTGGCGCATACTCAATGGTGCTTAACATATCGGTCTTCAGCTTTTTCAGCAGGCGCTGGTCATCGCTGCTTACGCCAGGCAATTTCACGACTTTGTCGGTCGTGTCGGAAATGCACAGCATAATGCGACGCAACTGGCTACGCTGTTCAACGCTTAACTTGTCGTAGCTTTCCACGTTTGCCAGCATCCCTTTCGCACGGTTAAGCGCGTTAATGGTGTTAGCCGGATGGCAGTGGAATTCAGTCGGTTCAGTCGCGCCCGGTTCCGGAGACGGAATCAGTTGGTCAACGCCGGTGACGGCTTTCAGCAGGTCAGGACGCTGCTCAAAGTACGTTTCGACATTGTTGATAGCATCGCGCGTACGGGTGATTTCGTAGCTGGAGGCATTCATATTGACCACGAAACCCGCAGGCGCGACGCCAATCAGCACCAGCATGACCAGGCCAATGCCTTTCTGACCATCGTTCGCGCCATGCGAAAACGCCACGCCGATAGCTGAGAGGATCAGCGCGATACGCGTCCAGAACGGCGGCTTTTTCTTGCCGTCTTTCTTTTCACGTTCGGCTGGCGTCAGGTGGATACGGGCGCGTTTCTTAGTACCGCTCCAGTAGCGGCGCAGCAAGAAGATCAGACCGCCGGCGAATACCAGACCGACAATAGGGGAGATAATGAGTGAACCGAAAATATTGATAACTTTCGGGATGTTAAGCGCATCCACCACTGACGTGCCGGTCATCATCGCATTGGTTAAACCGATGCCGATAATGGCGCCAATCAGCGTGTGGGAACTGGACGCCGGCAACCCGAAATACCAGGTGCCGAGGTTCCAGATAATCGCCGCCAGCAACATGGAAAAGACCATAGCGAGGCCGTGCGCGGAACCCATGTTGAGCAGGAGATCCGTTGGTAGCATATGCACAATGGCATACGCCACGCTGAGACCCCCCAGCAAAACGCCAAAAAAGTTAAACACCGCCGCCATGACAACCGCCAGCTGCGAACGCATCGCACGGGTGTAAATCACGGTTGCGACTGCATTGGCTGTGTCATGGAAGCCGTTAATCGCTTCGTAGAACAGCACAAAAGCCAGAGCAAGCAATAATAAAAGCCCGGTATGTAAATCCAGGCCAGCAAACAAATGTAGCATAGGACGTTACGCCATTTTGAGGACATGAACGCGGCGCATTATCAGTGACTTTGGCGGCGCGGGCAAAGTGAAATATAGACTTTTTTTGATGTACTTCGTGCTTTGTTTGATATCACTAAAGAATTATCTTATATATTTCAGATAAATACCATTTTCAGGCGCTTTTCGCGCTGGTGCGACCACTGAGGAAACTTTACAATTCCCGCCCGAATTTGAGAGAGGAAGGCGACGTGGAAAGGTTTGATGCCGTTATTATAGGCGCTGGCGCAGCGGGCATGTTTTGCGCCGCGCAGGCAGGACAGGCGGGTAGCCGCGTGCTGCTCATCGATAATGGCAAGAAGCCAGGACGTAAAATCCTCATGTCCGGCGGCGGGCGCTGCAACTTTACTAATCTTTATGTTGAGCCTGCTGCGTATTTGAGCCAGAACCCCCATTTTTGCAAATCAGCATTAGCCCGCTATACCCAGTGGGACTTTATCGATCTGGTCGGCAGGTATGGGATAGCCTGGCATGAGAAAACGCTGGGACAGCTTTTTTGCGATGATTCCGCCCAACGCATTGTCGATATGCTGGTTGCCGAGTGCGACAAAGGCGGCGTAACGATGCGCCTGCGTAGCGAGGTATTGAGCGTCGAGCGTGATGAGTCGGGTTTCGTACTGGCGTTGAACGGCGAGACGGTGACTACGCAAAAGCTGGTGATTGCCAGCGGCGGCCTGTCGATGCCGGGGCTTGGCGCATCACCGTTTGGCTATAAAATCGCCGAACAGTTTGGTCTCAAGGTGTTGCCGACGCGCGCCGGGCTGGTGCCTTTTACCCTACATAAGCCGCTGTTAGAACAGCTCCAGACGCTGTCTGGCGTCTCTGTGCCCTGCGTGATTACCGCCCGCAATGGCACGGTATTTCGAGAAAACCTACTTTTTACCCATCGTGGGCTGTCCGGCCCCGCTGTTTTACAGATTTCCAGCTACTGGCAACCGGGGGAGTTAGTGAGCATTAACTTATTGCCGGACCTCTCGCTGGAAGACGTTCTCAATGAACAGCGTAACGCGCACCCGAACCAGAGTCTGAAGAACACGCTGGCGATGCATCTGCCGAAACGGTTGGTGGAGTGTTTACAACAGTTGGGACACATCCCGGATGTATCGCTCAGGCAGTTGAACGTTCGTGACCAGCAGGCGTTGGTTGACACGCTTACGGCCTGGCAAGTGCAGCCTAACGGCACCGAAGGCTATCGGACAGCGGAAGTGACGCTGGGCGGCGTGGATACAAACGAACTATCATCGCGGACTATGGAAGCGCGCCGCGTGCCGGGTCTCTATTTTATCGGCGAAGTGATGGACGTCACCGGCTGGTTGGGCGGCTATAACTTCCAGTGGGCGTGGTCGAGCGCCTGGGCCTGCGCGCAGGATTTGGCGGCAAAACGCTAAGTACCATTACAAACAATAAGCGAATAGACATCCCGGACAGAGGTGTTAGTATCGATTTATAGCAGTTATGAGTATGCGTGTTTCATTTACGGCCAGGAACGCTGATGATGACAACATTACTCCCTCTTTTCCGGGTACCTACATCATTCACTCCCTTTGACGGCGAGCGCTTCATCGGCGTCTGTTCGTCGTCTGGCCCCTTTTCTTTTTTCATTCTTATCCCGAATGGAAATCCCCGCTGAGCGCACGCTTGGCGGACTTTGTGACACGCATGGTTAGACAACAGGGATTACGGCGGGTCGATTATGGACAAAATGAAGCGTCATCTGGTGTGGTGGGGAGCGGGGATTCTTGTGGCGGTGGCCGCGATAGCCTGGTGGATGCTGCGCCCTGCGGGAATACCGGAGGGATTTGCCGCCAGCAACGGCAGAATTGAAGCCACCGAAGTGGATATTGCCACTAAGATTGCCGGGCGTATTGATACCATCCTCGTTTCGGAAGGGCAGTTCGTTCGTCAGGGCGAGGTGCTGGCGAAAATGGATACCCGCGTGCTGCAGGAGCAGCGGCTGGAGGCGATTGCGCAGATTAAAGAGGCCGAGAGCGCAGTTGCCGCCGCCCGCGCCTTGCTGGAGCAACGTCAGAGTGAAATGCGCGCCGCGCAGTCGGTCGTCAAACAGCGGGAAGCTGAGCTGGACTCCGTCTCTAAACGTCACGTGCGTTCCCGTTCGCTGTCGCAGCGTGGCGCGGTATCTGTACAACAGTTAGATGACGATCGCGCGGCGGCGGAAAGCGCGCGCGCCGCCCTGGAGACCGCCAAAGCGCAGGTATCTGCGGCAAAAGCGGCGATTGAGGCGGCGCGTACCAGTATTATCCAGGCGCAAACGCGCGTGGAAGCGGCGCAGGCGACCGAGCGGCGTATTGTCGCCGACATCGACGACAGCGAATTAAAAGCGCCGCGCGATGGACGCGTGCAGTACCGCGTTGCGGAGCCGGGCGAAGTGTTATCGGCTGGCGGCCGGGTGTTGAACATGGTCGATCTCAGCGATGTTTATATGACATTTTTCCTGCCGACCGAACAGGCGGGGTTGTTGAAGATCGGCGGCGAAGCGCGACTGGTGCTGGACGCCGCACCGGATCTGCGTATTCCGGCGACGATCAGTTTTGTCGCCAGCGTGGCGCAGTTCACGCCCAAAACCGTGGAAACCCACGATGAACGGCTGAAGCTGATGTTCCGCGTCAAAGCGCGTATTCCGCCAGAGCTGTTACGGCAGCATCTGGAATATGTCAAAACCGGTTTACCGGGAATGGCCTGGGTTCGTCTGGATGAGCGCGTGCCCTGGCCTGACGATCTGAACGTGAGGTTGTCGCAATGACGTCGCTGACGCTGGTGCCTGTTCCTCCCGTGGCGCAGCTTGAGGGGGTGAGCCAGCATTACGGAAAAACGGTCGCGCTGAACAATATCACGCTGGACATTCCCGCCCGTAGTATGGTCGGGCTGATTGGTCCGGACGGGGTGGGTAAGTCGAGCCTGCTGTCGCTGATTTCTGGCGCGCGGGTGATTGAGCAAGGGAACGTTATCGTCCTGGGCGGCGATATGCGCGATGCGAAACATCGCCGCGACGTCTGTCCGCGCATCGCCTGGATGCCGCAGGGGCTGGGGAAAAACCTTTATCACACGTTATCGGTTTATGAGAACGTCGATTTTTTCGCTCGTCTCTTTGGTCATGACAAAGCTGAACGCGAAGCGCGTATTACCGAGCTGCTGAACAGCACCGGCCTGGCGCCGTTTCGTGACCGTCCTGCCGGGAAGCTGTCCGGTGGGATGAAACAAAAGCTGGGGCTGTGCTGTGCGCTGATTCATGACCCGGAATTGCTGATTCTTGATGAGCCTACCACCGGCGTGGACCCGCTCTCCCGCGCTCAGTTCTGGGACTTAATCGACAGTATCCGCCAGCGCCAGACCAATATGAGCGTGTTGGTCGCAACGGCCTATATGGAAGAGGCGGAGCGTTTTGACTGGCTGGTGGCGATGAATGCGGGCGAGATACTGGCAACCGGCAGCGCGCAGCAACTGCGGGCAAAAACCCATAGCGCGACGCTGGAACAGGCGTTTATCGCCCTGTTGCCAGAAGCGCAGCGCCAGGCGCATAAGCCAGTGGTGATCCCGCCGTATCACGCTGAGCAGGAAGAGATTGCCATTGAGGCGAAAGATCTGACCATGCGCTTCGGTAAGTTCGTCGCGGTTGACCATGTTAATTTCCGCATTCCGCGCGGCGAGATTTTTGGCTTCCTCGGTTCAAACGGTTGCGGCAAATCGACCACCATGAAAATGCTGACCGGTCTGCTTCCCGCCAGCGAAGGCCAGGCCTGGCTATTTGGCCAGCCGGTAGACCCGAACGACATCGATACTCGTCGCCGGGTCGGGTATATGTCGCAGGCTTTTTCGCTCTATAACGAACTCACCGTGCGGCAGAATCTGGAACTTCATGCCCGCCTGTTTCATATTCCGCCAGCGGAGATCCCGGCGCGCGTCGCGCAGATGATCGAACGCTTTATGCTAACGGAGGTGGAAGATACGCTCCCCGCTTCGTTGCCGCTCGGTATCCGCCAGCGTTTATCGCTGGCGGTAGCGGTGATCCATCGCCCGGAAATGCTGATTCTTGATGAGCCAACGTCCGGCGTTGATCCGGTCGCCAGGGATATGTTCTGGCAGCTTATGGTCGATCTTTCGCGTCAGGATAAGGTGACGATTTTTATCTCGACCCATTTTATGAACGAAGCGGAACGTTGCGACCGAATGTCATTGATGCACGCCGGTAAAGTGCTCGCCAGCGGTACGCCGCAGGAATTGGTGCAACAGCGGGGCGCGGCCAATCTGGAGGCGGCGTTTATTTCCTGGCTACAGGAAGCTGCGGGAGCGGCGCCTGAAACCCCAATACCGCCATCCCAGACGCCCGCCGCGTCAGGTAAACCGTCGCGGCAGGGATTGAGCTTCCGGCGTTTGTTCAGCTACAGTCGCCGCGAAGCGCTGGAGCTACGCCGCGATCCGGTACGTTCCACGCTGGCGCTGCTGGGAACGGTAATTCTGATGCTGATTATGGGCTATGGCATCAGTATGGACGTGGAGAACCTGCGTTTTGCCGTACTCGACCGCGATCAAACCGTCAGCAGCCAGGCATGGTCGCTCAATCTGGCGGGATCGCGCTATTTTATCGAACAGCCGCCGCTCGCCAGCTATGACGAGCTTGACCGGCGGATGCGTTCGGGAGAGTTGGCGGTTGCCATTGAGATCCCGCCTAATTTTGGCCGCGATATTGCTCGCGGTACGCCAGCGCAGATTGGCGTCTGGGTGGATGGCGCCATGCCCAGCCGCGCCGAGACGGTGAAGGGGTACGTTCAGGCGATGCACCAAAGCTGGCTGCAGGAGGCGGCAAGTCGTCAGCCGAACCCGGTTAAACAGACCGGGCTGCTCAATATTGAAACGCGCTATCGTTATAACCCGGATGTGAAAAGTCTGCCCGCTATCGTGCCGGCGGTCATTCCGCTGCTGCTCATGATGATCCCGTCAATGCTTAGCGCCCTGAGCGTGGTGCGGGAGAAAGAGTTGGGGTCGATGATTAATCTGTACGTAACGCCGACGACGCGCAGCGAATTTTTGCTGGGTAAACAACTGCCGTATATCGCGCTGGGTATGCTGAACTTCTTGCTACTGTGCGCGCTGTCGGTCTTTGTGTTCGGCGTGCCGCTGAAAGGCAGCTTTCTCACGCTTACCCTCGCGGCGCTACTTTACGTCATCATCGCCACCGGTCTGGGGCTGCTGATCTCCACGTTTATGAAGAGCCAAATCGCCGCTATTTTTGGGACGTCGATTATTACCCTCATTCCGGCAACACAATTTTCCGGCATGATCGATCCGGTGGCTTCGCTGGAAGGACCGGGAAGATGGATCGGCGAGATCTACCCGACCAGCCATTTTCTGACGATCGCGCGCGGGACGTTTTCCAAAGCGTTGGATCTGTCCGATCTCTGGCCGTTATTTATGCCGTTACTGATTGCCGTCCCGGTGGTGATGGGTCTGAGCATTCTGCTGCTGAAAAAACAGGAGGGGTAATGCGCGGATTACGTAATATTTATAACCTCGGCGTCAAAGAACTGCGCAGTCTGCTGGGCGACAAAGCGATGCTGGCGCTGATCGTCTTCGCCTTTACGATTTCGGTTTACTCCTCCGCTACCGTCCTGCCCGGTTCGTTGCATCTTGCCCCTATCGCCATCGCCGATATGGATCAGTCACAGTTGTCGAACCGTATTGTGAATAGTTTTTACCGCCCGTGGTTTCTGCCGCCGGAGATGATTACGGCAACGGAAATGGATGCCGGACTGGATGCCGGACGCTATACCTTTGCGGTCAATATTCCGCCGAATTTCCAGCGTGATGTGCTGGCCGGACGTCAGCCTGATATTCAGGTTAACGTCGATGCGACGCGCATGAGTCAGGCGTTTACCGGCAACAGTTATATCCAGAATATTATTAGCGGCGAGGTCAACAGCTTTGTGGCGCGCGCGCGGGGAGATAACGTTCAGCCGGTGTCGCTGGAGATTCGGATGCGCTTTAACCCGAATCTGGACCCGGCGTGGTTTGGCGGCGTGATGGCGATTATCAACAACATTACCATGCTGGCGATAGTGCTGACCGGATCGGCGCTGATCCGCGAGCGAGAACACGGCACGGTAGAGCATCTGTTGGTGATGCCGGTCACGCCCTTTGAGATCATGATGGCGAAAGTGTGGTCGATGGGGCTGGTCGTGCTGGTGGTTTCCGGTTTGTCTTTGATGTTGATGGTGAAAGGCGTACTTGGCGTACCGATTGAAGGATCGATCCCATTGTTTATGTTGGGCGTAGCGCTGAGCCTGTTCGCCACCACTTCAATTGGGATTTTTATGGGCACCATCGCCCGTTCGATGCCGCAACTGGGGTTATTAATGATTCTGGTACTGTTACCGCTACAAATGCTTTCCGGCGGTTCCACGCCGCGCGAAAGTATGCCGCAGGCGGTGCAGGATATTATGCTGACCATGCCGACGACGCATTTTGTCAGCCTTGCCCAGGCTATTCTTTATCGCGGCGCAGGTTTGAGTATCGTCTGGCCGCAGTTCCTGACCCTGTTGGCGATAGGCGGCGTGTTCTTCCTGATAGCGCTGTTACGCTTCAGAAAAACGATTGGCACAATGGCGTGAACATTATTGCCGGATGGCGGCTGCGCCTCATCCGGCCTACAAACGACAGACGTGCGAGCGTAGGCCGGGCAAGCGAAGCGCCCCCGGCGTTAGTCTTCTTTCGGCAAACACTGCAAGTGGCCGTGGCGCACGCCGCGCTGGGCGATAACATCATCGGCAAAATGCTGTACGTCGCCCATATCGCCCTTCAGAACGGCGATCTCCAGACAGTCATCGTGGTTGATATGGACGTGCAGCGTGGCGACGGATAAATCATGATGATGATGCTGGGTGGAGACGATGCGGCTGGCTAAATCCCGTTTCTCATGTTCATAAACATATGAAAGTACTGCGAAACCCTGTGTGCCGTGTTCCTGAGTGGCCTCCTGCGCCAGAGCGCCGCGCAGAATATCACGGATCGCTTCGGAGCGATTGTTATAGCCGCGTCGCTGGCTCAGGCTGTCCAGCGTTTCCAGTAAATCGTCATCGAGGGTGATGGTGACACGTTGCATCTGACTTAAACCTTTTGGTATGGCGCGTCGGCGCATGGGAAGCTCCGCATTTTGTAACACACGTCCGCCGCCAGAGGGAAAAATTAATGTGTCATAACGCTTTTGTTATCGTCTGCGGCGTCAGCGTAAACGGTGTGGGGGTACAGACTGCCAGACTGAGCGTATCGAGCTGACACTGGCTGACCGACAAGGCAGAGGGCAACGTGCTGTCCACGCTGACGATTTGCCAGGCGCTGCCGCCGCGTTGTTTTACGATGGCTTCTTTACGCGTCCAGATACGCCAGAAGGCCGTCAGTTGTCGCTCCGGACGTTCCGCTTCCATTTCAGCATGTTCGCCGAGGCTGAATACCGCATTCGCCAGCGAACGCCAGTTATCGCGCGGGCGGATCACTTCAATATCGCAGCCGACTTCACCTTCGTCGCTAAGCAACAGCGCAATAGTGTCGCCGCTATGGCTGAGGTTAAACCACAGCGGCGTTCCGGCGGAAAAAGCCGGTTTACCCTGTTCGCCATACACCATCTCCGGTAGCGGCGAGAGCGCACGGGAAAGCAGCACGCGCCCGGCCAGCCAGCTTGCCCGGCGAACGCCCTGCGGCGCCTGAGCGATTAACGCGTCGGGCAATTGACCTGCGCTTAATGTTGACACTTTTCCCAGAACGACCTGGTACATATCAGGACCAACGTTGCCTATGAAGAAGAGGAGATTGTAGCATCTGTCGCCTCATCCCGGTAAACGGCTTTTCGGTCGGCCTGGCCCCAGTAAGATCGCCAGTTTGCTGCCGCCTTTAGTGGTTTCCATCCAGATTTTGCAGACGCTGGTCAAAGGAACGGACAAGAGCATCCCGACCGGGCCTAATAGCCATCCCCAGACCAGTAACGAAAGAAATACCACCAGCGTGGACATCCCCAGACGATGGCCCATCATGCGTGGCTCCATAATGTTGCCAATCACCATATGGACCACCAAAAAGAGCGCGCCGACCAGTACGCACTCGTAAAAACCGTTAAATAACAGCGCCTGAATCATGGGGGGAACGGCGGAAATCACCGAGCCGATATTAGGAACGTAATTGAGCAAAAAGGCCAGTACGCCCCACATTAGCGCAAACTGAATATCCATTAGCGCCAGCCCCAGCCAGATAATCGCGCCCGTCCATAAACTGAGCAGTGTTTTCAGCGCCAGATAATGCGAGACGCCTTTCAGGGCGCGGTGCAGGCCGGCAATATGGATTTGTGGATTGTTTAGCGCGAAACGTAATTTATAAGGCACGTGACGCACCTCAAACAGCATAAAAACCACGGTCATCACCAGCAGCACAATGCTTGCCATCGCGCCCGATACGCC
The DNA here is from genome assembly GCF_051702785.1 of Salmonella sp. NW722. Taxonomy (NCBI): domain Bacteria; kingdom Pseudomonadati; phylum Pseudomonadota; class Gammaproteobacteria; order Enterobacterales; family Enterobacteriaceae; genus Salmonella; species Salmonella sp. NW722. The sequence continues at coordinate 258,166 of NZ_JAMMIN010000006.1, forward strand.
GGTCATTAATGTTGTGGTGAAGAGCATAATTTTATCGGAATCCATCCCGCGGAGCATACGTTCCGGCGACATATGTAAATTCAGGAAGGGCATTAACTCCTGAAGGTGTAAGACCTTACGCGTCAGCTCCTTGCTGTATTTAGGCAGCATAGCGATAAATTCATTAAGCGATGCAGCAAGCACACCCACCAGCGCGGTAAGCACGATCAGCATGACGACCACCACGATAGTAATCGCCAGCGGTCGCTTCACGCCCCGGCGAATAAACCAGGTCACTAATGGATTAAGAACAATGGCGAAAAAGAGCGCCAGCAAGAGTTGTACAATAATATCCGCCGCGGCATGAATCCCGGCGAGAATAATAACCAGGGAGGCCAGTTTCAGCAGAATATGCATACCCGTTTTGTCGGGTTGAGCGGTTGCCATGAAGTTTTCCTTGTTGTGTTTTTTTCTAAGTGTAGCGGCTGCCCTGATACCGATAATCTGAATCTCACTACTGATTTTCACCGCGCGCCATGATAGAAAAGAAAACATGTTGTAAAAATGCGGTGATACTCATGCCCGAACCCGTCGCTGAACCGGCGCTAAACGGATTGCGCCTCAATCTGCGTATTGTCTCCATTGTGATGTTTAACTTTGCCAGCTACCTGACCATCGGCCTGCCGCTCGCCGTCTTGCCCGGCTATGTGCATGATGCGATGGGATTCAGTGCGTTCTGGGCGGGGCTTATTATCAGCCTGCAATACTTCGCCACTCTGTTAAGCCGTCCCCATGCCGGGCGGTATGCGGATGTATTAGGGCCGAAAAAAATCGTTGTCTTTGGCTTATGCGGCTGTTTTTTAAGCGGACTCGGCTACCTGCTGGCGGATATCGCCAGCGCCTGGCCGATGATCAGTTTGTTGCTACTGGGGCTGGGTCGCGTGATTTTGGGGATTGGGCAAAGTTTTGCCGGCACCGGTTCGACACTGTGGGGCGTCGGCGTCGTCGGGTCGTTGCATATTGGTCGGGTCATCTCCTGGAACGGTATCGTCACCTACGGCGCAATGGCGATGGGCGCGCCGCTGGGCGTGCTGTGTTATGCCTGGGGCGGGTTACAGGGGCTGGCGCTAACGGTGATGGGCGTGGCGCTGTTGGCGATACTGTTAGCGCTTCCACGTCCGTCGGTGAAGGCGAACAAAGGCAAGCCGCTGCCGTTTCGCGCGGTGCTGGGGCGTGTCTGGCTGTATGGTATGGCGTTGGCGCTGGCCTCGGCAGGGTTTGGCGTCATCGCGACGTTTATTACCTTATTTTATGATGCTAAAGGTTGGGATGGCGCTGCCTTTGCGCTCACGTTATTTAGCGTCGCGTTTGTCGGCACGCGTTTGCTGTTCCCTAACGGCATCAATCGTTTAGGCGGGTTGAATGTCGCCATGATCTGCTTTGGCGTGGAGATTATTGGTCTGTTACTGGTGGGGACGGCAGCCATGCCGTGGATGGCAAAAATCGGCGTTTTACTCACGGGGATGGGGTTTTCGCTGGTCTTTCCGGCGCTGGGCGTGGTGGCCGTCAAAGCCGTGCCGCCGCAGAACCAGGGCGCGGCGCTGGCGACCTATACCGTCTTTATGGATATGTCTTTGGGGGTTACCGGGCCGCTGGCGGGGCTGGTGATGACCTGGGCGGGCGTGCCGGTGATTTATCTGGCGGCAGCCGGGCTGGTAACTATGGCGCTATTGCTGACCTGGCGCTTAAAAAAACGGCCTCCGTCTGCACTGCCGGAGGCCGCATCATCGTCGTAAAGGTTACTTAATAACCAACGTATTGATGATGTTTTCAGCCGTGGTTTGCGCTTTTTGCTGATTGTCCGCAGGCAGCGTGACCTGAATCGTCAGCAATTGGTTATCCACTTTGCCCAGCACGATGGAAGAGTACGCCGTCTGGCCCTTCGCGGAGATAATGCTGTCCAGTTGTTGCAACGTATGGCCTTTGAGCTCAATAGACTTATTGGTAACCACCTGAAGCTGCGGGTCACGGCTACGCTGTTGCTCAAGCAGGCGGTTCGCCAGCACCGGCAACGCTTCATCGGTATTATCGCCGACGATAACAATCACCGCTTTCTGGCCCGTCGGGTCAGAATAAACGTGCATATTATTCGCCTGGGTGCCCAGCTTACCGCTTTGATCGGTCATATCCGCCGGCAGTGAGAAACTGAGTTTGCCATCCATCAGGCTGATGGGCTGACCGGAGGCCTGGCTTTCTGCGGCGGCGCTTTCTGCCGACGCTTTTGTATCGTTGTTATCACAGGCCGCAAGCCCCATAACCAGCAGGCCAATACCGGCATATTTAACCAAATTGCGCATTGACTTCTTCCTTTCGATAAACGGCCATAACGGCTCATTCGCTCATCTTATCACAACTCGGAAAACGAACCTTTAACTTGCCGGTAATGGGGAAATTTCAGATTTATCTGCCAGCTTTTTCAGCAACATATTCAGTAGAACGCCGTACATCGGCAGGAAGAAAATAATGCTGATGAGCACCTTAAAGCAATAATCCACTAGCGCAATTTCCATCCAGTGCCCGGCCATAAAGGCATCGGGGCTTCGCCAGAACGCAATGAAGAAAAAGGCAAGGGTATCGCTGATATTGCCAAACAGCGTTGAAGCGGTCGGCGCCAGCCACCAGCGACGATTTTGGCGCAGGCGGTTAAACACATGGACATCAAGGATCTGTCCCAGCGCGTAGGCCATAAAGCTGGCGGCGGCGATACGGGCGACGAACAGATTAAAGTTCGCCAACGCGGCGAAACCTTGCCAGGCGCCCATATAGAACAGCGATGACACCACATATGACACCAGCAGCGCAGGGATCATGACGGCGAAGATAATGCGGCGCGCCAGCGGTGCGCCAAAAATACGCACGGTAAGATCGGTGGCGAGAAAAATAAAAGGAAAACTAAACGCGCCCCAGGTCGTGTGGAAACCAAAAATAGTGATGGGGAGCTGCACCAGATAGTTACTGGAAATGATCACCAGTAAATGGAATAGCGATAGCCAGAACAACGCTTTTACGCGCTGTGATTGTGTAAACGGAGTCATATTGTGACCTTTTTGTTGGATGGGGTGAGGGAACCCAATAAAGAACCGCCGCATGATACTGTTTTGCGCTGGCATTGCAATGGCTAATTTTCACGCAATCGTTAACCTGCCTGGCTTACTGACGAAGATGGGCGTAAAATATCGCCGTTTTTCTACTATTGAGACGAAGATGAGCGATCTGTTTTCCTCCCCTGACCATACGCTTGACGCCCTGGGGCTGCGTTGCCCTGAACCGGTAATGATGGTGCGCAAAACGGTGCGCAACATGCAAACTGGCGAAACATTGCTGATTATCGCCGACGATCCGGCGACGACGCGTGATATTCCGGGGTTCTGTACCTTTATGGAACACGATTTGCTGGCGCAAGAGACGGAGGGTCTGCCGTACCGTTATTTATTGCGTAAAGCGCATTAACTGCACGGCAGATAGCATTCTGATTAGAAGCTTTCCCAGTTCGCCTGTTCTGCGGTGGGCTGTGGTGTTAAACCTTTGCTTAACGGCGTCGGCGACGCCTCCCGACGAGGCTGTTTCTGGATGCGGAACGCGGCGACCGCCTGACGAAGTTCGTTAGCTTGATCTTCCAGCGCCGCCGCCGCTGCTGCGGATTCTTCTACCAGCGAGGCGTTTTGCTGCGTCACGCTGTCCATTTCCGATACCGCCTGCGCCACCTGCTCAATGCCTTTGCTTTGCTCATCGGAGGCAGAGGCGATTTCGCCCATAATATCGGTCACGCGAGTCACGGCGTTGACGATCTCTTTCATGGTTTCTCCCGCTTCGCGTACCTGCGTAGAGCCGGTATCAATGCGCGACACGGAGTTTTCAATCAGCACTTTGATCTCTTTGGCGGCCTGCGCGCTACGGCTGGCCAACGTGCGTACCTCTCCGGCCACAACCGCGAATCCTCGCCCCTGTTCGCCGGCGCGGGCGGCTTCTACCGCGGCGTTCAGCGCCAGGATATTAGTCTGGAAGGCGATACCGTCAATCACGCTGGTGATGTCCACGATTTTTTCCGAGCTTTCGGCGATATCGTTCATGGTGCTCACTACGTTATCCACCACGCGTCCTCCTTTACGCGCGGTTTCTGATGCGGTTTTCGCCAGACCCGTCGCCTGTCGTGCGTTATCGGTGTTTTGCCGTACCGTGGCGGTTAACTGTTCCATGCTGGCGGCGGTTTCCTCCAGCGCCGAGGCCTGCTGTTCGGTACGGGAAGAGAGGTCGCTGCTGCCGGCGGAAATTTCGCCTGCGCCAGTATAGATAGAGTCTGCGTTATCGCGCACCGCGCTGACGGTACGGATTAACGACTGCTGCATCGTTTTGAGACCGGCAGCCAGTTGGCCCATTTCACTGCGTCCTTCAGCCTCTATCTCATGGGTAAGATCGCCGTCGGCGATAGTTTGAATGTGCGCCATAATCCGTTGCAGCGGGCGGAGTAGAACGCGTTGCAGCCCCAGCCAGATAAACGCCAGCACGATGAGTACGATAAGTAGAATTATCCCCAGCGTCCATTGCATCTGGGTAAAACTGCTCTGATTCTGATCGCTGGCTAATTTTATTAATTGCGCATTTTGAGAGAGCCACTGGTCATATACCTGCTCCATGTCATCCTGCGCTTTTTGCGCGTCAAGGTTGCCATAGGCGGCGTAATTATCGGCTTTAAGATAGTGGATAGACTGCTGCAAAACGTCATACATCTGCTTAAAGCTGGCTTCGGCCTGGGCATCCAACGCCGGATCTTTGCCCGCGATCGCTTCGGAGTTCACGTAGTTGTTGAAATGCCTTTCCGCTTCGTTGAGCGACGCGCCAGCGTTGGTTAACAGCGTGTTCATGGCGTCCAGTGAGGCGGGATCGCGCTGATTTTTTAACATGCGTATCGCCACGCGGTTAATGGTGACGCGGGTTTCGATCAATGTCTGAAAACTGCCGCCCAGTTCCTGTTGTTGGTAACTCAGCGCGCTCGCATTCTGGAAATTCAGCCGATCGCTGCTGACGGCGGAATAAAACAGTATTCCTGTCACCAGCAATAAGGCGCTAAATATGCCCAGCGTCGCGATAACGCCGGTGATGACTTTGATATTTTTCATAGTGCCTAACATTCCTTATTTTGTAGACGGTATGATCAATATCGGTTGGATAAAAATTAACCTTACATCAAATCACGCTATTTCTGATTAATGGTTTGATAAGTAATAGAAAATAAATAATTTTCGCGTGAATAATATGTACAAAGAAAGGAATATCGCGGGATAACCCGGCGACACGCCGCCGGGTGGGAGAAGATTAGTTTTTACGCAGCAAACGTAGCGCGTTGGCAGTCACCAATACCGTGGCTCCCGTATCCGCCAGGATTGCCAGCCATAGCCCGGTAAAACCAAGTAGCGTCGTCACCAGGAAAATGGCTTTCAGCCCCAGCGCAATGGTGATGTTCTGCCGGATATTCGCGTGGGTAGCGCGCGCCAGCGTAATCATCTGCGCTAACCCGCGCAGACGGTTATGAGTAAGGGCGGCGTCAGCCGTTTCCAGCGCAACGTCAGTACCGCTGCCCATCGCAATTCCGATACTGGCGGCTTTCATCGCGGGCGCATCATTAATGCCGTCGCCCACCATTGCCAGCGGCGCTTGTTGGTTAAGGGCGGTGACTGCCCGCACCTTGTCTTCCGGCAGTAGCCCGGCTTTAAACGCCAGATCCAGCTCGCCGGCAATCGCTGCCGCCGCCCGTGGGTTATCGCCAGTCAGAATCACGCCGTTAACGCCTAACTGATGCAGTTCGCGGATGGCGTCGCGCGCATCGTCACGCAACGTATCCTGGAGGGCGAGGACGCCAAGTACGGTCTCGTTACGTAGCACCAGAACCACCGTCTGCCCGGCGTTTTCCAGTTCGCTAATTTGCCCGGCAAACGCTGCCGTAGGCTGTTTTCCCGCCGCGCAAATCAGAATACGTTCGCCGTTAACCTGCGCTTCAATCCCGGTGCCGGCCAGCGTTCGCTGCGATTCCGCCGTCGGGATCGCCAGATCGCGTGTCTGCGCTTCGCGGACAATAGCCTGCGCCAGCGGGTGCGTAGCGCCTTGTTCTACGGCTGCCGCCAGCGCCAACAGTTCAGCTTCGCTGATACCGCTTGCCGGATGAATCGCCGTCACCCGTGGTTTACCAATGGTCAACGTACCGGTTTTATCAAAGGCGACCTGCGTGATACGGCCCAGTTGCTCCAGCGCTGCGCCGCCTTTAATCAATGCGCCGCGCCGTGCCGCCGCCGCCAGCCCGGAGGTAATGGCCGCGGGCGTGGAGATCACCAGCGCGCACGGGCAACCGATTAATAGCAGCGTCAGCCCTTTATAAATCCACTCCTGCCAGCCGCCATCGAACATCAGCGGCGGAATAAGCGTCACCAGCAGCGCGATGACCATAATGACTGGCGTATAGATGCGACTGAAACGATCAATAAACCGCTCAATGGGCGCACGGCGCTCTTCCGCCTCTTCAATCAGCGTCAGGATACGGTCAATCGCGCTGGCGCCAGGTTCAGATAGCACCTCCAGGGTGACGAGACGGTCAACGCTGGTCGCGCCTGCCGGGACTTTGTCGCCCGTTGCGCGCTCCACAGGGATAGACTCGCCGGTGAGCGCGCTTTCATCAAAGCTGGCGAAACCGGAAACCAGTTTACCGTCGGCGGGTAAACGCCCCCCGGCGGCGACTTCGATAATATCGCCCGGTCGCAGGGTATTAATAGCGACCTCTTCCCGCACGCCGTCGCGCAGACGGGTCGCCGTTTCCGGTTTAAGCGCCATTAACGCGCTGACGCCTTTACGGGCGCGGCTGGCGGCCCATCCTTCCAGGCGCTCGCCGATGAGGAACAGCAGCAATACCATTGCTGCCTCCGCCGTCGCGCCAATAAACAGCGCGCCAATGGCGGCGACGCTCATCAGCGTTTCAATAGCGAACCAACTGCCGCTTTTCATCAGCCGCAGCGCCTGGCGGGCAATAGGATACAGACCGACCAGGGTGGTGGCGATAAAGGCCAGTTGGCCGAACGGGTGGTTAAATTGCTCCAGCCCCCAGCTTATCGCCATCATAATGATCAGCGTAATAAGCGGCAGGTTCTCTTTAAGACGAGATTCAGGCGCGGCGTCGCGCGAATCTTCACTACGCAAGGTATAACCCGCCTTCTGTACGGCGTGTTCAATTTGCGCGCGGAGGTCGGTGTCGGCATCGACCACTAACTTTTCGGTGGCGAACAGCACTTGCGCCTGGTTGACGCCGCGAATTTGGCGTACCGCATTCTCCACTTTTCGGGCGCAGGCGGCGCAGTCCATGCCGGAGATTTTCCAGGTATAGCGCGTGCCTGCCACGGCAGTAGAAACAGGCGCGCTGGACGCGCAATGTTCTTCGCAGCAGCAGCTATCGGCCTTCTGTATTGCCGGGGCTAATCTGAAGGAGGTAAAGGGCGGGACTTTTTTGCCATCGGTATCAGGGGTCGACATAACGTCCTCCGGTTGATGATAATTTTCTCATTAACCGGAGGATACACTCTGGAGTCGACTCCAGAGTCAAGCGCTATTATTTACAGGTACAGCGAGCGAACAATCAGGAAGTGTCCTGCAAAGTAGCAGGCGGCGGCAATCGCGTTATCCGCCCGGAAACGGCGGCGGTAATGGCTACCCAGCCAGACGATATTGCCGATGAACAGCAGCGTCGCGCCGGTAAAGGCCGAAAGGGCTGGCGCCGTTGGGCGGAAGAACCACAGTTCGCCCGCCAGCCAGACCATGACCAGCGTCATGGCGATAAAAGTACATACCGGCCAGCGTAGCTCCTCCAGTCGCGTCCAGATAACGGCGATAAGCAACGCGCCGACTATCAGTAACGCCAGCGGCAGCGGCCAGAAGAACGACAACGTCATTTGGCTGGCAAAGTAAATGGTGTAGAGCAGATGCGATAAGAAAAATGCCCCGACGGCGTACAGCAGGCGTTGACGCGGTAAGAGCGTTAACGCATCGCCGACCAGCGAGGCGCACAGTCCGGCCAACACAAGATAACTGATGGCGTCAAACATCGGCGCTTGCCAGGCCAGTAACAGCAACAGTAATAACGTGACGGGCTTAAAAACCCAGCGTTGCCAGGCTGGCCCGCGATAGGAGGCGTCCACATACAGCCATGCGGACAGGCAGACAGCGATAAACGACCAAAGCATCTTAATTCCTTGAATTCGTTATTTTTTCGCAAACGGTATGCTTGCGGCTCTATTATTCAGTGTAGAGGCCGTGACGGTCAGATGACAACACTATAACGGGCAGGGTATGCTTATTTCCGCATTTTCTGACAGGTTAACAGTATGAGTAAGCCACCGCTTTTCTTCATTATAATCATCGCATTAATCGTGGTTGCCGCGTCGTTTCGCTTCGTTCAGCAACGGCGGGAAAAAGCCGCTAATGAGGCGGCGCCGTTACAGCAAAAGCTGGTCGTGGTCAGCAGTAAACGGGAGAAGCCGGTTAACGACCGACGCTCTCGCCAGCAGGAAGTGAGCCCGGCGGGAACCAGTATGCGCTATGAGGCCAGTTTTAAGCCGCTCAATGGCGGTCTCGAAAAAACGTTCCGTTTACAAGCGCAGCAGTACCACGCTTTGACGGTGGGCGATCAAGGTACGCTGAGCTATAAGGGAACGCGGTTCGTCGGGTTTGTTAGCCGTACCCCGGATAACGAATAAACCGTCATCCGGCAGCAAACGTTATTTTTTGTTCTTAAACTTCTTCTGCCAGACCAGCAGCTCAAACACGCCGAACAGGAAAATGCGGATTTTCTCTCCCGTCGTCATCTGCGGACCCTCTTTCGGTATCGTTGATTTCAGTAGCGCCAGTTGCATACCGTGCATCAGCGCCATGAACACCAACGCCACGTTGACGAAGATATTGAGCGGGCGCGGGAAGGGATGCACCAGATTAAGAATCAAAAATGCCCACACGAAGAGCATTAATAAGCGGCCCAGATTAATCAACATCATTTTCTCCTTGCGCGTCGCGCTGATACAGACGATAAGCGACCTGTCCGGCCACCTTTTCTCGATACAATGCCCAGTTCGCCGGAACGGGCGGCAGACCGTTTTCCACCTCGCTTTCTACATAAATTAGCGCGTCGTCGGCCAGCCATCCCTGGGTTTCCAGCAATTGTAACGTCTCTTCCAGCAGCCCTTTACGAAACGGCGGGTCGACAAAGACGACGTGATGCGGCGTCCCCGGCTGGCTGAGGAAGGCCAGAGTATTGGTATTGACGACGCGAGCATTGTTGGCTTTCAGCGTCGCCAGATTTTTTTGCAACTGCTGCGAAACGGCGCGATCCATTTCCAGTAACGTTGCCTGGGCCGCATAACGTGATAGCGCTTCCAGACCCAGCGCGCCGCTGCCGGCAAAGCAATCCAGACAATGGGCGTCTACCATTACCGGAGCCAGCCAGTTAAATAACGTTTCGCGCACGCGATCGGTGGTGGGACGCAGACCCGGGCTGTCCGGAACTGGTAATTTACGGCCACGCCATTGCCCGCCAATAATGCGGATTTGGCCGCTGCCAGAGTGAGTCGGTTTTTTCATTTCTCTTGCTCGAACCGCCTGTTGCAAGTTATTCCAGGCGGTGATGTGAATTAAGTTAAGTGATAGACTATTTCATCATTTTTTTAGCTTCCATGTATATAGCGCCGCGAGGGGTGTAGTCGCAGATGGCAAAACAGAAAAAACGTGGCTTCTTTTCCTGGTTGGGCTTCGGTGATAAAGAGCAGAAGCAGGAACAGACCGAAGAACAGCAGATTGTTGAGGAACAACGACCGGTTGAGCCCCCTGTTGAAACGGCGGCAGACGTAGACGCGCAAACGCCCGCGCACAGCAAAGCAGAAACCGAAGCCTTTGCGGAAGAGGTGGTGGACGTTACTGAGAAAGTTCAGGAGAGCGAAAAACCGCAGCCGGTAGAGCCGGAGCCCGCGGCGGCCATTGAGACGGCAGCGCCGCAGATCGCGGTGGAACGCGAGGAATTGCCGCTGCCGGAAGAGGTCAAAGACGAGGCTATCTCGGCGGAAGAGTGGCAGGCCGAAGCGGAAACCGTAGAAGTCATTGCCGCGGTAGAAGAAGAGGGCGAAAACGCGGCGAAATTCACCGACGAAGAGCTGGAAGCGCAGGCGCTGGCCGCTCAGGCGGCGGAAGAGGCGGTGATGGTTGTTCCGTCGGCGGAAGAAGACGCGCCGGTGGAAGCGATCGTTCAGGAGCAGGAAAAACCGACTAAAGAAGGTTTCTTTGCCCGCCTGAAACGCAGTCTGCTGAAAACCAAAGAAAATCTCGGTTCCGGATTTATCAGTCTGTTCCGCGGCAAGAAAATCGACGATGATTTGTTCGAGGAGCTGGAAGAGCAGTTGCTCATCGCTGATGTCGGGGTGGAAACCACGCGTAAGATTATCGCTAATCTGACGGAAGGCGCCAGCCGCAAACAGCTTAAAGATGCCGAGGCGCTGTATGGTCTGTTGAAAGACGAGATGGGCGAGATTCTGGCGAAGGTAGACGAACCGCTTAATATTGAAGGTAAAACGCCTTTTGTTATTCTGATGGTTGGCGTGAACGGCGTGGGTAAAACCACTACTATCGGTAAACTGGCGCGCCAGTTTGAGCAGCAGGGTAAATCAGTGATGCTGGCGGCGGGGGATACTTTCCGCGCGGCGGCGGTCGAACAGCTACAGGTCTGGGGACAGCGTAACAACATTCCGGTTATCGCCCAGCATACCGGCGCGGACTCCGCCTCGGTGATTTTTGACGCTATCCAGGCCGCGAAGGCGCGTAATGTGGATGTGTTAATTGCCGATACGGCAGGGCGTCTGCAGAACAAGTCGCACCTGATGGAAGAGCTGAAAAAAATCGTTCGCGTCATGAAAAAGCTGGACGAAGAAGCGCCACATGAAGTTATGCTGACCATTGACGCCAGCACCGGACAGAACGCGGTAAGCCAGGCCAAACTGTTCCATGAAGCGGTAGGCTTAACCGGTATTACCCTGACCAAGCTGGACGGTACGGCGAAAGGCGGGGTGATTTTCTCGGTAGCTGACCAGTTTGGCATTCCTATCCGTTACATTGGCGTGGGCGAACGTATCGAGGATTTGCGTCCGTTTAAGGCGGACGATTTTATTGAGGCACTTTTTGCCCGAGAGGATTAACAATGATTCGCTTTGAACATGTCAGCAAGGCCTATCTCGGCGGGAGACAAGCGCTGCAGGGAGTGACATTCCATATGCGGCCAGGCGAGATGGCGTTTCTGACCGGCCACTCCGGCGCGGGGAAAAGTACCCTGCTGAAGCTAATCTGTGGGATTGAGCGGCCCAGCGCCGGCAAAATCTTCTTCAGCGGGCATGATATTACGCGCCTGAAAAACCGCGAAGTGCCGTTTTTGCGCCGCCAGATTGGGATGATTTTCCAGGATCACCATCTGCTGATGGATCGCACGGTCTATGACAATGTGGCGATACCGTTAATCATTGCCGGCGCCAGCGGCGATGATATCCGTCGTCGTGTGTCGGCGGCGCTGGATAAGGTTGGACTACTGGACAAAGCGAGAAACTTCCCGATTCAACTCTCCGGAGGCGAACAACAGCGCGTGGGCATCGCCCGCGCGGTGGTCAATAAGCCAGCGGTATTGCTGGCGGATGAACCGACCGGGAACCTGGACGACGCGTTGTCGGAAGGGATTTTACGTCTGTTTGAAGAGTTTAACCGCGTAGGGGTGACGGTACTGATGGCGACGCACGATATTGGACTTATCTCCCGTCGTTCCTATAGGCAGCTCGTCCTGAGCGATGGACATCTGCATGGAGGCCTGGCCAATGAATAGGCGCGACGCGATTAACCAAATCAGGCAGTTCGGCGGACGGCTGGATCGACTGCGTAAGTCTCACGGCGGAACAGGCGGCGGGCGCAACGCGCCAGGACGCCAGAAGCCGACGCCGAAACCGAACTCACGTAAAACGAACGTCTTTAATGAGCAGGTGCGCTATGCCTGGCACGGCGCGCTGCAAGATCTGAAAAGCAAACCGCTGGCGACGTTTCTGACGGTGATGGTGATCGCCATCTCCCTGACGCTGCCCAGCGTCTGTTACATGGTCTATAAGAACGTCAACCAGGCGGCGACTCAGTATTATCCGTCGCCGCAGATCACCGTTTATCTGCAAAAAACGCTGGATGATGATGCGGCGGCGCGGGTTGTTGGACAGCTTCAGGCCGAGCAGGGCGTTGAGAAGGTCAACTACCTGTCCCGTGAGGACGCGCTGGGAGAATTCCGCAACTGGTCGGGTTTTGGCGGCGCGCTGGACATGCTGGAAGAGAACCCGCTGCCGGCGGTGGCGGTGGTGATCCCCAAGCTGGACTTCCAGAGTACCGCCTCGCTTAATACGCTGCGCGACCGTATCTCGCAGATTAACGGCATTGACGAAGTCCGCATGGATGATAGCTGGTTTGCGCGTCTGGCGGCGCTCACCGGGCTGGTGGGCCGCGTGTCGGCGATGATTGGCGTGCTGATGGTCGCGGCGGTCTTCCTCGTTATCGGCAACAGCGTGCGCCTGAGCATTTTTGCCCGTCGCGACACCATTAACGTGCAAAAGCTGATTGGCGCGACCGATGGCTTTATCCTGCGTCCGTTCCTCTACGGCGGCGCGTTGCTCGGTTTTTCCGGCGCGTTTCTTTCACTGATATTGTCTGAAATTTTGGTAATGCGTTTATCATCGGCGGTGACTGAAGTGGCGCAGGTCTTCGGCACGAAGTTTGATCTCAATGGTTTATCGTTCGATGAGTGCCTGTTGCTGCTGCTGGTCTGTTCCATGATCGGCTGGATCGCCGCCTGGCTGGCTACGGTGCAACATTTACGTCACTTTACTCCCGATTGATAAAATCGTGGTATAATCTTTCCCTGCAATGGGCTTCCGTTCGCAGGGAAAGAGTCCCTGTTGTCTCTTCCCCGCGTTTCATCTTCATGTCACATTATGTGTGTAAATTATGCACAGTGTTACATTGAACTTGTGGATAAAATCACTGTCTGATAAAAGAGTGGATGATATTCTCGTTGCTCATCGGCTTTGGCACGGTTGTTGCTCGCTGACGGTGCCAGGCAATACTGATTGAGAGGATTTGAATGACCAAAGAAATGCAAAATTTAGCTTTAGCCCCTGTTGGCAACCTGGAATCTTATATCCGGGCAGCGAACGCGTGGCCGATGTTATCGGCTGACGAGGAGCGGGCATTGGCTGAAAGGCTGCATTACCAGGGCGATCTGGAAGCAGCTAAAACGCTGATCCTGTCTCACCTGCGCTTTGTTGTTCATATTGCTCGTAACTATGCGGGCTATGGTCTGCCGCAGGCGGATTTGATCCAGGAAGGCAACATCGGCCTGATGAAAGCCGTACGTCGTTTCAACCCGGAAGTAGGCGTGCGCCTGGTCTCCTTCGCCGTACACTGGATTAAAGCAGAAATTCACGAATACGTGCTGCGTAACTGGCGTATCGTTAAAGTCGCAACCACGAAAGCGCAGCGTAAGCTGTTCTTTAATCTGCGTAAAACCAAGCAGCGTCTGGGCTGGTTTAATCAGGATGAGGTTGAAATGGTGGCGCGCGAACTGGGTGTTTCCAGTAAAGACGTGCGTGAGATGGAGTCGCGTATGGCGGCGCAGGACATGACGTTTGACATGTCTTCGGACGATGAGTCCGACAGCCAGCCAATGGCGCCGGTGCTGTATCTGCAGGATAAATCGTCTAACTTTGCCGACGGCATTGAAGACGATAACTGGGAAGAGCAGGCCGCTAACCGACTGACCGACGCGATGCAGGGGCTCGACGAGCGTAGCCAGGATATTATCCGCGCTCGCTGGCTGGACGAAGACAATAAGTCTACGTTGCAGGAGCTGGCCGATCGTTACGGCGTCTCCGCTGAGCGTGTGCGCCAGCTTGAAAAGAACGCCATGAAAAAGCTTCGCGCTGCGATCGAAGCGTAATCTTCGCGAATTGCCAATGAACCCTCGAATGTGAATTCGGGGGTTTTGTTTTTTGTAGGCCGGATAAGGCGTTTACGCTGCCATCCGGCAATACGTTTGCCCGATGTCGCTTCGCTTATCTGGCCTACGGGCCCTTCCTCCCCCCCACCGACACAAATCTGTTATCTGGATGTAAATTTAGCTATTCCAAAATAATAAAAATCGGGTATGTTTTAGCAGAGTATGCTGCTAAAGCACGGGTAGCTAGCCAATAATCGAAATAAAGTGCTGAACAATAACACCACAACACACGTAACAACCAGAATAATGGGGATTATCAGGATGAATATGAAGGGTAAAACGTTATTGGCAGGATGTATCGCCCTGTCATTAAGCCATATGGCATTCGCAGAGGACATTAAAGTCGCGGTTGTCGGCGCGATGTCCGGTCCGGTGGCGCAGTATGGCGACCAGGAATTTACCGGTGCGGAGCAGGCAATTGCCGATATCAATGCGAAAGGCGGTATTAAAGGCGATAAGCTCGTCGCGGTGAAATATGACGACGCCTGTGACCCGAAACAGGCGGTAGCTGTCGCTAACAAAGTGGTGAACGACGGCATCAAGTATGTTATCGGTCACTTATGCTCCTCTTCCACACAGCCAGCGTCTGATATCTACGAAGACGAAGGCATCCTGATGATAACCCCGGCGGCGACCGCGCCGGAGCTGACCGCGCGCGGCTATAACCTGATTTTGCGCACGACCGGCTTGGACTCTGACCAGGGGCCAACGGCGGCAAAGTATATTCTGGAGAAGGTAAAACCGCAGCGCATCGCGATTATCCACGATAAGCAGCAGTACGGCGAAGGGCTGGCGCGCGCGGTGCAGGACGGTCTGAAGAAAGGCGGCGTTAACGTCTTATTCTTTGACGGCATCACCGCTGGCGAAAAAGATTTCTCCACTCTGGTTGCGCGCCTGAAGAAAGAGAATATCGACTTTGTCTACTACGGCGGTTATCACCCGGAAATGGGGCAGATTTTGCGCCAGTCCCGCGCCGCAGGGCTGAAAACCCAGTTTATGGGGCCGGAAGGGGTCGCGAACGTCTCGCTGTCTAACATCGCCGGAGAGTCGGCGGAAGGCTTACTGGTCACCAAACCGAAGAACTACGATCAGGTCCCGGCGAACAAACCGATTGTGGATGCCATCAAAGCCAAGAAACAAGATCCTAGCGGCGCATTCGTGTGGACCACCTACGCCGCGCTGCAATCGTTGCAGGCGGGTCTGAACCAGTCTGACGATCCGGCGGAAATCGCCAAATACCTGAAAGGCGCCACGGTCGACACCGTAATGGGACCGCTGTCGTGGGATGAGAAAGGCGATCTGAAAGGATTTGAGTTCGGCGTGTTTGACTGGCATGCGAATGGTACGGCGACCGACGCGAAGTAATTGAGTGCCGGGTGGCGGCTTCGCCTTACCCGGCCTACATACCTGGAAAATTGCGAGGTGGTTTTTTATTTTTTGCTCCCGGCATGTAGGCCGGATAAGCGTCAGCGCCATCCGGCTTTTTTATCTTTTTTCCCAGCCATCCGCCTGGGCCGTAAACCCTAACGCCTGCATAAACGCGGCCATCACGCTACGGTCTTCAACACCGACATCCGCCATCCACCACGACGAGACGTTGGGATTATCGCGGATGACTTCTTCTACCAGGTATTGCCCGACGCCGCGGCGACGGGTGATTTCACGCACGCGTAAGGAATCCAGCGCGCCCTGCGTTCCGCTCAGCGTCACTCTTACGGCGCCCAACAAACGCTCGTTAAACCGCGCGGCATAAATCCGGTGCGTTTCATCTACGCTTAATGAGGAGGCGGAATATTCCGGCCAGATTTTGCCCAGATCGATCTGATCCTGAGCGCTAAAGTGTTCTAAACGAAGAATGGTCAGCTTCATCGACGGCTTGTCCCGATTTCAAAAGATGCGATCAGTGTACCGAAACAGGCAGGCCAGATGCTTTCTCTTTTTTGTGTCATTTACCAGGTTATTAATTTTTTAACAACGATAATTACAGTTTGAAGCATTAGAGAATGGAAAACAGGCAGCATAATTCCCTGAATGCTAGTGAATTATTCCGCTTAATATGCCGTTATTTTATGCTGACAAGCGTGCTTTTTTTTGTTTATCTATAGCGAAAAGCAGAATATTATCTTTTCTTAATAGACTGAAAAATAGAGATTTTAATCTTATTATGCTTTAAATTCTGCGCTAACTCATTAATGAGTCAGTAAAAAGCGCACCATTTATAAAAAGTACAGTCTGCTTTTTAACCAGCAAAAAACAAAACATATAACATCACGAATGGGGATACAGGCACATGAAACGGAAAGCGAAAACAATAATCGCAGGGATTGTTGCATTAGCAGTCTCGCAGGGGGCAATGGCAGATGATATTAAAGTCGCCATAGTCGGGGCGATGTCCGGCCCGGTAGCGCAATGGGGCGATATGGAATTTAACGGCGCGCGCCAGGCCATTAAAGACATCAACGCTAAAGGCGGTATTAAAGGCGATAAGCTGGTCGGCGTAGAGTACGATGATGCCTGCGATCCAAAACAGGCGGTGGCGGTGGCCAACAAAATCGTTAACGACGGTATTCAGTACGTTATTGGTCACTTGTGTTCTTCTTCTACTCAGCCAGCATCCGATATCTATGAAGATGAAGGTATTCTGATGATCTCCCCGGGGGCGACTAACCCGGAGCTGACCCAGCGCGGCTATCAGTACATTATGCGTACCGCCGGCCTGGACTCCTCCCAGGGGCCAACGGCCGCGAAATACATCCTGGAAACGGTGAAACCGCAGCGCATCGCTATCATTCACGATAAACAGCAATACGGCGAAGGACTGGCGCGCTCCGTGCAGGATGGCCTGAAGCAGGGCAATGCCAATATTGTCTTTTTTGATGGTATTACCGCCGGTGAAAAAGATTTCTCCGCCCTGATTGCTCGCTTGCAAAAAGAGAATATCGACTTTGTGTATTACGGCGGCTACTACCCGGAAATGGGGCAGATGCTGCGCCAGGCGCGGGCTAATGGCCTGAAAACGCAATTTATGGGGCCGGAAGGCGTGGGTAACGCGTCGCTGTCCAATATTGCGGGCGGTGCGGCGGAAGGCATGTTGGTGACGATGCCAAAACGTTATGACCAGGACCCGGCGAATAAGGCGATTGTCGAGGCGCTGAAAGCCGACAAGAAAGATCCCAGCGGTCCGTACGTCTGGATCACCTACGCCGCCGTCCAGTCGCTGACGACCGCAATGACGCGTAGCGCCAGCCATGCTCCACTGGATCTGGTGAAAGATCTTAAAGCGAACGGGGCTGATACCGTTATTGGGCCGCTGAAATGGGATGAAAAAGGCGATCTTAAGGGATTTGAATTTGGCGTCTTCCAGTGGCACGCCGACGGCTCGTCAACCGTCGCGAAGTAATGCCAGAAGATAAGTTATCCCACCGCCCGCACGCCGGGCGGGTTTAAAAAGGTTACCTTATGTCCGAGCAGTTTCTCTATTTCTTGCAGCAGATGTTTAACGGCGTCACGCTGGGGAGCACCTACGCGCTGATTGCTATCGGTTATACGATGGTGTACGGCATTATCGGCATGATCAACTTCGCTCATGGCGAGGTGTATATGATCGGCAGCTACGTCTCTTTTATGATCATCGCCGCGCTAATGATGATGGGAATAGACACCAGTTGGCTCCTGGTGGCCGCCGGATTTATCGGCGCGATTATTATTGCCAGCGCCTACGGCTGGAGTATCGAGCGAGTCGCTTACCGGCCTGTGCGCAATTCCAAGCGCCTGATTGCCCTGATTTCCGCCATCGGGATGTCCATCTTCCTGCAAAACTACGTCAGCCTGACGGAAGGTTCGCGCGACGTGGCGTTACCCAGCCTGTTTAACGGCCAGTGGATTGTGGGCAGCAGCGAAAACTTTTCCGCGTCCATCACCACCATGCAGGCGGTTATCTGGATAGTCACCTTTCTGGCTATGCTGGCGCTCACCATTTTCATTCGCTACTCCCGGATGGGCCGCGCCTGCCGCGCCTGCGCGGAGGATCTGAAAATGGCTAGCCTGCTCGGCATTAATACCGACCGCGTCATTGCGCTAACGTTTGTTATCGGCGCGGCAATGGCGGCGGTGGCGGGTGTGCTGCTTGGGCAATTTTACGGCGTGATTAACCCCTACATCGGTTTTATGGCCGGGATGAAAGCGTTCACCGCGGCGGTGCTGGGCGGTATTGGCAGCATTCCGGGCGCGATGATCGGCGGTCTGATTTTGGGCGTTGCCGAAGCGCTCTCGTCTGCATATTTAAGTACCGAATATAAAGATGTCGTGTCGTTCGCTCTGCTGATTCTGGTACTGCTGGTGATGCCGACCGGTATCCTGGGGCGTCCGGAGGTAGAGAAAGTATGAAACCGATGCATATTGCGATGGCTCTGTTCTCTGCGGCGATGTTCTTCGTTCTGGCTGGCGTCTTCATGGGCGTACAACTGGAGCTGGACGGCACCAAACTGGTGGTGGATACCGCCGCCGACATTCGCTGGCAGTGGATCTTTATCGGTACGGCAGTGGTTTTTTTCTTTCAGTTGCTGCGTCCGATGTTCCAGAAAGCGGTGAAGCACGTCTCCGGACCGAAGTTTATTCTGCCGGCGATCGATGGCTCTACCGTTAAGCAAAAGCTGTTTCTGATGGCGCTGCTGGTTATCGCCGTGGCGTGGCCGTTTATGGTGTCGCGCGGTAGCGTGGATATCGCCACTATGACCATGATTTATATCATCCTCGGTCTGGGGCTGAACGTGGTGGTGGGGCTGTCCGGCCTGCTGGTATTGGGCTACGGCGGCTTTTACGCCATCGGCGCTTATACCTTTGCGCTGCTCAACCACTATTATGGTTTGGGTTTCTGGACCTGCCTGCCGCTGGCGGGACTGGTCTCCGCCGCCGCCGGTTTCCTGCTCGGCTTCCCGGTACTGCGCCTGCGCGGCGACTATCTGGCGATTGTGACGCTCGGCTTCGGCGAAATCGTCCGTATCCTGTTGCTCAACAACACTGAAATTACCGGCGGCCCGAACGGTATCAGTCAGATCCCCAAACCGACGCTGTTTGGTCTGGAGTTTAGCCGCAGTACCCGCGAAGGCGGCTGGGATACCTTCAGCAATTTCTTTGGCGTGAAGTACGACCCATCCGACCGGGTCATTTTCCTCTATCTGGTGGCCCTGTTGCTGGTGGTCCTGTCGTTGTTTGTCATTAACCGCCTGCTGCGTATGCCGCTGGGCCGGGCGTGGGAAGCGTTGCGTGAAGATGAGATCGCCTGTCGCTCATTAGGTTTAAGCCCGACGCGCATCAAGCTGACCGCTTTTACTATCAGCGCCGCGTTTGCCGGTTTCGCCGGGACGTTGTTTGCCGCCCGCCAGGGCTTTGTCAGCCCGGAATCCTTCACCTTCGCCGAATCCGCCTTCGTGCTGGCGATTGTGGTGCTGGGCGGAATGGGCTCGCAGTTTGCGGTGATCCTGGCGGCGGTTCTGTTGGTGGTGTCGCGCGAGTTGATGCGCGATTTCAACGAATACAGCATGTTGATGCTCGGCGGTTTAATGGTGTTGATGATGATCTGGCGCCCGCAGGGATTGTTGCCGATGACGCGTCCGCAG
The DNA here is from genome assembly GCF_051702785.1 of Salmonella sp. NW722. Lineage (NCBI taxonomy): Bacteria > Pseudomonadati > Pseudomonadota > Gammaproteobacteria > Enterobacterales > Enterobacteriaceae > Salmonella > Salmonella sp. NW722. Next base: position 277,912 of record NZ_JAMMIN010000006.1, read on the forward strand.
TTGAAGCTGAAAAGTGGTCAGGCGAAAGGAGAGCAGGCATGAGTCAGCCATTATTAGCGGTTAACGGCCTGATGATGCGCTTTGGCGGTTTGCTGGCGGTCAACAATGTATCGCTGGAATTGCGTGAGCGGGAAATTGTGTCGCTGATTGGCCCTAACGGCGCGGGTAAAACGACGGTGTTTAACTGCCTGACCGGTTTTTATAAGCCGACAGGCGGTACGATCACGTTGCGCGAGCGGCATCTGGAAGGATTGCCGGGCCAGCAGATCGCCCGCATGGGCGTGGTACGCACTTTCCAGCATGTGCGCCTGTTTCGCGAAATGACGGTGATTGAAAACCTGCTGGTGGCGCAGCACCAGCAACTGAAAACGGGCCTCTTTTCCGGCCTGTTGAAAACGCCCGCTTTCCGCCGCGCGCAAAGCGAAGCGCTGGACCGCGCGGCGACCTGGCTTGAGCGTATTGGCCTGCTGGAACATGCCAACCGCCAGGCCAGTAATCTGGCCTACGGCGACCAGCGTCGGCTGGAGATTGCCCGCTGCATGGTGACGCAGCCAGAAATTCTGATGCTCGACGAACCGGCGGCCGGCCTTAACCCGAAAGAGACCAAAGAGCTGGATGAGCTGATTGCCGAACTACGTAACCATCACAACACCACTATCTTGCTGATTGAACACGATATGAAGCTGGTGATGGGCATTTCCGATCGCATTTACGTGGTGAACCAGGGCACGCCGCTGGCGAACGGCACGCCGGAAGAGATCCGCAACAACCCGGACGTCATCCGCGCTTATCTGGGTGAGGCATAAGATGGAAAAAACGATGTTAACGTTTGAAAAAGTCAGCGCCCACTACGGCAAGATTCAGGCGCTGCACGACGTCAGTCTGCACATCAACCAGGGGGAAATCGTTACCCTGATTGGCGCTAACGGCGCGGGGAAAACGACGCTGCTTGGCACCTTGTGCGGCGATCCGCGCGCCTCCAGCGGACGGGTGGTGTTTGACGGTAAAGACATCACCGACTGGCAGACGGCGAAAATCATGCGTGAAGCGGTGGCGATAGTGCCGGAAGGGCGGCGCGTCTTCTCGCGGATGACGGTAGAAGAGAATCTGGCGATGGGCGGTTTTTTTGCCGAGCGCGATCGGTTTCAGGAGCGTATCAAATGGGTGTACGAGCTGTTTCCGCGCCTGCATGAACGCCGTATCCAGCGAGCGGGCACCATGTCCGGCGGCGAACAGCAGATGCTGGCGATTGGCCGCGCGCTGATGAGCCAGCCGAGGCTATTGCTGCTGGATGAACCGTCGCTGGGGCTGGCGCCGATCATCATCCAGCAGATCTTCGACACCATTGAGCAGTTGCGCGAGCAGGGTATGACCATCTTCCTTGTCGAGCAAAACGCTAACCAGGCGCTGAAGCTCGCCGACCGCGGTTATGTGCTGGAAAACGGCCACGTGGTGCTATCCGATACCGGTGATGCGCTGCTGGCGAACGAAGCGGTGCGCAGCGCCTATCTGGGCGGATAAGGCGCAGTTTACAGCTGCCATCTGGCAAACGCGCCCGGTGGCGCTACCGCTTACCGGACCTGGCGGATTACTCGGCATTCGGCAAATCAGTAGAACATTTTTCGTACCAACATGTTATAGTTGAGAATAGTTATCAACTATAACCACCGAAGAAGGAGCAAGGATGATACGTTCAGGCGCCTGCATAATGGGAACGCTGTTGTTCGCGGCTTCGTTCAGTGTTAACGCCTTAACCTCAAACGATTTTGATCCCCGCGATCCTGCTATCTGGCAAGAAGAAACCGCAACGCCTTATCCACTGGCCGCAACGACCTGCGAAGTGCGTCATCATCCGGATTGTGCAACGTGGGAGGATGAAAAATCCGACATTCAGCGTGAACGCGAGCGGCGAGATCAGCGGCGCTTACAAAATCTGTACAAAAAGTATTCTCATCGTGATTAACTGCTGACGCCAGCCAAATAACGCATGTCTGGTCAGCATTACGCTGTCAGACGTGCCGTAGCTCCCACTTTTCTTTTCCGGCGCTTTCACTGCCTTGCCATCTCTCTGTCGCCTTACTATCTTTTTTTTGTAATAAAAAAGTTATTTTTCTGTCATTCGAGCATGTCATGTTACCCCCGCGAACATAAAACGCGTGATATCGCGCATCCCGGCACAAAAAGAGAGATAACCGATGATATCGTTACGACATACAGCTTTAGGACTGGCGCTGAGTCTGGCATTTACGGGTCAGGCGTTGGCCGTCACCACTATTCCATTCTGGCATTCAATGGAAGGGGAGTTAGGCAAAGAAGTTGATTCACTGGCGCAACGTTTCAACCAGGCCAATCCGGATTACAAAATCGTTCCGGTCTATAAGGGGAACTATGAACAGAACCTGAGCGCCGGGATCGCGGCATTCCGTACCGGCAACGCGCCGGCAATATTGCAGGTTTATGAGGTTGGGACAGCGACCATGATGGCCTCGAAAGCCATTAAGCCGGTTTATGAAGTGTTTAAAGACGCCGGTATTAACTTTGACGAGTCCCAGTTTGTACCAACCGTTGCAGGCTACTACACCGATGCTAAAAGCGGGCATCTGCTCTCCCAGCCCTTTAACAGCTCCACGCCGGTACTGTACTACAACAAAGACGCCTTTAAGAAAGCCGGTTTAGATCCGGAACAGCCGCCGAAAACCTGGCAGGAGCTGGCTGACTATACCGCGAAACTGAGAGCGGCAGGCATGAAATGCGGTTACGCCAGCGGCTGGCAAGGTTGGATCCAACTGGAAAACTTCAGCGCCTGGAACGGTCTCCCCTTCGCCAGTAAAAACAATGGCTTTGACGGTACAGATGCGGTGCTGGAGTTTAATAAACCAGAGCAGGTGAAACATATCGCGCTGCTGGAAGAGATGAATAAAAAAGGCGATTTTAGCTATGTTGGGCGTAAGGACGAGTCTACCGAGAAGTTTTATAACGGTGACTGCGCGATGACAACCGCGTCCTCCGGCTCGCTCGCCAATATCCGCCAGTATGCCAAATTTAACTATGGCGTGGGTATGATGCCGTACGACGCTGATATCAAGGGCGCGCCGCAAAACGCCATTATCGGCGGAGCCAGCCTATGGGTCATGCAGGGTAAAGATAAAGAAACCTATACCGGCGTCGCCAAATTCCTCGACTTCCTGGCAAAACCGGAAAACGCTGCTGAATGGCATCAAAAAACCGGCTACCTGCCGATTACCACCGCCGCCTACGAGCTGACCCGCGAGCAGGGTTATTACGATAAAAACCCCGGTGCGGATATCGCCACTCGCCAGATGTTGAATAAGCCGCCGTTACCCTTCACCAAAGGCTTGCGTCTGGGCAATATGCCGCAGATTCGTACCATCGTGGACGAAGAGCTGGAAAGCGTCTGGACCGGGAAGAAAACCCCACAACAGGCGTTGGATACCGCGGTGGATCGCGGGAATCAGTTACTGCGTCGTTTTGAGAAAGCGAGCAAATCTTAAGTGTATAAGTGCCTGGTGGCGCTGCGCTTATCAGGCCTACAGCGTTTGTAGGCCGGATAAGGTGCTTGCACCGCCATCCGGCACCTTCCAGGAAAAGAACCTTCATGTCATCATCCCGTCCGGTGTTCCGCTCGCGCTGGCTGCCGTATTTACTGGTTGCCCCGCAGTTGGTTATCACCGTTATTTTCTTTATCTGGCCTGCGGGCGAAGCGCTGTGGTATTCGCTGCAAAGCGTCGATCCGTTTGGTTTTTCCAGCCAATTTGTCGGGCTGGAGAATTTTGTCGCGCTTTTTCACGACAGTTATTATCTCGACGCCTTCTGGACGACGATTAAATTCAGCGCGCTGGTCACGTTTAGCGGCCTGCTGGTCTCGCTGTTTTTCGCCGCCCTGGTGGATTACGTGGTGCGCGGCAGCCGTTTTTATCAGACGCTGATGCTGCTGCCTTATGCCGTCGCGCCCGCCGTCGCCGCCGTATTGTGGATTTTCCTGTTTAACCCGGGGCGGGGATTAATCACCCATTTCCTCGGCGAATTCGGCTATGACTGGAACCACGCGCAAAACAGCGGTCAGGCGATGTTCCTGGTGGTATTTGCGTCAGTCTGGAAGCAGATTAGTTACAACTTTTTATTCTTCTTTGCCGCGCTGCAATCCATTCCCCGCTCGCTGGTGGAAGCGGCGGCCATTGACGGCGCCGGGCCGATTCGTCGTTTCTTCCGGCTTTCTTTGCCGCTTATTGCGCCGGTCAGTTTCTTCCTGCTGGTGGTCAACCTGGTGTACGCCTTTTTCGACACCTTCCCGGTGATCGACGCCGCGACCGCCGGCGGGCCGGTACAAGCCACCACGACGCTGATTTATAAGATTTATCGCGAAGGGTTTACCGGCCTGGATCTCTCGGCGTCCGCCGCGCAGTCGGTGGTGTTGATGTTCCTCGTCATCATTCTGACGGTGGTGCAGTTCCGCTATGTAGAAAGTAAGGTGCGTTACCAATGATAGAGAATCGTCGCGGGCTGACAATATTCAGCCATACCATGCTGATTCTGGGGATCGCGGTCATTTTGTTTCCGCTGTATGTCGCGTTTGTCGCGGCGACGCTGGACGACCGCGCGGTGTTTGAGACGCCGATGACGCTGCTTCCCGGCACGCAGTTACTGGAGAATATCAAAACTATTTGGGTCAACGGCGTCGGTGTTAATAGCGCGCCATTCTGGCTGATGATGCTTAACAGTTTCATTATGGCGTTCAGCATTACGGTAGGCAAAATCACGGTATCTATGCTTTCCGCATTCGCCATCGTCTGGTTTCGTTTTCCCCTGCGTAACCTGTTCTTCTGGATGATTTTTATCACCCTGATGCTGCCGGTTGAAGTGCGTATCTTCCCGACGGTGGAAGTGATCGCCAACCTGAAAATGCTCGACAGCTATGCCGGTCTGACGCTACCGCTGATGGCGTCCGCTACCGCCACTTTCCTGTTTCGTCAGTTCTTTATGACGCTTCCGGATGAACTGGTGGAGGCGGCCCGTATTGACGGCGCGTCGCCGATGCGCTTTTTCCGCGACATCGTGTTGCCGCTGTCAAAAACCAACCTGGCGGCGTTATTCGTCATCACCTTTATCTACGGCTGGAACCAGTATCTGTGGCCGCTGTTGATTATCACCGACGTGAATCTTGGCACTGCCGTAGCGGGTATCAAAGGGATGATCGCCACTGGCGAAGGTACCACGCAATGGAACCAGGTGATGGCGGCAATGCTGCTCACCCTTATTCCCCCGGTTGTCATCGTTTTAGCCATGCAGCGCGCGTTTGTGCGTGGCCTGGTCGATAGTGAGAAATAAAATGGCTGGTTTAAAACTACAGGCAGTAACCAAAAGCTGGGACGGCAAAACCCAGGTAATTCAACCGCTGACGCTGGACGTGGCGGATGGCGAATTTATCGTGATGGTCGGGCCGTCCGGCTGCGGCAAATCAACGTTGTTGCGGATGGTGGCCGGTCTGGAACGCGTGACCAGCGGCGATATCTGGATTGATCGCAAACGTGTCACCGAGATGGAGCCCAAAGATCGCGGCATCGCGATGGTATTTCAGAACTATGCTCTCTATCCCCATATGAGCGTAGAGGAGAACATGGCGTGGGGACTAAAAATTCGCGGTATGAGCAAAGCGCATATTGAAGAACGCGTGCGGGAGGCGGCGCGCATTCTGGAGCTGGACGGCCTGCTTAAACGCCGTCCACGCGAGCTTTCCGGCGGTCAACGGCAGCGCGTGGCAATGGGGCGCGCGATCGTCCGCGAGCCGGCAGTCTTCTTATTCGACGAACCGCTCTCTAATCTCGACGCCAAGCTGCGCGTGCAGATGCGTCTGGAGTTACAACATCTGCATCGTCGCCTTCGTACCACCTCGCTCTATGTTACTCACGATCAGGTAGAGGCGATGACGCTGGCCCAGCGGGTGATGGTGATGAATAAAGGCGTCGCAGAACAGATTGGCACGCCGGTAGAGGTGTATGAAAAACCGGCCAGTCGCTTCGTGGCGAGCTTTATTGGCAGCCCGGCGATGAACCTGTTGGACGGCGTTATCAGCGCTTCCGGCGACCGTTTCGAATTGCCTGGCGGTCTGGCGTTACCAATAGGTGCGGACTATCGGGGTCATGCCGGACGTAACATGACGCTGGGTATCCGACCGGAGCATATTGCGTTAAGCTCGCAGGCGGAAGGCGGCGTGCCGCTAACGGTAGATACGCTGGAGATTCTGGGCGCGGATAATCTGGCGCATGGGCGCTGGGGCGATCAGAAACTGGTGGTGCGGTTGGCGCATCAGCAGCGCCCGGCGGCGGGCAGTACGCTATGGCTGCATCTGCCGGAACATCAGCGACATCTTTTTGATGGCGAAACAGGACAACGTGTATGAGTAACTGGCCTTATCCCCACATTGTCGCCCATCGCGGCGGCGGTAAACTGGCGCCGGAAAACACTCTGGCGGCGATTGACGTGGGCGCGCGATACGGGCACACCATGATTGAGTTTGATGCCAAGCTGTCGAAAGACGGCGAAATTTTCCTGCTGCATGACGATAACCTGGAGCGCACCAGCAACGGTTGGGGCGTGGCGGGCGAGTTGAACTGGCAGGATTTATTGCGTGTGGACGCTGGCGGTTGGTTTAGCGGCGAATTTAAAGGCGAGCCGCTGCCGTTGCTCTCGCAGGTGGCGGAGCGCTGCCGTAAACACGGCATGATGGCGAATATTGAGATCAAACCGACAACGGGGAGCGGAAGGCTAACAGGACGCGTCGTGGCGTTGGCCGCCCGCGAACTGTGGACCGGGATGACGCCGCCGCTGCTTTCTTCCTTTGAGATAGAGGCGCTGGAAGCGGCGCAGGCGGCAGCACCTGAACTGCCGCGCGGGTTACTGCTGGATAAATGGCGTGAAGACTGGCGTGAACTGACGATCCGTCTGGGCTGTGTTTCCCTCCATCTCAACCATAAATTACTCGATGAGACGCGAGTGCAAGAGATTAAGGCCGCGGGTCTGCGGATTCTGGTGTATACCGTCAATCAGCCCCAGCGGGCGGCAGAGCTGCTGCGCTGGGGCGTGGATTGTATCTGCACCGATCGTATTGATGACATCGGCCCTCACTTTCAGTTTTAAGGGCTGTCAGTTTTAAGGGCTGATGGTTTTCAGCGGGATGTCAGGCTGCGGCGTCCCGCTGTCCTGCTGCAACATTGGCTGGGAATGGTTTAGCATCCGGTCCGGATTTCCGCTGCCGCTGAGCATTCCGCCCTGCGTATTGGGCAGCGTTTGCTGGCCGAGCATACCGTTGCCCGGCTGTCCCTGCTGAACCCGCTGCGTATTGGCATTCAACTGCGACTGTAGATTTTGCTGCTGGCTGCGCGCCTGCGTTTGCATCTGTTGTTTCAACATACCCTGCTGCTGAATCTGCTGCGTTTGCATCTGCGTCTGCATACGCTGCTGGCTGGGAATCTTATAACCTGGCTGATTAGGATTATTCATAGTGTTAATTGGCTGTGCCAATACAGCAAAGGGTAACAAAGCCGTAATAAGTAGTAAGCGTTTCATTGTCGTCTCCTCCCGATGAGGCCTCTTTTTAAGTGTACCTCTATTTCGCCATGATGATGATTTTTTAAGCGTTGTGGACCAGGATTAAACGGGACATACACCCATTTATCTGGAGAAAAACAACGATGAAACCAACGTTTATGCGCTGGGTGGCGATCGCCGCTCTGCTGGCCGGGGGGACGTTTAGCGCGGTGGCCAATCCTCCCGTCGCGCCGCCAGTCTCCTATGGTGTTGAAGAAGATGTCTTTCATCCTGTACGGGCGACGCAAGGGATGGTGGCGTCCGTGGATGCAATGGCGACGCAGGTTGGCGTGGATATCTTAAAGCAGGGCGGTAATGCCGTGGATGCCGCCGTCGCCGTGGGCTATGCGCTGGCTGTCACGCATCCGCAAGCCGGGAATCTGGGCGGCGGAGGATTTATGCTGCTGCGCACTAAAGATGGCGCTACCACGGCGATCGATTTTCGTGAAATGGCGCCTGCTGGCGCGACCCGTGATATGTTCCTCGACGATCAGGGTAACGCCGATGCGAAAAAGTCGCTGACGTCGCATCTGGCATCCGGTACGCCAGGTACCGTGGCGGGGTTCTCGCTGGCGCTGGAGAAATACGGCACGATGCCGCTGAATAAAGTGGTGCGTCCGGCGATGAAGCTGGCGGAAGAGGGTTTTGTGGTTAACGATGCGCTGGCCGACGACTTAAAAACTTACGGCAGCGAAGTGATCCCCAACCATGAGAACAGCAAAGCCATTTTCTGGAAAGACGGCGAGCCGCTGAAAAAAGGCGATAAGCTGGTCCAGAAGAATCTGGCGAAAAGCCTGGAAATGATTGCCGAAAACGGCCCGGATGCGTTTTATAAAGGGGCGATTGCTGACCAGATTGCCGGAGAAATGCAGAAGAACGGCGGTCTGATGATCAAAGAGGATTTAGCCAGCTATAAAGCCGTTGAGCGTACGCCAATCAGCGGTGACTATCGCGGGTATCAGGTCTTCTCCATGCCGCCGCCATCCTCGGGCGGTATTCACATCGTACAGATCCTTAATATTCTTGAAAATTTCGACATGAAGAAGTTCGGCTTTGGCAGCGCCGATGCCATGCAAATCATGGCGGAAGCGGAAAAATACGCCTACGCTGACCGCTCAGAGTATCTGGGCGATCCGGACTTTGTGAAAGTGCCGTGGCAGGCGCTGACCCACAAAGCCTATGCGAAAACGCTGGCCGATCAAATTGATATCAACAAGGCCAAACCTTCCAGCCAGATAAAACCGGGCAAGCTCGCCCCGTATGAAAGCAACCAGACCACCCACTTCTCGGTGGTGGATAAAGACGGCAATGCTGTGGCGGTGACCTATACCCTGAACACCACCTTCGGCACAGGAATTGTGGCGGGAAATACCGGTATTCTGCTGAATAATCAAATGGATGATTTTTCTGCTAAACCCGGTGTACCTAATGTTTATGGCCTGGTGGGCGGCGATGCTAACGCGGTCGGTCCGAAGAAGCGTCCGCTGTCGTCGATGTCGCCCACTATCGTCGTTAAAGAGGGCAAAACCTGGCTGGTGACCGGCAGTCCTGGCGGGAGTCGAATCATCACTACTGTGCTGCAAATGGTAGTGAACAGCATTGATTTTGGCATGAACGTCGCCGAAGCGACCAACGCGCCGCGTTTCCATCATCAATGGTTGCCGGACGAGCTGCGGGTAGAAAAGGGCTTCAGCCCCGATACGCTGAAGTTGCTGGAACAGAAAGGGCAGAAAGTGGCGCTGAAAGAAGCGATGGGCAGCACCCAAAGTATTATGGTTGGACCGGATGGCGAACTGTATGGCGCGTCTGACCCGCGTTCGGTGGATGATTTAACGGCGGGATACTGATTTTTAATTCCAGGCCCGGTGTCAGACACCGGGCTATTTGCAGATTATGCCGTGAGTAATCGGGCTGGATTATCAATACAAAGCTTGCGCAGAGTATCGTTGTCTACTCCGCGAGCAGCCAGATAGGCGAGGAAGACATTCGGGACAAACCCCCAGCCATTTCCGCCATTTTTCGCCCACATCTGTTTGAGAAAAACATCATGGCTTAAAACGATTTGGTCGGCGTAACCCAGTGCAATCAGATTCGCTACTGCATCTGCGGTCTCCTGAACGCCCGGCGCGACACCTTCTTTTGGAAAGGTGATGTCCAGACCAATCATGTCAAATTCAAGCCATACGCCACGGTCGAGCATTTTACGTTGATAGACGACATCTTTTCCTGAAGGGTCCGAATGCGCCAGCGAGACTTTTGCCGGAGAGACGTTCATTTCTTCCAGCACGATATCCAGCACCTCATCACCCAGTCGCAGCCACCCTGGCATATGGATATTCATCGCCGTGTGGGGGTTGTTACATTGTGCCAGAGACGCTGCCCGCAGGCTGTTACGCTCCGCTTGGGTAAACGCGGGAGATACGCCGATTTCACCGATCATGCCAGCGCGAATATCCGTCTCGCCAATACCCTGATTCAGTTCTTTATCAATGAGTGAGGCTAACAGCTCAACAGGTTTATGGATCCGGGTACTTTCAAATTTCTCCAGATAAGGTCCGGATGACGCAACGATATTCAAACCCGTTTTTAAGGCAACTTCTCGTAGCGCTGAGGCGTCCCGTCCAATGGATTCTGAACCGGTGGCGTCGACAATCGTCCTGCCGCCCAAAGACATAAAGTTATTGATTTCGAAGATAACATCATCAATCTCTTTGCGGTCCATGTTATCGGCGCAGCAGTATGGGTCGTGTTTCAGCCCCCACTGCAGGTCAGCACTGACTTTCTTTCCCACCAGTTGCTGTGAAAAAGCATAATGTGGCTCGTCTACGACCGAAGACAGATCGTTAAACAGATGTTCATGCGGTAGCGTCAGCCCCATATCCGTATGCGCCACCGGGCCTGTTACGGTTTGCAGGAAACCTTTCATTCTGACACCTCCATTCTTTGCGCCATTTTGGATGCTCTGTATTCAGGGATGGTGGTCACAATCGCACCGACTAACGCGAACAGCGTACCGATGATGGTGACCAGGTAGACCGTATTGCCTAATGAAGGGATCAATTCATCAATTAGCACTGAGCCAAGCAGTTGGCCTGCTGTTGACGCTACGCCCAGCATCAATAGTCCTAAGCCTCTCACCAGAATCGCCATTAGCCCGATGGACAGCAGACCCAGCGGACCACCGAGATACATCCACCATGTATCGGGTAACTGGATGGTGACATGGCCTAATGCGATACGTATCGCCAGCGCTGCGCCCAGGACACAAAAGCCGACGATGAAGTTCCATGTAATGGACACCAGCATGGAGCCCGTTGCCTCGGCGACTTTCGCATTCCCCGCAGGCTGCCAGCCAGCGAGTAACCCTGCCAAAAAGGGGAGGATAGCGAGCAGGATAAACGAGGTTGAGTGCCACTGTGGCGACACGACAAAAATGGTGGCGATAACGGCGAACAATGCGCCAGTAATGCGCCATGGCGTAAAATATTTCTTCTCCTCCACACCGATGCCAAAACGGTCGCACAGCAGGCCGGAAAGAAGCAGAGCGGAAATTAATGCCGTTTGAAAGGTGGCAACGCCCAGCGCGCTGGCGGATGCGCCTTCAGAAAATACGACCATCGCCCCGCATAATCCTGCAAACCAATTCCATAGCGGGATTTTTCTCTTTTTAATCAGAGTAGGGATTGAGGCGAATTGCTGGCGTGTTTCTTTGCGCGCAATAATAATAAAAAACATGACGACCAGACCGCTGGCAAACGAGATTACTGCGCAAGCATTACCGTCTTGTAACCAATGTCCTAACTGCCCATTAACGGCAGACTGCATCGGGGAAAGCATACCGGCTAAGATGGTGGCAAGCATCAGTAAGGGGGTTGAGTACTTATTCTTGTTCATACATCAATCCTTATATTTTATAAAAGGAGTAACTTTCGTTACTCCATTGTTTTTTATTTTCTGGCGATGAATTGAAGCGTGTTGACCCACAGGTCGGTATAAAATGGCCATGACATAAACTGCTGGGTTCCCCAGTGTGGGGAGCAGTCACTCATAAAGCAGGCGGTTTTACCCTGTTGGTATTCACCAAACACTAACAATGGGTCATTATTTATTGTTAATACGACATCGGCATCGTCTCTGGCGACGGCCTGGTTATATCCAAGAAATACCGGGTAATCTGAGAACCCGTTAACAACAGGATGTTCAGGTGAGACAGCCTCAGCACAGATACCCTCGGGCTTTTCTACCCGGTCATCGCCATCAAGCATAATAACTGGCAGAACCTCAGCAAGAACGGTGTTCTTATAATTGGCTTTTGCCTCAATACCCATAAATGACAGATAACCGCCAATCATGAGTAGTCCACCGCCATTTTTGACGTACTCTTTAATGGACTCCAGAGCGTTTGGTTTTATTTTTAGCTGATAAAATGTCTCGTTTTGCAACAGGAAGGTATTACTACCAATGTCGCTAATAACAATCACATCGTAACGGTTTAATTCGTCAATACTCTCTGGAAAGGCAATTTGTACCGTGTGGGCAGGCATGTAATCAATATCAACGCCGCCTTTCCTCAAGCATTCCAGTAACCATGTAGCGCCTTCTTCATATTTACTGGAGGTGAAACTGTCATAACCTTTTGAATGAATCATATGAATATGCCAGGATTCTCCAATAAAGAGCACCTTTAGTTTTTTCTGCGTATTGTTCATAGTCTGCCCCTTGATTTAGTGAGTAGAGATAGTTTGTTTGTAATGTGAACCCTGAATGCGATGAAGAACGGAGTCGTTTTCCGGCATATCAGAGGCATTAGGTGTTTCAACCGCAAGTGAGGCAAATGCGCTGGCGTAGCATAATGCGGATGCCAGTGACTTTCCTTTGGCAAGGCCAGACGCGAGGGCCCCATTGAAAGCGTCGCCAGCGCCAGCGGTATTTTTTACAACTGCCGGAAATGCCGGGGAATAGATGAATTGTGTTCCGTCATAAGCGAGAGAACCTTTGCTACCTAACGTAATAATGGTATTTTTGACACCTTTCTGATGAATAATTTTGGCCGCGCATTTAGCTGATTCGATATCATTAACCGCCATATTGGCCAGCAGGCCTGCTTCCGTTTCATTTGGCGTAATATAGTCAATGTTATCAATGATGGTGTTAACCATGTCATTGTACGGCGCTGGATTGATAATAACCGGTATGTCATTTTTTTGTGCGAGACGAATTGTTTGCTGCAGTGCTTCGTAATTCGTTTCCAGTTGCACAAGAACAATATCTGAATGAACAATAGCTTCTTTCTGAATGGTGATTTCATCAGGGGAGATTGTCATGTTGGCGCCAGGGTAGATAGCGATGACGTTATCTCCGGTATCCCCATTGACCATGATGGTTGCTGTACCTGTTTGTGTTTCTTTGGTCTGGTAGATAACACTTTTATGGATTTTTGATGAGTTTATAAAATTAATGGCGTAATCGCTAAAATGGTCTGAGCCGACTTTAGTAATAAAATGCACATCAGAATCGGCATAGCTTGCTGCTAATGCCTGATTACATCCCTTACCGCCGGGTGAAAAAATAAATTTATCGGCCAGCAATGATTCTCCCGTTGAGGGTAATCTCGGTAGATAACTGATAATATCAACATTGAACGAGCCAATAACACATACATTATTTTTCATGGCAGAGAGACCTTTTTTTATTTTCTGCGCTGATTCATATTTTTCCAGCACATAAGCAATTTCATTTTTTGCGACGTTATCAAGAGAATCAAGGGTAATAAATGCACCACCATGACAGCGAGTAAGATATCCCTGTCCGGCAAGTTCATTGAGATCTGAACGAATAGTTTCCTTTGTTACCTTGAGACTTTTCGCCAGATTTGAAACTTTTACAACTCCCGAAATACTGAGTTCCTTCAATATTCTATGATGGCGTTCAAATTTCATTTTTTACCTCACCGTGGTTAAATTAGTCCCGGGAGGAGTATATTGTTGTGATTGTCACCATAAAGTGATGGCAGAAACCAAAAAAAAACAAAAATGTAATATTAATATTGCTAAAATTACGGAAAAAACGGTGATAAAGCTTAAAGTGGTAATAACCATGAAATTCAGATGGTTATTGTTTTGATATAGGGGAAGTAGGTTGCAATAACTGGAATGTTGTGAAGGTTTGTGACGTTTCGCCCCACAGGGTGGGGCGGGGAAGCGCTATTTCACGCGCGCCATAAAGTACGCATCAACGTACTCACCGTTGCGCAGGCCGTATTTCTTACCAGTGCCTTCGATTTCAAAGCCGTACTTCTTATACACCGCCACGGCGGGCTCGTTATCAACAAACACCGTTAACTCGATACGGTCAACGCGCAGCCAGTTGTCACACATGTCGATCATCGTGCGGATCAGCGCGCTGGCAATGCCGCGATTGTGCCACCGGGCATCCACGCAGATACCAAAATCGGCCACGTGGCTGCGACGGGGACGTTGGGTGACCTGAATAGAAAGATGGCCAACGACAATATCGTCAATGCAGGCAACCAGTTGTTTAACCCCGGCTTGCTCGGTTAGCCGCGCCTGCCACATTTCGAGGGAAGGATGAGGAACCTGTAGCGTGTTGTGGTACACCTCCGGCTGGGCGTGGATCTGACGAATGGCATCGTAATCTTTCGGTTCAGCGTGGCGTATCACTATTTCACTCATTCCTTATCTCCTGCAGGGTTAATTGTGTATTTACACTCGCTGAGAAAGAAAATTCCGTCAACCGCATTTTTTTTGCAAAAAGAAGTAGACAACTGCGAATGAGAATGATTATTATTGCCTTGCATTCAGGGGAACCCCTACGGAGAACCTGAAAGCACGACATTGCTCACATTGCTTCCAGTATTATTTTGGCCAGCTTTTGCTGGCTTTTTTTTGGGTTTTGTTTCAGCCTGGCTTACTTGTCATTTTGTCCCCGGGAAGTGCTCGTGCTCCTCACGTACATATAGTACGCTCCGGGCCCTGCGCGCTTGCCGTGAACAAACTGACCGCGACGCCGACGGCCGATCTTGAGGCATCTGCTTTTGTAGGCCCAAAAAGGCAACGCCGCATCCGGCAAAGAATCCAACATTCAGTCTCCTCACGCTTTGCGCTATGGTGTAAACAATCATCTTCAAAAGGATCGTCTCATGACCTTACACTGCGCATTTATTGGATTCGGCAAAAGTACCACCCGTTACCATCTCCCCTACGTTCTGAATCGGAAAGATACCTGGCATGTCGCGCATATTTTCCGTCGTCACGCTAAACCGGAAGAGCAGGCGCCGCAGTATTCGCATATTCATTTCACCAGCGATCTGGATGAGGTGTTGGGCGATCCGCAGGTAAAACTGGTGATCGTCTGTACGCATGCTGACAGCCATTTCGAATACGCCAAACGCGCGCTGGAAGCGGGTAAAAATGTGCTGGTTGAGAAACCTTTCACGCCGACGCTGGCGGAGGCAAAAGTGTTGTTCGACCTGGCGCGAAGCAAAGGACTGACCGTCACGCCGTATCAGAATCGGCGTTTTGATTCCTGTTTTCTCACGGCTAAAAAAGCGATTGAGAGCGGCAAACTGGGCAAGATTGTCGAAATTGAAAGCCATTTCGATTATTACCGCCCGGTAGCAGAAACCAAACCGGGCCTGCCGCAGGATGGCGCTTTCTACGGACTTGGCGTCCACACCATGGATCAAATTATTTCGCTATTTGGCCGTCCGGATCATGTCGCGTATGACATTCGTAGCCTGCGTAATAAAGCGAATCCGGATGACACCTTTGAAGCGCAACTGTTTTATGGCGATTTGAAGGCTATCGTTAAAACCAGCCATCTGGTGAAAATCGACTATCCGAAGTTTATTGTTCACGGCACCAAAGGTTCGTTTGTGAAATACGGTATCGATCAACAAGAAACCAGCCTGAAAGCGAACATTATGCCTGGCGAACCCGGTTTCGCCGCTGACGAATCCGTCGGTGTGCTGGAGTATGTCAATGACGACGGCGTTACGGTGAAAGAAGAGGTGAAACCGGAAACGGGTGACTATGGTCGTGTTTATGATGCGCTGTACCAGACGTTGACCGTCGGTACGCCTAATTACGTCAAGGAATCTGAAGTTCTTACCAATCTGGAAATCCTCGAGCGTGCTTTCGAACAGGCATCGCCTGCGACGATAACCCTCGCTAAATAGCCCTTACAGACTCCTCTGCGCTTATTCATATTTTTTGAACAGAGGAGTCAATTTTCACCCTCTATGATCCCGGACGGAATGAGTCCACACTTATTCCATCGAAAACATCTGGGGGTGAACACAATGATCTACTTACGCAAAGCAAACGACCGCGGTCATGCGAATCATGGCTGGCTTGACTCCTGGCATACCTTTTCTTTTGCCGATTATTACAATCCGAACTTTATGGGGTTCTCGGCGCTGCGTGTGATTAACGACGATGTGATCGACGCAGGCCAGGGGTTCGGCACGCATCCGCATAAAGACATGGAAATTTTGACCTATGTGCTGGAAGGTGCCGTAGAACACCAGGACAGTATGGGCAATAAAGAACAGGTTCCGGCCGGTGAATTCCAGATTATGAGCGCCGGGACCGGCGTTCGCCACTCCGAGTACAACCCGAGCAAAACGGATCGTCTGCGGCTGTACCAGATCTGGATCATTCCGCAAGAAACCGGCATCACGCCGCGCTACGAACAGCGTCGCTTCGACGCCGCGCAGGGCAAGCAACTGGTGCTTTCGCCAGATGCTCGCGATGGTTCGCTGAAGGTCCACCAGGATATGGAGCTGTACCGCTGGGCGCTGCTCAAAGATGAGCAGTCGGTGCATCAGATTGCCGCTGAGCGCCGCGTCTGGATACAGGTGGTAAAAGGTAACGTGACTATTAACGGTACTAAAGCCACCACCAGCGATGGCCTGGCGATTTGGGATGAGCAGGCAATCTCGATTCATGCCGACAGCGACAGCGAAGTGTTACTGTTTGACCTGCCGCCAGTCTAACGTGCTGTAACCTTTTGTAGGCCGGATAAGACGCGAAAGCGTTGCCATCCGGCTTTTCATCGTTTGTCATTAATTCCGCACGTCCGTGGTAAACTGGGCAAATCTATCCCTTTTATACCTTTCAGGACGATGAAAAAGAAAAGACCCGTACTTCAGGATGTGGCCGACCGTGTGGGCGTGACCAAAATGACGGTCAGCCGTTTTTTGCGTAATCCGGAGCAGGTCTCCGTCGCGCTGCGGGGTAAAATTGCGGCTGCGCTTGATGAGCTCGGGTACATTCCTAATCGCGCGCCTGACATTCTTTCCAACGCCACCAGCCGCGCCATTGGCGTTCTGCTGCCGTCTTTAACCAACCAGGTCTTTGCGGAAGTGTTACGCGGCATTGAGGCCGTCACCGATGCCCACGGGTATCAGACCATGCTGGCGCACTACGGCTATAAACCGGAGATGGAGCAGGAGCGCCTGGAATCGATGCTCTCCTGGAATATCGACGGCCTGATCCTCACTGAGCGTACCCATACGCCGCGCACCTTAAAAATGATCGAAGTCGCCGGGATTCCGGTGGTGGAACTGATGGACAGCCAGTCGCCGTGTCTCGATATTGCCGTTGGTTTTGACAACTTCGAGGCCGCCCGTCAGATGACCGCCGCGATTATCGCGCGTGGTCATCGTCATATCGCCTATCTGGGGGCGCGCCTCGACGAACGTACTATCATCAAGCAGAAGGGCTATGAACAGGCGATGCGGGACGCCGGCCTGGTTCCTTACAGTGTGATGATGGAGCAATCTTCATCCTACTCTTCCGGTATCGAACTCATGCGCCAGGCGCGACGCGAATACCCACAGCTTGACGGTATTTTTTGCACCAACGATGACCTGGCGGTGGGGGCGGCCTTCGAATGCCAGCGCCTGGGGCTAAAAATCCCGGACGACATGGCGATCGCCGGGTTCCACGGTCATGACATCGGCCAGGTGATGGAACCGCGTCTGGCAAGCGTCCTGACGCCGCGCGAGCGAATGGGCAGCATTGGCGCGGAACGTCTGTTGGCCCGCATTCGCGGCGAAACGGTCACGCCGAAAATGTTAGATTTAGGTTTCACCTTGTCACCGGGCGGATCTATTTAGTCTGACAACTTTGAAGTAGCTCACACTTATTCACTTTTGGCACGAATGGTCATTGCGTCGTGAATGGTGCGGTTGGACAATGTTACCGATAACAGTTACCCGTAACAAATTTTGCAACTTGTAGAGTGGGGGCCCGCTTTGAGCACGACTAATCATGATCACCACGTTTACGTTCTGATGGGCGTATCAGGCAGCGGTAAATCCGCTGTCGCAAGCGCCGTGGCGCATCAGCTTCATGCCGCGTTTCTGGACGGCGATTTTCTGCATCCGCGCTGCAATATTGAAAAAATGGCTTCCGGCGAGCCGTTGAATGATGATGACCGCAAACCGTGGTTACAGGCGCTGAACGACGCCGCTTTCGCGATGCAGCGTACCAATAAAATCTCGCTGATCGTCTGCTCCGCACTGAAAAAACACTATCGCGACCTGCTGCGCGAGGGAAACCCGAACCTCTCCTTTATCTATCTGAAAGGAGATTTCGACGTCATTGAAAGCCGTCTGAAAGCGCGCAAAGGTCATTTCTTCAAAACCCAAATGCTGGTGACGCAGTTTGAAACGCTGCAAGAGCCGGGTGCCGACGAACGCGATGTTCTGGTGGTGGATATCGACCAGCCGCTGGAAGACGTCGTGGCGAGCACCATTGAGGTCATCAATAAAGGCAGTACGCTGTGAGTACATTAACACTGGTTTTAACCGCCGTCGGTTCCGTCTTACTGCTGCTGTTTTTGGTGATGAAGGCGCGTATGCACGCCTTCGTCGCGTTAATGGTCGTCTCAATGGGCGCGGGGCTTTTTTCAGGGATGCCGCTTGATAAAATCGCCGCGACCATGGAAAAAGGGATGGGCGGCACGCTGGGATTCCTGGCGATTGTGGTCGCGCTGGGGGCGATGTTCGGTAAAATTCTGCATGAAACCGGCGCGGTCGATCAGATAGCCGTCAAGATGCTTAAATCCTTTGGTCATAACCGCGCGCACTATGCGATTGGCCTGGCCGGGCTGATTTGCGCGCTTCCGCTGTTCTTTGAAGTGGCGATTGTGCTGCTGATAAGCGTGGCGTTCTCTATGGCGCGTCATACCGGCACAAACCTGGTGAAGCTGGTCATTCCGCTGTTTGCGGGCGTGGCGGCAGCCGCGGCGTTTTTGTTGCCTGGGCCTGCGCCGATGCTGCTGGCTTCCCAGATGCATGCTGATTTCGGCTGGATGATCCTGATTGGGCTGTGCGCCGCCATTCCTGGCATGATTATCGCCGGGCCGCTGTGGGGGAATTTTATCAGCCGCTACGTTGAGCTGCGTATTCCTGACGACATTACCGAGCCGCATCTGGGTGAAGGTAAAATGCCTTCTTTCGGCTTCAGCCTGTCGCTGATCCTGCTGCCGTTGGTGCTGGTAGGGCTGAAAACGATCGCCGCGCGTTTTGTGCCGGAAGGTTCCACCGCTTACGAATGGTTTGAGTTTATCGGCCACCCCTTCACTGCGATTCTGGTCGCTTGTCTGGTTGCGATTTACGGCCTGGCGATGCGTCAGGGGATGCCGAAAGACAAAGTGATGGAAATCTGCGGCCACGCGCTGCAACCGGCGGGCATTATCTTGCTGGTGATTGGCGCAGGCGGGGTGTTCAAACAGGTACTGGTTGACTCCGGCGTCGGCCCGGCGCTGGGCGAAGCGTTAACCGGTATGGGACTGCCGATTGCCATTACCTGCTTTGTGCTGGCGGCGGCGGTGCGCATCATTCAGGGTTCCGCGACCGTGGCGTGTTTAACCGCGGTCGGTCTGGTGATGCCGGTCATAGAGCAACTGAATTTCTCCGGCGCGCAGATGGCTGCGCTCTCTATCTGTATCGCCGGCGGTTCAATTGTGGTTTCTCATGTTAACGACGCCGGTTTCTGGCTGTTCGGTAAATTTACCGGCGCGACCGAAGCACAGACGCTGAAGACCTGGACGATGATGGAAACTATCCTCGGCACGGTCGGCGCGATTGTCGGGATGATTGCTTTCCAACTGCTGAGCTGAGTCTTGTTGCCCGGTGGCGCTGTGCTTACCGGGCCTGGAAACGGGCACATATCGACACCGTAAGCCGGGTAAGGCGTAATCGCTACCCGGTTTTTTTATTGAGGTGTGCATGGCAATCGCCCAACGACGTTTTGCCTCGCCATGTTTCAGTACGCGCATAAAAGCAGGCAAATTTCTACGCTGATCCATAATTAGGATCAATAAAACAGCGACGGAAATGATTCCCTTCCTAACGCAAATTCCCTGATAATCGCCACTGGACTTTCTGCTTGCGCGGTAAGGCAGGATAAGTCGCATTACTGATGGCTTCGCTATCATTGATTAATTTCACTTGCGACTTTGGCTGCTTTTTGTATGGTGAAGGATGCGCCACAGGATACTGGCGCGCATACACAGCACATCTCTTTGCAGGAAAAAAACGCTATGAAAAATGTTGGTTTTATCGGCTGGCGCGGAATGGTCGGCTCTGTTCTCATGCAACGCATGGTAGAGGAGCGCGATTTCGACGCTATTCGCCCTGTTTTCTTTTCTACCTCCCAGTTTGGACAGGCGGCGCCCACCTTCGGCGACACCTCCACCGGTACGCTACAGGACGCTTTTGATCTGGATGCGCTAAAAGCGCTCGATATCATCGTGACCTGCCAGGGCGGCGATTATACCAACGAAATTTATCCAAAGCTGCGCGAAAGCGGATGGCAGGGTTACTGGATTGACGCGGCTTCTACGCTGCGCATGAAAGATGATGCCATTATTATTCTCGACCCGGTTAACCAGGACGTGATTACCGACGGCCTGAACAATGGCGTGAAGACCTTTGTGGGCGGTAACTGTACCGTTAGCCTGATGTTGATGTCGCTGGGCGGTCTCTTTGCCCATAATCTCGTTGACTGGGTATCCGTCGCGACCTATCAGGCCGCCTCCGGCGGCGGCGCGCGCCATATGCGCGAGCTGTTAACCCAGATGGGTCAGTTGTATGGCCATGTCGCCGATGAACTGGCGACGCCGTCTTCCGCAATTCTTGATATTGAACGCAAAGTTACGGCATTGACCCGCAGCGGCGAGCTGCCGGTTGATAACTTTGGCGTACCGCTGGCGGGAAGCCTGATCCCCTGGATCGACAAACAGCTCGATAACGGCCAGAGCCGTGAAGAGTGGAAAGGCCAGGCGGAAACCAACAAGATTCTCAATACTGCCTCTGTGATTCCGGTTGATGGTTTGTGTGTGCGCGTCGGCGCGCTGCGCTGTCACAGCCAGGCGTTCACCATCAAGCTGAAAAAAGAGGTATCCATTCCAACGGTGGAAGAACTGCTGGCGGCACATAATCCGTGGGCGAAAGTGGTGCCGAACGATCGTGATATCACTATGCGCGAATTAACCCCGGCGGCGGTGACCGGCACGTTGACTACGCCGGTTGGTCGTCTGCGTAAGCTGAACATGGGGCCAGAGTTCTTGTCGGCGTTTACCGTAGGCGACCAGTTGTTATGGGGTGCCGCCGAGCCGCTGCGTCGAATGCTGCGCCAGTTGGCGTAGTGGCTATTGCAGCGCTTATCGGGCCTGCGTGTGGTTCTGTAGGCCGGATAAGGCGCGTCAGCGCCGCCATCCGGCGGGGGAATTTGTGTTAAACCAGGGGTGCATCGTCACCCTTTTTTTTGCGTAATACAGGAGTAAACGCAGATGTTTCATTTTTATCAGGAGTTAAGCAGAGCATTGGCTATTCTTTAAGGGTAGCTTAATCCCACGGGTATTAAGCCTAACCTGAAGGTAGGACGACGCAGATAGGATGCACAGTGTGCTGCGCCGTTCAGGTCAAAGAAGTGTCACTACCTGATGTTGAATTCAGTGAGATGGAGTGACGCCACAAAACAGGATGACAAACCATGTCCAGTCGTATCGATAGAGACGTGATTAATGCGCTAATTGCAGGACATTTTGCGGACCCTTTTTCCGTACTCGGAATGCACCAGACCCAAGCCGGACTAGAAGTCCGCGCCCTATTACCTGACGCCACCGACGTATGGGTGATTGAACCCAAAACCGGACGTAAAGTCGGCAAACTGGAATGTCTCGACGCTCGCGGTTTTTTCTGCGGCGTTTTACCCCGACGTAAAAATTTCTTTCGCTATCAGCTCGCCGTGACCTGGCACGGACAGCAGAACCTCATCGACGATCCTTACCGTTTTGGTCCATTAATACAGGAAATGGATGCCTGGCTATTGTCGGAAGGCACCCACCTGCGTCCTTATGAAACGCTGGGCGCGCACGCCGATACGATGGATGGCGTCACCGGCACCCGTTTCTCCGTCTGGGCGCCTAATGCTCGTCGCGTTTCGGTTGTCGGGCAATTCAACTATTGGGATGGGCGTCGCCACCCGATGCGTCTGCGCAAAGAGAGCGGTATTTGGGAGCTGTTTATCCCCGGCGCGCATAATGGACAACTGTATAAATTCGAGCTGCTTGATGCGAACGGTAATCTGCGCATTAAAGCCGATCCCTATGCTTTTGAGGCGCAGATGCGTCCGGAAACGGCGTCGATGATTTGCGGACTGCCGGAGAAAGTGACGCCAAGCGAAGAACGACAAAAAGCCAATCAGTTTGATGCGCCGATCTCGATTTATGAGGTGCATTTAGGTTCATGGCGCCGCCATACGGATAACAATTTCTGGCTGAGTTATCGTGAGCTGGCGGATCAGCTTGTGCCTTACGCCAAATGGATGGGCTTTACGCACCTTGAACTCTTGCCGGTCAACGAACATCCGTTTGACGGCAGTTGGGGCTACCAGCCGACCGGCCTCTACGCGCCGACCCGCCGCTTTGGTACGCGGGACGACTTCCGCTATTTCATCAATGCGGCCCATGCGGCGGGCCTTAACGTCATTCTCGACTGGGTGCCGGGCCATTTCCCGTCCGATGAATTTAGCCTCGCGGAGTTTGACGGCACCCACCTCTATGAGCACAGCGACCCGCGCGAGGGCTATCACCAGGACTGGAATACGCTGATCTACAACTATGGTCGTCGTGAAGTCAGTAATTATCTGGTGGGTAACGCTCTGTACTGGATGGAGCGTTTTGGGATTGATGCGCTGCGTGTTGATGCGGTGGCCTCTATGATCTACCGCGACTACAGCCGCAAAGAGGGCGAGTGGATACCGAACGAGTTCGGCGGTCGTGAAAACCTGGAAGCCATTGAGTTTCTGCGTAATACCAACCGCATTATTGGCGAGCAGGTGCCCGGCGCGGTCAGCATGGCGGAAGAGTCGACAGACTTCTCTGGCGTGACGCGTCCACCGGAAACGGGCGGCCTGGGGTTCTGGTACAAGTGGAATCTGGGCTGGATGCACGACACGCTGGACTACATGAAGCTGGACCCGGTGTACCGCCAGTATCATCACGACAAGCTGACCTTTGGTATGTTGTACAACCATACCGAAAACTTTGTTCTGCCGCTGTCGCACGATGAGGTGGTTCACGGCAAGAAATCCATTCTCGATCGTATGCCGGGCGATGCGTGGCAAAAATTCGCTAACCTGCGCGCCTATTATGGCTGGATGTGGGCCTTCCCCGGCAAGAAACTGCTGTTTATGGGGAATGAGTTTGCCCAGGGACGCGAGTGGAACCATGACGCCAGCCTCGACTGGCACCTGCTGGAGGGGGGCGATAACTGGCACCACGGGGTTCAGCGTCTGGTACGCGATCTCAACCACACCTATCGCCACCATAAAGCGTTGCATGAGCTGGATTTTGATGCTTACGGCTTTGAGTGGCTGGTGGTCGATGACAATGAACGCTCGGTACTGATTTTTGTACGCCGTGATAAAGCCGGTAACGAGATCATCGTCGCCAGCAACTTTACGCCCGTGCCTCGCCACGACTACCGCTTTGGCATCAACCAGCCGGGACGCTGGCGTGAAATTCTCAATACTGATTCGATGCATTATCACGGTAGCAACACCGGCAATGGCGGCGTGGTGCACAGCGATGAGATCGAAAGCCATGGCCGTCAGCACTCTCTTAGCCTGACGTTACCGCCGTTGGCGACGATCTGGCTGATGCGGGAGGGGGAATGACGCAGCTTGCGATCGGCGAAGCAACGCCGCATGGCGCAACGTATGACGGTCATGGCGTGAATTTCACGCTCTTTTCCGCCCATGCGGAGCGCGTAGAGCTGTGCGTTTTTGATTCCCGAGGGAATGAGCGTCGCTATGACCTGCCAGGACGTCGCGGCGATGTCTGGCATGGTTATCTGGCAGGCGCCAGGCCAGGTTTGCGCTATGGCTATCGCGTACATGGCCCGTGGCAGCCAGCGCAGGGGCATCGGTTTAATCCGGCGAAGTTACTGCTTGACCCTTATGCGCGCCGGGTCGAGGGCGAACTAAAAGATCATCCGCTGTTGCACGGCGGACACGATGAACCGGACTACCGCGATAACGCGGCGGTGGCGCCGAAAAGCGTGGTAATCAGCGACCATTATGACTGGGAAGATGACGCCGCGCCGCGCACGCCGTGGGGAAAAACGGTCATCTATGAAGCGCATGTCAAAGGGCTTACCTACCTGCATCCGGAACTCCCCCAGGAGATACGCGGCACCTATAAAGCGCTCGGTCATCCGGTCATGGTGGCGTATTTCAAACAGCTTGGCATTACGGCGCTGGAACTGTTGCCGGTGGCGCAGTTTGCCAGCGAGCCGCGCCTGCAACGTATGGGGCTGACCAATTATTGGGGTTACAACCCGATGGCGATGTTCGCGCTGCATCCCGCCTGGGCCAGTTCGCCCGAGACGGCGCTGGACGAGTTTCGCGATGCGGTGAAAGCGCTGCATCGCGCGGGGATTGAGGTCATTCTGGACATCGTATTAAACCATAGCGCCGAGCTGGATCTGGACGGTCCAACCTTCTCCCTGCGCGGAATTGATAACCGTAGCTATTATTGGATAAGGGACGATGGCGATTATCACAACTGGACGGGGTGCGGCAACACGCTCAATTTAAGCCATCCCGGCGTGGTGGAATACGCGTGCGAGTGTTTGCGCTATTGGGTGGAAACCTGTCATGTCGATGGTTTTCGTTTTGATTTGGCGTCCGTCATGGGGCGCACGCCGACGTTTCGCCAGGATGCGCCGCTGTTCGCCGCGATTAAAGCGTGTCCTGTGTTATCAACGGTCAAGCTGATTGCTGAACCGTGGGATATTGGCGAGGGCGGCTATCAGGTCGGGAATTTTCCGCCTCCGTTTGCCGAGTGGAACGACCATTTTCGCGATGCGGCCCGCCGATTCTGGTTGCCGCGTAACCTGACGACCGGGGAGTTTGCCTGTCGTTTCGCCGCTTCCAGCGATGTGTTTAAACGCAATGGCCGCGCGCCCGGCGCCTCTGTCAATCTGCTCACGGCGCATGACGGTTTTACGCTCCGGGACTGCGTCTGTTTCAATCAGAAACACAATGAGGCGAACGGTGAGGAAAATCGCGACGGCACCAACAGCAATTACAGCGACAATCATGGTAAAGAAGGATTAGGCGGTCCGCTTGATTTAATGGAGCGGCGGCGCGACAGCATTCATGCCCTGCTGGCGACGCTACTGCTCTCTCAGGGAACGCCGATGCTGCTGGCAGGCGATGAACACGGCCATAGCCAGCACGGCAACAATAACGCCTACTGTCAGGATAATGCCTTAACCTGGCTGGACTGGCAGCAGGCAAATCGTGGGTTAACCACGTTTACCGCCGCGCTGATTCGTTTGCGTCAGCAGATACCGGCTTTAACCGGCAATAGCTGGTGGGAAGAAGGCGATGGCAACGTGCGTTGGCTAAATAAAAACGCGCAACCCTTGAGTGCGGATGAGTGGCAAAACGGGCCTAAGCTGATGCAAATTCTGTTGTCGGACCGTTTTCTGATTGCGATAAATGCCACGCTTGAGGTGACAGATATAGTTTTACCCGAAGGGGAATGGCGCGCCGTTCCCCCATTCGCTGGAGAGGATAATCCGGTGATAACGGCGGTCTGGCAGGGACCTGCGCATGGACTGTGTGTGTTCCAGAGAGGATAAAAAAGGAGTTAATCATGGTGAGTTTAGAGAAGAACGATCGTGTAATGTTGGCGCGCCAGCTGCCACTGAAATCTGTTGCCCTAATCCTGGCCGGCGGCCGCGGCACGCGTCTAAAAGATTTAACGAACAAACGCGCCAAACCAGCCGTCCACTTTGGCGGGAAGTTCCGCATCATCGATTTCGCCTTATCTAATTGTCTGAACTCCGGGATTCGCCGTATCGGCGTGATCACTCAGTATCAGTCCCATACGCTGGTGCAGCATATTCAGCGCGGCTGGTCACTGTTTAGCGAAGAGATGAACGAATTTGTCGATCTGCTGCCAGCCCAACAGCGTATGAAGGGCGAAAACTGGTATCGCGGCACGGCAGACGCGGTGACCCAGAACCTGGATATTATTCGTCGCTATAAAGCGGAATATGTCGTCATCCTGGCAGGCGATCATATCTACAAGCAGGACTACTCGCGTATGTTGATCGATCACGTTGAAAAGGGCGCGCGTTGCACGGTGGCCTGTATGCCGGTGCCGATCAAAGAAGCGACGGCGTTCGGCGTGATGGCGGTCGATGAAAGCGACAAGATTATTGATTTTGTCGAAAAACCGGCGAATCCCCCCGCAATGCCTGGTGACGCCAGCAAAGCGCTGGCCAGTATGGGCATTTACGTTTTTGACGCCGATTACCTGTATGAATTGCTGGCGGCAGACGATAAAGATGACGCGTCCAGCCACGATTTCGGTAAAGACATTATCCCCAAAATCACCCGCGAAGGTATGGCTTACGCGCATCCTTTCCCGCTCTCCTGCGTGCAGTCCGATCCACAAGCCGAACCGTACTGGCGCGATGTAGGTACGCTGGAAGCTTACTGGAAGGCGAACCTGGATTTAGCCTCGGTGACGCCGGAGCTGGATATGTATGACCAGAACTGGCCTATCCGTACGCATATGGAATCGCTACCGCCTGCGAAATTCGTGCAGGACCGCTCCGGTAGCCACGGTATGACGCTGAACTCGCTGGTCTCCGGCGGCTGCATTATCTCCGGTTCGGTGGTGGTGCAATCTGTGCTCTTCCCACGGGTGAGAATAAATTCTTTTTGTAATATTGATTCGGCAGTGTTGTTACCTGAGGTTTGGGTAGGACGCTCCTGCCGTTTACGTCGCTGTGTTATTGACCGTGCCTGTATTATCCCGGAAGGCATGGTGATTGGTGAAAATGCGGAAGAGGACGCTCGTCGTTTCTACCGTTCAGAAGAAGGTATTGTACTGGTCACGCGTGAAATGCTGCGCAAACTGCAGGTCAAACAGGAGCGATAATGCAGGTTTTACATGTATGTTCAGAGATGTTCCCCCTGCTGAAGACTGGGGGGCTGGCGGATGTGATAGGCGCGTTGCCTGCGGCACAAATTGCGGATGGTGTTGATGTTCGCGTTCTGCTTCCAGGATTTCCCGATATCCGTCGGGGGATACCCGACGCGCATGTGGTGAGCCGCCGCGATACTTTCGCAGGTAAGATATCGCTGCTGTTCGGGCATTATAACGGCGTGGGCATTTATCTGATCGACGCGCCGCATCTGTACGAGCGTCCAGGCAGTCCCTATCACGATACGAATTTATATGCCTATACCGATAACGTGCTGCGCTTTGCCCTGTTAGGGTGGGTCGGCTGTGAAATGGCCTGCGGACTTGATCCATTCTGGCGCCCCGACGTGGTGCACGCCCATGACTGGCACGCCGGGCTGGCGCCCGCCTATCTGGCGGCGCGCGGGCGGCCGGCGAAATCGGTCTTTACCGTACACAACCTGGCCTATCAAGGCATGTTTTATGCAAAGCATATGGATGACATCGAACTGCCGTGGTCATTCTTTAATATGCATGGGCTGGAGTTCAACGGACAACTCTCCTTTTTGAAGGCCGGTTTGTACTATGCCGACCATATAACGGCGGTGAGCCCGACCTATGCGCGTGAAATTACTGAACCGCAGTTTGCTTATGGTATGGAAGGCCTGCTGCGCCAGCGTCATCTGGAAGGGCGCTTGTCCGGCATACTGAACGGCGTGGATGAGAAGATCTGGAACCCGGAATCCGATCTGCTGCTGGCGTCGCGCTACACGCGCGATACCCTGGAAGAGAAGGCGGAAAACAAACGTCAGCTACAAATTGCGATGGGGTTGAAGGTTAACGACAAAGTGCCGCTGTTCGCCGTGGTAAGCCGTCTGACCAACCAGAAAGGTCTGGATCTGGTGCTGGAGGCGTTACCGGGGCTGCTGGAGCAGGGCGGGCAGTTGGCGCTACTCGGCGCGGGCGATCCGGTGCTTCAGGAAGGGTTCCTCGCGGCGGCGGCGGAACACCCAGGGCAGGTTGGCGTACAGATCGGCTATCACGAAGCTTTCTCGCATCGCATTATGGGCGGCGCGGACGTTATTCTGGTGCCCAGTCGTTTCGAACCGTGCGGCTTAACGCAGTTATATGGCTTAAAGTATGGCACGCTGCCTCTGGTGCGGCGTACCGGAGGGTTGGCCGATACGGTCTCCGACAGTTCGCTGGAAAATCTGGCGGACGGTATCGCCAGCGGTTTTGTCTTCGAAGACAGTAACGCCTGGTCGTTGCTACGCGCGATTCGGCGTGCTTTTGTGTTGTGGTCACGGCCTTCGCTTTGGCGGTTTGTACAACGGCAGGCGATGGCGATGGATTTTAGCTGGCAAGTTGCCGCGAAATCATACCGCGAGCTGTACTATCGCTTGAAATAGTCATCCAGGAATCATTTATATGAATGCTCCGTTTACTTATGCATCGCCCACACTCAGCGTTGAGGCGCTTAAGCATTCTATTGCCTATAAGCTGATGTTTACGATTGGTAAAGACCCGGTCATTGCCAATAAACATGAATGGCTGAACGCCACATTGTTCGCGGTGCGCGATCGTCTGGTGGAGCGCTGGTTGCGTTCTAATCGAGCCCAATTATCGCAGGAAACCCGGCAGGTTTATTACCTGTCGATGGAGTTTTTGATTGGTCGTACTCTCTCTAACGCGCTGCTCTCGCTGGGCATTTATGACGACGTTAAAGGCGCGCTGGAGGCCATGGGCTTAGATCTCGAAGAGCTGATCGATGAAGAGAATGACCCAGGGCTTGGCAACGGCGGCTTAGGACGGCTGGCGGCTTGCTTCCTGGACTCGCTGGCGACGCTAGGATTACCGGGTCGCGGGTATGGCATTCGCTACGACTACGGCATGTTTAAGCAGAATATTGTCGACGGGCGGCAAAAAGAATCTCCGGATTACTGGCTGGAATATGGCAACCCGTGGGAGTTCAAGCGCCACAATACGCGCTATAAGGTGCTTTTTGGCGGGCGCATTCAGCAGGAAGGTAAAAAAGCACGCTGGATTGAGACGGAAGAGATTCTGGCCGTCGCGTATGATCAGATCATCCCTGGTTACGACACCGACGCCACTAACACACTGCGGCTGTGGAATGCGCAGGCCAGTAGTGAAATCAACCTCGGTAAATTCAACCAGGGCGACTACTTTGCGGCGGTGGAAGATAAAAACCACTCTGAGAACGTTTCACGGGTGCTCTACCCGGACGATTCCACCTATTCCGGACGAGAGCTACGCCTGCGCCAGGAGTATTTTCTGGTCTCGGCGACGGTGCAGGATATCCTGCACCGTCATTATCAACTGCATAAAACCTATGACAATCTGGCGGATAAAATCGCCATTCACCTCAATGATACGCATCCGGTGCTGTCAATTCCTGAGCTGATGCGCCTGCTGATTGATGAACATAAATTTAGCTGGGACGACGCGTTTGAGGTGTGCTGTCAGGTCTTCTCTTATACCAACCATACGTTGATGAGCGAGGCGCTGGAGACCTGGCCTGTCGATATGCTGGGGAAAATTCTGCCCCGTCACCTGCAGATTATCTTCGAGATTAACGACTATTTCCTGAAAACGTTGCAGGAGCAATATCCCAACGATACCAGCCTGCTTGGACGCGCGTCGATTATTGATGAGTCGAACGGCCGCCGGGTACGGATGGCCTGGCTGGCGGTGGTGGTCAGCCATAAAGTCAACGGCGTTTCTGAACTCCATTCCAACCTGATGGTGCAGTCGCTGTTCGCGGATTTTGCGAAGATTTTTCCGACCCGTTTTTGTAACGTCACTAACGGCGTTACGCCGCGCCGCTGGCTGGCGCTGGCAAACCCGCCGCTGTCTGACGTGCTGGATGAGAATATTGGTCGTACCTGGCGTACCGATCTTAGTCAGCTCAGCGAGCTGAAGCAGCATTGTGATTATCCGCTGGTCAATCATGCGGTGCGTCAGGCGAAGCTGGAAAATAAAAAACGGCTGGCGGTAGTGATAGCGCAACAACTGAATGTGGTGGTGAACCCTAAAGCGTTATTTGACGTGCAGATTAAGCGTATTCACGAATACAAGCGGCAGTTGATGAACGTACTGCATGTCATTACCCGCTATAACCGCATTAAAGAAAATCCGGAGGCTGACTGGGTGCCGCGGGTGAATATTTTTGCCGGTAAGGCGGCTTCCGCCTATTACATGGCAAAACACATTATTCATCTGATCAACGACGTGGCGAAAGTGATTAACAACGATCCGCAGATTGGCGACAAGCTGAAAGTAGTGTTTATCCCGAACTACAGCGTCAGCCTGGCGCAGGTGATCATTCCCGCTGCCGACCTGTCTGAGCAGATTTCGCTGGCAGGGACAGAAGCTTCCGGCACCAGTAATATGAAATTTGCTCTGAACGGCGCGCTCACCATTGGTACGCTGGATGGCGCGAACGTAGAGATGCAGGAGCATGTCGGCGAGGAGAATATCTTTATCTTCGGTAATACTGCCGAAGAGGTGGAGGCGTTGCGCAGGCAGGGTTATAAGCCTCGCGACTATTATGAAAAAGATGAAGAGCTACATCAGGTACTGACGCAGATTGGTAGCGGCGTCTTTAATCCGGAAGAGCCAGGTCGTTACCGCGATCTGGTAGATTCGCTGATTAACTTTGGCGATCACTATCAGGTGCTGGCGGACTACCGCAGCTACGTGGACTGCCAGGATAAGGTGGATGAGTTGTATCGTCGCCCGGAAGAGTGGACGACGAAAGCGATGCTCAACATTGCCAATATGGGCTACTTCTCATCGGACAGAACCATCAAAGAGTATGCCGAAAATATCTGGCATATTGATCCGGTGCGGTTGTAGCGGTTTAACGCTTGAGAACGGGGCCAAACGGCCCCGTTTTTTATCGTGGTATATTCGGGGGGTATGCCGATATTCGTCTGCTGAATCTGTTAGCGGCACTTGGTCTCTGTCATGGAAAAAGGGTTGAGTACTGGTGTATAGTATTAGCAGAAAAATCCATAATTAATTGATAATAATATGAAAAAGATTACGACATCTATTCCGGCTCTCGATAAAATTATGCGCGTATTTGCTTACCTTCTGGAGTGCGATGGCGCAACGTTTACCCAGATCCATCAAAATTCAGGGATTGCGAAAAGCAGTACCTCATCTTTGCTCAACGGCATGGTGGAGCATGGGTTATTACGCCAGGAAAAAGACAAGTATTATCTGGGGCTACGCCTGTATGAATTAGGTAATAAAGCGGCGGAACAGTACGATATTAAAAAAATCGCGTTACCGATTCTTGAAGAGATTCGCGATAACACCGGCCTGACCTGCCATCTTGGCGTTCTGGAGGGCGATGCCCCTATTTACCTTCTGAAAGTCGAAAGCCCACAGGCTATTGTGATTCGAAGCTGGGAGGGCAAGCGTCTCTCATTACATAGCTCAGGGCTGGGAAAGGTGCTGATTGCATGGCTTAGCGGGGAAGAGCTGGAGGAGTTGCTGCCTCCAGATCAGATATTAACGCGTTTTACGGATACGACGATCACGGATGTGAATATCCTTAAGCAGGAGTTAGCCGGAATTCGCCGTCGCGGCTGGGGTTATGATAACGAAGAAGACTCCCTTGGCGTGCGCTGCATTGCGGTGCCGGTATTCAATACGCAGGGGAAAGTGATCGCCGCCCTGAGCGTATCCGGCGTTACGTTCCAGATCCCCGATGATAAACGCGAGTCACTTGCTACGCTGATGATGGATGCCAGCCGTAGCCTGACGCGTCTGATGTGCTGAAATAAAAAGACATAGCGGGCAAGAAGCCCGCTTTCGTCATCGCTTAAAGTCCCGCACGCTGTAAGATCTGCTTCAAATTCGAAATATGTTCTTCATTTGCCGGCAAAACGGGGGGCATTACATGAGTTGAAATATCGACTCCGCTAAGCTGAATTGCCTTTTTGATTATCCCGAAGAAAGGTGAATCCAGGCTGTAAATAGTGGAAAGCGCGGACAGCCTGCGCTGTAATCCGAACATTGTCTCATACTCTTTTTCACACCACGCGCGGTAGATCCCGCAGGTTAGCTGCGGCGCAAAGTTCGCTGTCGCTGGGATCCCGCCGTTGCCGCCTAAGATAAGCGTATCCATCATATATTCATCATAGCCGGAGAAAATAACGAAGTCCGGACGCACTGGCCTGACATTATTGATGATTTCACGAATATGGCTGATATTATCAACGGTATCCTTAATGCCGATAATATTGGGGTGATCCTGCGCCAGCCGGGTAATTAAATCAACGCTAAGGTCCTGCCCCGTCAATGCTGGAAAGTTGTAGAGAATGACCGGGCTTTTTATGTTATTAGCCACGGTTTTGAAATGATGATAAATATACTCATCGGTCAATCTGGCATAGTAGGGATTGAGTACCAGCACGGCATCGACTTCGAGTCGGTCGGCATGCTGACCATACTCAATCACTTCCTGCGTGCTGGTGCTGCTAATACCTAATAGTACTGGAATACGGCGGTTAATATGACGGACGCAAAACTCTGCGGTTTCCAGACGCAGCGCATTGGTCATATGGCAAAATTCCCCCCCGCTGCCCAGCAGTAATACGCCATTGACCTTGCTTGCAATAAGATGATCCAGCAAGGTTGCCATGCCGACTTTATCTAACTCTCCCTGCGCATTAACAATGGTCGGAACTGGCGGAAATACGCCGTGAAATTTCGTAATCTGAGTCATGTATTGATCCTTAAAACAGGCGAGCCGTAGCCCGCCAGGGATATTATTTAAGCCAGGCTCCGGCCATTAATGATGTTGCATTAGCGGTGAACTGTTTAAAGACGCCGCGACGGTTTGAATAATCAGGTTTCTTCCAGCTTGCTCGACGCTCTTCAAGACAGCGGCGTATTTCCTCTTCTGTTTTAGGCATCCCGTCGATCCCTACAATATTGAGCTTGCGGCCTTTCACATCCATTTCGATTAAATCACCATCTTCCACCAGGGCAATCGGCCCGCCATCAGCGGCTTCTGGCGAGACGTGTCCGACACATGGCCCGCTGGTCGCTCCAGAGAAACGACCGTCGGTAATCAATGCGACTTTTCCGTCGAGGCGTTTGTCATACACGATGGCATCGGTGGTCATCAGCATTTCCGGTGCGCCAGAGCCTTTTGCGCCTTCGTAGCGAATGAAAATGACGTCTCCGGGTTCGATATGGTTATGGATGATGGCCTGCTGAGCGTCTTCTTCGGAGTTAAAGACCCGAGCCGGACCGGTATGGTGGTGCATATCCGGCGCACAGGCCGCGTATTTAATGACCGCTCCTTCAGGCGCGATGTTGCCTTTCAGTACCGCAATCGACCCTTTTTTGGTGGCATTTTCTGGTTTACGGATTACCGCCTCCGGACTGACTTTGTAATTGTTGAGGTAACCGTGGTTGCGGGTAAAGAAGCCGGATTGATGGAGCATTTCCAGGTTGTCGCCGAGCGTACGGCCAGTCACGGTAAGAACATCAAGATCCAGATAATCGCGCAGATACCATTGCACCATTGGCACGCCGCCAGCGAACCACATCATTTCGGTAACGTATTCACCGCTGGGCTGAATATTGGTCAGATAAGGGATTTCGTTATTGATCCGATCAAACAGTTCGGGCTTCAGCTCCCATCCAAGTTCATGAGCGATGGCCGGAAGGTGGATCATCGCATTGGTGCTGCCACCAATAGCAGCATGGACTTTGATAGCATTTTCAAACGCCGCAGGAGTCAGGATCTTATGGGTGGTGATATTTTTCTCCGCCAGATACAGCGCCTGGTGGCCTGCGGTTCTGGCAACGCGGCGAATTTCCGCCAGGGTCGATGGCAGCAAAGCGCTGCCTGGCAGGGCCAGCCCCAAGGCCTCCGACATGCACTGCATGGTACTGGCCGTTCCCATAAACTGGCAGGCTCCGGCGGTGGGGCAACCGCATTGCTGCATGGCTTCCACTTGCTGAATGCCGATTTCGCCTTTCTTCAACTTAGCAGTGATCCCGCCGAGGTCAGAAGTACTCATATTCGGTGCCGGACGCATAGAACCGCCGGGAATATGCAGCAGCGGCAGGTTCAGGCGTGCGGCGGCAATCAGATGCGCCGGGATAGATTTATCGCAGCTTGAGATCAGAATACCAGCATCATAAGGCACCACTGAGGCATGAATTTCGACCATGTTGGCAATGGCTTCTCGAGATGCCAGGATGTAGTTCATCCCATCGTGGCCCTGACCCCAGCCGTCGCAGATATCCGTCACATGGTGACGGACCGCGCGACCGCCGCTTTCATGAACACCCAGCACGGCTTCATCGCCCAGTTGGTTAAGATGGAAACTGCCCGGATGACTTTCGCCATAGCAATCATCCACCAGGACCTGCAGTTTATTGACATCTTCTTTGCTGTAATTCATTCCAAGACGCAGGGCGTCGAGCTGCGACCACAGATCGCGAGCATGTTGACATTTTTGGCTCATTTGGCGATTCCTTCCTGTTTAAGTGACGCACCCGGCGTCGAGGTGTTAGGTGTGTTGCTGCTACCTGCAGGACGAGCGGTAACAGAAGGCAAGCTGAAAAGCAGTCCAACGGCGATAAGCAGTGCGGCAACCAGTACGGTCATTCCTGCTGTTTGCGAGAACGTCACCGTTAACAGCCCGACGAGGTACGGACCGATAAAGCCGCCAATGTTGCCCAGGGCGTTGATCGTGCCGCGCACGCCGCCCAGAACGTTGGGGGCGAAGAGTAATGGCGGCAGCGTCCAGAATGGACCGGCATAGGCTTGCAGGAAGAACCCGCAAATAACCATCATGCCGTAGGCGAGCCAGACGTTATCTTTCAGTAATAAGGAGAGGGCGAGGCAGACCGCGAAACCCAGCAGAGGAATAGCCGTGTAAAGGCGGCGATTCATCGTCTTATCACACCATTTGGCGATGTAATACTGACCGATAATGCACAGAACGTAAGGCGCCGCAGTGAGTACCCCAACGATGGTCATGCCGCTGCCGGTCAGGTGTTTAATCAGATTTGGCATCCATAGCGCGAAGCCATAGAAGCCGACCTGTACGAAGAAATAGATACCGACAAGCTTCCACAGGTTGATGCTTTTTAATACGCCGCGAATGCTGCTTTGCTCTCCGCCAATACTCAACGCGCGATCGGCCAGCAATTTTTGTTCGATCCAGGCGCGCTCTTTCGGATCCAGCCACTTTGCCTGATGCGGGTGATCGGAAACCAAAGGTAGCCAGACAAAGAGCAGTCCCAGAGAGAGCAAGCCTTCGATGATAAACATCTCCCGCCAGCCGTAGGTTTCAATAAGCCAGCCGGAAAGCGGCCCGGTAATAATAGAAGCGACGGCCAGGTTCATCTGGAAATAGGCGATAGCCCTGGCGCGCTCCTCATTTGGGAACCAGTGGCCAATCAGCGCCAGAATGGCGGGATACACAGCACCTTCCGCCACGCCGAGCACAAAGCGAATAATCAACAACTGCGTCGGTGTCTGAACAAAACCGGTCAGCAGGGCAAAGCCACCCCAGGCGACGATTGTCCAGGCAATTAACTTTTTGGCGCTTAGCCGCTCGGCTATCTGACCGCCGGGAATTTGCAGGAAGATATAACCAATAAAGAAGATCCCGGCGACCAGACCGGCAAAAGAAGCCGTCATGCCTAAATCTTCATCCATGCCGCCTGCGATCCCAATGGCGATATTGGTCCTGTCCATATAGGCCACGATATAAACGAGGATCGTGGCTGGAATAATATGCAGCCAGCGCCCTCGTGTGGTCGGTTTCTCTATTTCAATGCTCATCATTGCATCCCTTTAGTATCAAAAATTTGTTCTGTATATGGAACTACTGTTCTGTATATTGACACTATGCCGACGTATTCATACAGCGTCAATTCCATACTCTAAGGAAGGTTATATTTTGTGATTTGCTTCAAAAATGAACGGAGATAAGGTGAGAAAGAGCGGGTAACCCAATGGAAACTGCTCATCGGTCTAATACATAGCCAAAATTGTGCACTGCCTCACAGGATAAGATTATGCTCTCACCTGGTCATTGTGCGTTCAGAGTAAACAGCATTAAATTCTTTATGTGGAATTTATGTTCTGTATATTGAACTTTAATGCTTTTTAAGGAGAAACAATGGTTACTACCGCGATCTTTCCGTCACGATATGTTCAGGGTAAAGGAGCGTTGACAACGCATCTCCCGCAGGAATTGGCCGCACTCGGTCATAAGGCGCTGATTTTGCAGGATCCTGTTGTTCACAACACCTACCGGGATACAGTTGCAACAGCACTGCACGGGGTGATTGAATTTGATATCGAAGTGTTCAGTAGCGAGTGCAGTGATGAGGAAATTGCTCGCATCTCCGCACGCGCGCAGGAAATTGGCGCCGATGTGATTGTCGGTATGGGGGGTGGGAAAACCCTGGATACGGCAAAAGCAACCGGCGCCAGCCTGCGGCTGCCTATTGCCGTGGTTCCTACTCTGGCCTCAACGGATGCGCCGTGCAGTTCACTGGTTGTTATCTATACGCCAGAAGGGCAATTCAAACGCTACCTGATGATTCCACGTAACCCGACGCTTGTGCTGGTGGACAGCAGTATTATTGCTGCCGCGCCGGTACGCTTT
Source organism: Salmonella sp. NW722 (assembly GCF_051702785.1). Taxonomy (NCBI): domain Bacteria; kingdom Pseudomonadati; phylum Pseudomonadota; class Gammaproteobacteria; order Enterobacterales; family Enterobacteriaceae; genus Salmonella; species Salmonella sp. NW722. Next base: position 314,715 of record NZ_JAMMIN010000006.1, read on the forward strand.
TTGGTTTCCGGGATAGGCGATGCGCTGGCAACCTGGTTTGAAGCGGAAGATTGCCGCATCAAAGGGGCAGGCAATATGACCACCAGGCCAGGACCGATGACCGCATTTGAGCTGGCGCGCTTTTGCTACACCACCTTAATGCGCTATGGGCGCCTGGCGAAGCTTGCCTGTGAACAACATCAGGTTACTCCGGCGCTCGAACATGTTATCGAAGCGAATACGCTATTATCCGGGCTTGGTTTTGAAAGCGGTGGGCTGGCGGCGGCGCACGCCATTCATAACGGTCTGACGGTACTGCCCGCCACGCACAAATACTGGCATGGGGAAAAGGTTGCGTTTGGCACGCTGGCAATGCTTGTGCTCACCGATAGAGCGCCTGAGCTTATCGAGGAGGTTTATCAATTTTGTGAAGATATAGGCTTGCCCACCACGCTGGCGGATATTGGTCTGGCTGGCGTTAGCGATGATGAACTGCTGGCCGTTGCCAGGGCGTCTTGTCAAACCGGGGAAACGATGCACAACGAGCCGTTTACCATTACGCCGGAGGCTGTGCAGGCGGCATTGCGGGCCGCCGATGCTGTTGGGCAGGCGCGGAAAAAGATCGATCTTGCAGGTTAATATGAGCCTGTAAATAAAAAACGGCAGCCGGAACTTTCAACTTCTGTCTGCCGCTATCGTGAATGTTTTAACGTCGCGATTTCAGAAAAATGCATGGGGGGTGCTCAGGACTACCGGGTTTATACTTCCGCTATCGCAGGGATTAGCGGATAGAAAAATGAAAAATACTAAGTGGCTTTTTTTGTCAATCATAATGGCGTTTATCGGCGTGCCGCTGCTGGTGAACATTATTACGATTATCGTGGGGGGAATGTGGGCGTACATTAGCGTTCTTGAAAATAGTATCCCCGTCGCGCGATCTATTGAGGAGGCGACCATTATCCCGGTAGCGCTTCTGGGCGCAGGGTTAATTTTTCTCTGTGGCCGGATATGGGGAAAGGGAAATGCATCAGAGGTAAATCCAGAATGGCGTGATTGCTGCCTGCTTATGCCCGCTCTGGTGGTGCTGATGGGGGGGGTCATCCTGATGTTTCTCACCGATCTTAATATTCGCGCGATAGGGCGTAAACCCATCGCCCAGGTGGTGCAAATGCTTTGGTTAGTACCCAGCGTAATATCCTTTTTCAACGGCTGGGTATGGGCAGTGTTGCTCATCCCGGTTGGCTCGCAGCTCTGTTTTGCATTAGGGTATGGCGGTGCGCGTTGGGGAGTGCTACGCGGCGGTGCGGGCTACACTTGTCGTAATCTGCTGGTGATTTGCTTGCTGTTTTTCGGGAGCTGTGCCGTATACCAGTCACATCTTTATGCCGTGAAGTATCCCGCTCCCGAGAGCAGTGAATATCTTTATTTCCGCGATTATCAGGCGCACACATGGGGCAACAAGCTAACCGGGCTGCGCGATGAACCGACACTTTTGCTCACCCAAAATTGGCCGCGGCTCGATGGCGCAACGGCTGGCTTGCCGTTATACGCCTCGGCTTTTTATGCGCTTACGCGCTTTCCGGATGATATCTGCCCTGAAGACTACCTTGAAAACCAGGGAACCATTGAAGCCTATCAAAATATCCTTAACGGTAATGCCGATCTTATTTTTGTCGCCCAGCCTTCCACTGCTCAAAAGCAATTGGCCGAGGCCAGTGGCGTAAAACTGGTTTACACCCCCTTTGCACGTGAAGCGTTTGTGTTTATCGTCAACCAAAACAATCCCGTGTCATCGTTGAGTGATGTACAAATTCGCGGCATTTTTAGCGGAAGAATCACCCACTGGAATGAGGTGGGCGGAGAGGCAATCGACATTAAGCCCTGGCAGCGACCGGAAAACTCTGGCAGCCAAACGGCGATGCTGGCGAAGGTAATGAAAGAAACGAAGCTGATGCCAGCGCAAACAACATCAGTGGCAACCGCAATGGGGGAAATGGTGGATATCGTGGCTGAGTATCGCAATACGCACAACGCCATTGGCTATACCTTTCGTTATTACGCTACGCAGATGCACAGCAATAAAGAGATTAAATTACTGGCGATAAACGATGTTGCGCCGACGGTTGAAAATATTCGTAACGGCAGTTACCCGTACACGGTTGATGTTTATATGGTTACCCGTGAACACCCCACAGCGGAAACACAAAATCTGGTGGACTGGTTTCTAAGCCCGCAGGGACAACAGTTGGTGCAGGATGTGGGATATGTACCGCTGTATCCGGCCGCGAAATAAAGGGACTAAATGGAAGATGTTAAATTATATGTGGAACTGGTTGGCGTAGACCCGGTCAGCGGCGCTGGTATTCGTATTGCACGGCGTGAATCCACTTCGTGGCATAAAGATATTGTTGCTGAGCTGATTAATCAGGTCCTCCGGTGTGGCGCGGCATTAATCATCGTCGCTGTGCTGACCGCCTGCGATGATCGCCAGGTAAGCTATTTTCCTGATTATGCCGCCATACCCGAGCAGTCCGGTATCTGGACCTGGCTGCCTGTGTTCTTTCCATCGTCCGCCAGTGAAATAGAGATGACGTTTAACCTGGACAGCAATCTTTTTTATGCTGACTTTAGCGTGGCCGACGGTGATAAACGCGCGCATTTTGAAAGCGTGCTGGGGGAGGAGAGCGTGGTTCATTATGCCAACTTTTCTCATAAAAGCTGGTGTAAAACGGGGAAAACTCTCTGGAATAGCGAAGCGCGGGCAAAACCCTTCTTTATTACCCAAATAAGTGTCGATCGCTACCGTATCACTAATCATATGCCCGGCTGTACAAAACCCGGCGAGTGAATGCGGTATGTGGCGAAAAGGGCGGTATAAACCGCCCCGGATTTTATTACGACGCCAGTGAAAGTTGGTGTTTCTCAACATACGCCGCCAGCCACTGGGTGATGCGGGACTGCTGTTCGGCGGTCAGCCACATGCCTTCTTTGGTGCGACGCCAGATAGCGTCTTCAGTACGGCGCACCCATTCGTGATCCACCAGGTACTTGAGTTCCGCTTCGTAAAACTCATGACCGAAATCTTCGCCTAAATCAAGCAGCGATGTGGCTTCGCCGAGAATCCACTCCGTGTTGCTGCCGTAAGTGCGCGAATAGTGGCGCGCCAGCGATTCCGTCAGGAATGGGTAACGACGACGCAGCTTCGCCGCGTAATCTTCGCGGCTGCCGTCGATGTCGCCGCCGGGCAGTACGCACGTTTTGGTCCATGCCGGCCCGATGCCTGGATAATAAGACGCCAGTTTTTCCATCGCGTGTTCGGCCAGCTTACGGTAGGTCGTGAGCTTACCGCCAAACACGGAAAGCAGCGGCGCTTTGCCGTTTTCATCATGGATATCCAGGGTGTAATCGCGAGTGATCGCCTGCGGTGAGTCGGACTCATCATCGCACAGCGGACGGACGCCGGAGTACGTCCAGACGATGTCATCGCGCCCCAGTTGTTTCTGGAAGTGCGCGTTATAAACCTTCAACAGGTAATTAATTTCGCTCTCTTCAATTTTTACCGCTTTCGGATCGCCTTTATATTCGACATCGGTTGTGCCAATGATCGAAAACTCTTCCATCCACGGAATGACAAAGACGATACGCTTATCTTCGTTTTGCAGAATATACGCCTGCTTCTGATTATGGACGCGCGGCACGACGATATGGCTGCCTTTGATCAGGCGGATGCCATACGGCGACGGCAGGTGCATCCCTTCGTCGAAGAACTGTTTGACCCACGGTCCGGTGGCGTTAACCAGCCCGCGCGCCTGCCAGACATATTTTTTACCGGTGTCGATATCTTCCGCTTCGACAATCCACAGGCCATTTTCCCGACGAGCGGCGGTTGCGCGAGTACGGGTAAGGACTTCGCCGCCTTTACGCACCACCATCTGTGCGTTAGCCAGCACCAGACGCGCATCGTCTACCCAGCAGTCGGAGTATTCGAATCCGCGCACGATTTCCGGTTTGAGCACCGAATCTGCGCCAAACCGCACACCGGTGGAACCGGGTAAACTGGTACGTTTGCCGAGGTGATCGTACATAAACAGACCGATACGGATCATCCAGGCCGGACGTAAATGCGGGCGGTGCGGCAGACGAAAACGCATCGGGAAGGCGATGTGCGGCGCCATTTTCAACAGTACCTCACGTTCTGCCAGCGCTTCGCTGACCAGACGGAACTCGTAGTGTTCAAGGTAGCGTAAGCCACCGTGGATAAGCTTCGAACTGGCGGATGAGGTCGCGCAGGCCAAATCCTGCGCTTCCAGCATGAGTACGGACAAACCGCGTCCGGCGGCATCAGCCGCGATGCCTGCACCGTTAATGCCCCCGCCTATCACGATCAGATCTTTGGTTTCCATGCTGCCCTCTTGCACTTTCGTTAAAGTTCAAAAATGTTCGTTATCGAACATAATAGCAAAGAAACGCGCTATTGGTAACATCGAAAAAACATTTTAGAGTGATATGTATAACATTATGGCGTTAAGCTACTCCGTCAACGTACACTGGGCGATAAAATGCCTTAATTGGCTTCACCGGCAATAATGAAAGAGCGATTCATGGAACAATTTGAATGTATCACTGTAGAAGAGGCGTATCAGAAACTGCGCCAGGGCGCGGCGGTGCTGGTCGATATTCGCGATCCGCAAAGTTATGCCATGGGTCATGCGCCGCAGGCGTTTCACTTGACTAACGATACGCTGGGCGCGTTTATGCGTGAGCATGGTTTCGATACCGCCGTGATGGTAATGTGCTATCACGGCAACAGTAGTAAAGGCGCCGCGCAGTATCTGCTCCAGCAAGGCTATGATGCGGTTTACAGCATTGACGGCGGGTTTGAGGCCTGGCATCGCCGTTTCCCTGCCGATGTCGCGAATGGCGCGTAATCCCATAAAGATGCAGCCTCCGACGAGAAGGGTATATATACTGTCTTCTTTTGTATGGACTAAGCGACAGCAATAATGTTGATGATTACTTCCTTTGCGAATCCTCGCGTGGCGCAGGCATTTGTTGATTATATGGCCACCCAGGGCGTCATTCTTACTATTCAGCAACATAATCAAAGCGATATCTGGTTGGCAGATGAATCGCAGGCCGAACGTGTGCGGGTCGAGCTGGCGCGGTTTATAGAAAATCTCGGCGATCCGCGTTATCTGGCGGCTAGCTGGCAGTCCGGGCAGACTAACAGCGGGCTACGCTACCGCCGTTTTCCCTTTCTCGCCACGCTGCGTGAACGAGCCGGCCCTGTTACCTGGATCGTGATGCTCGCCTGCGTGGTGGTCTATATCGCGATGAGTCTCATCGGCGATCAGACGGTGATGGTGTGGCTGGCGTGGCCGTTCGATCCGGTTTTAAAATTTGAAGTCTGGCGCTACTTCACCCATATCTTTATGCACTTCTCACTGATGCATATTCTTTTTAACCTGCTGTGGTGGTGGTATCTCGGCGGGGCGGTAGAGAAGCGCCTGGGCAGCGGTAAATTAATCGTCATTACGGTGATAAGCGCGCTGCTAAGCGGCTATGTACAGCAGAAATTTAGCGGCCCGTGGTTTGGCGGGCTGTCCGGCGTCGTCTATGCGCTGATGGGTTACGTGTGGCTGCGCGGAGAGCGCGATCCGCAAAGCGGAATTTACCTCCAGCGCGGCTTAATTATTTTTGCATTATTGTGGATAGTCGCTGGTTGGTTTGACTGGTTTGGCATGTCTATGGCGAACGGCGCGCACATCGCCGGGCTTATCGTCGGTTTAGCGATGGCCTTTGTTGATACGCTGAATGCGCGAAAACGAACGTGAGGCGTATCCGGCCTGTGGTCGAGATATTTTTCCAGGCCGGGTAGGGCGAATGCCGCTATCCGGCGCAAGGTTGGTTACTTTCAGAGATTATTCATGAAACAAACACAACGGCATGACGCGATCATTGAACTGGTGAAAAAACAGGGGTACGTCAGTACGGAAGAGCTGGTGGAGCATTTTTCTGTCAGCCCGCAAACCATTCGTCGGGATCTTAACGATCTGGCGGAACAGAATATGATTTTGCGCCACCATGGCGGCGCGGCGTTGCCCTCCAGCTCGGTGAACACGCCGTGGCACGATCGTAAGGCGACGCAAACGGAAGAAAAAGAGCGCATCGCTCGCAAAGTCGCGGCCCAGATCCCCAATGGTTCAACGCTGTTTATTGATATCGGCACGACGCCGGAAGCCGTAGCGCACGCCCTGTTAGGGCACAGTAATTTGCGGATCGTGACCAACAATTTGAACGTAGCGAACACGCTAATGGCGAAAGAGGATTTTCGTATTATCCTCGCTGGCGGCGAACTCCGTAGCCGCGACGGCGGCATTATTGGCGAAGCGACGCAGGACTTTATCGCCCAGTTCCGTCTCGATTTCGGCATTCTCGGTATTAGCGGTATTGATAGCGACGGCTCGTTGCTGGAATTTGACTACCATGAGGTACGCACCAAGCGCGCGATTATCGAAAATTCGCGCCACGTGATGCTGGTGGTGGATCACTCTAAATTTGGCCGTAACGCGATGGTAAACATGGGCAGCATTAGTATGGTCGATGCGGTCTACACCGATACCCTGCCGCCGCCGGGCGTGATGCAGGTGTTGACGGAGAACCATATCCAACTGGAGCTGTGTTAATTCTGTAAAACGTCCCACGTCAGACCAAAACGCGCCAGGTACTTACGCAGCCGGTCAGCGTCATTCACCGTGGCTTTCCCCTGACGGGAAACGTTGAATAGCTGCCGCCCGGCGTCGGAAAGGGTTTTCGCCAGGCGGCAGACGGCAACGACGTTTTCCAGTTGCATACGGTCAAACAGATCCAGCGCCGTTGCGTCAATGCCCGGCAGTCCGTCGAGCGCGGAGGGGCGATGGTCATTCCAGCTATAGCGCAAACGCGCGATTTCATCGTCTACCGTTTCGACCGTGATTCGCCCGTTGTCCGCCAGCGTCGCCATGCGGGTGACGCTGGCGGAGAGTTCGCGGAAGTTACCACGCCAGGCGGCCTGCGGCGAGGTGGCGAAGCTCAGCCAGGCGCGGCGCGCTTCGGTATTAAAACGCACGCTGTCGCCGGTTAGCGCCGCGTGGCGTTCCAGTTCGTAGTCAAGGTTTGGCTCAATATCTTCCTGGCGCTGACGCAGGCCCGGTAGTTCGAAGGTCCAGAGATTAATGCGCGCGTACAGGTCTTCGCGGAATGTCCCCTCCGCCACCCGCTGGCGCAGGTCGCGCACCGTGCCGGCAATCAACTGGAAATCGCTGCTGACCTGCTGGTCGCTGCCGAAAGGATAAAAGCGTTTCTCTTCAATGGCTTTCAGCAACATGGCCTGTTCATCCGCGCCCAGCTCTCCCACTTCGTCAAGAAACAACATGCCGCCGTCGGCGCTGCGCAGCAGTCCCGCACGTTCCTCTCTCGCGCCGGTAAACGCCCCCTTAACGTGGCCGAATAGCGCCGACATCGCCGTGTCGCCGCGCAGGGTGGCGCAGTTCACTTCGACAAACGGGCCGCTGAACTGGTGGCGGGCCAGTTTTAGTTCATAGACGCGACGGGCGAGAAACGACTTGCCCGCGCCGGTCGGGCCGTTGAGCAGGATTGGCGAACGGGAGCGTATCGCGACGCGCTCAATTTGCTCAATCATCCGGTTGAAACACGGGTTGCGGGTTGCAATGCCGGACTTCAGGAAGTTGAGCGTCTCCTCCCGCTCCTGGGCGAAGCGGGTGGCGATGTCATTGTAGCGGCTGAGGTCGAGGTCAATAATCGTCACGTCGCCCGTGCTATGCGGTTTATCTTTTTTGCGCGGCGGCGAGGTCTGCGCTAATCGCGCCGGTAGATAGCGCGCCTCCGCCAGCAGGAACCAGCAGATCTGCGCGACGTGGGTGCCGGTGGTGATATGAATCAGATAGTCTTCATCTTCGGGATGAAAGGTATGGCTGCGGGCGAAATCGTGCAGGCAGGCGTAAACCTCTTCGAAGTCCCACGGGTTGCGGATCGCGATTTCTACGCCGACGACTTCCGTTTCCGGCGAGACGCTGGCGATATCCTTCTTTAATCCTTCAAACAGCGAGCGAGAGCGGGCATCGTACAGCAGTTCCAGGCGGTGAACGACCAGCGTCTCCTGCTGGCACAGACACAAAGTAGGACGCCATTTTTCCCAACGCTGACTGCCGCGTCCTGCATAGTCGAGCACCGTGCCGACAAAACCAAAGGCCACCGTTTTTCGCATCTTAGATTTCCTTCTAAAAGACGAGATAATTTTATCGCTTTTTAATAGCTGCCGTGCAGGCATTTTTCTTTCACCTGAACACTAAAGAAATAAAGCAGTTAAAAATCAATAAACTAAAAAAATAATTTATTTTCTGGCACGCTGGTTGCAATAACTCTGGCATGGAGAATAACGGAAATGGGAAAAACAAATGGCTAATCCACTTTTGTTCCGTTCGCTGTTAAGGGACGCGCCGCTGGCCAACGCCAGCAATCAGCAAGGCGCAGCGGCCTTTGCCTTCACCCCGCGCCATAAACTGGCGCAAATGGTGATGACCGGCTGCATGAACGAGACTTTTTATGCCAGCGGCCAGGCGCAGCTAAATGATGTTCTGGCGACAGCGAAAGATCTCGACGATCTGTTTTTAGCGCAACTGGCGATTTATGGCCGCGAACGCGGGATGATGAAGGATATGCCCGCGCTGTTGACCGCCATTCTGGCGGCGCGTGGTTCGGCGCTGCTGCCGGTAGTATTTACGCGGGTGATCAATAATGGCCGGATGCTGCGTAACTTTGTGCAAATTTTGCGCAGCGGCGTGACCGGGCGGCGCTCGCTGGGGACGCGGCCAAAGAAGCTGGTGCAGCGTTGGTTACAGAACGCCAGCGAAGAGCGCTTATTGCAGGCCTCGGTGGGCAATGCGCCGTCGCTGGCGGATATCGTCAAAATGGTGCACCCACGGCCGCAGGCGGCGTGGCAGGAAGCCTTCTTCGCCTGGCTGATTGGTAAGCCGTGCGATAAGGCGCAACTGCCGGAAAAAACGCGCGCGCTGCTGGCGTTTCGTGAAGGCGACATGGGCGCGGCCTTACCCGATGTGCCGTTTTTACTGCTGACCAACGCGCCGCTGAGTCGCGAACAGTGGGCGCAACTGGCGCAGCGGATGAGTTGGCAAACGTTGCGGATGAATTTGAATACGCTGGCGCGTCATGACGTGTTTGAGAATGCAACGCTTGCCGCCAGCGTGGCGCAGCGGCTGGCGGACAGGGCGCAGGTGCGCCAGTCCTGGGTCTATCCTTATCAGCTGTTGTCGGCGTGGAGCAATCTGCAAAGCAGCGTGCCGCAGGTTATTCGCGAGGCTTTAGCGCAGGCGATGGAGTACGCGCTGGAGAACATTCCGCCGTTTCGCGGCAATGTGGTGGTCTGCCCGGACGTGTCGGGGTCGATGAAGTCGTCGATAACCGGCTATCGCAAGGGGGCGACCAGTAAGATCCGCTGCGTGGATGTTGCCGGGCTGATCGCCGCCGCCGTGCTGCGTAATCATCCGCAGGCCCGCGTGGTGCCGTTTGAATGCGATGTGGTCGACGTGTGGCTTGATGCGCGCCAGTCGGTTATGCACAACGCGCAAAAGCTGGCGGCGGTTGGCGGCGGCGGCACCAACTGCTCCGCGCCGCTGCGTAGGTTGTTGAACGAGCGGGCGCGGGTGGATCTGGTGATTATGGTGTCGGATAACGAATCGTGGGTTGATAAGTCGCGCCATGGCTCAACGGCCACCATGGAATGCTGGATCGAACTGAAAAAGCGCAACCCGCAGGCGCGCCTGGTGTGTATCGATCTGCTGCCTTACGGCACCACCCAGGCGGCGGAACGAAGCGATATTTTGAACGTCGGCGGCTTCAGCGACGAGGTGTTTACGGTGATAGATAACTTTGTTAACGGTCGCTATGGCAGCGCGCACTGGCTGGAAGAGATTGAAGCCGTGACGCTGTAAAGAGTATTCAGCGCGGCGCGAATGCTGGCCGGGATTACATCTTTCCCGATGCGTATCATCCCGGCTATGAATTTGTCGCGCAACGCTGAAGGCACGAATGCTGGTGGATCTACATCCTATGAAGATCCAGGTCGCAGGTTCGAGTCCTGCCGGAGTCTGACTCCGTAGCTCAGTCGGTTAGAGCAGGCTGATCCACCTCAACTTGTCGTGCCACCCTGTTTTGGCGAATGCCGGAGGATCTACAGGTAACGCGGAGGTAATGCCGCTAGCAGGTTCAATCCCTGCGCCTCCGGTTTAACCGGAGTTAAGATTCTTCACCACTTGTCGCCACCCTAATGATTAAAACGAGAAAAAAATGATGAATTACGAATTGATGACCACCCAGAACGCACCGGTAAAAATGTGGACCAAAGGCGTACCGGTAGAAGACGATGCCCGTCAGCAGCTGATCAATACGGCGAAAATGCCGTTTATTTTTAAACATATTGCCGTTATGCCGGATGTGCATTTGGGGAAAGGATCGACCATCGGTAGCGTGATCCCGACGAAAGGGGCGATTATTCCGGCGGCGGTGGGCGTGGATATCGGTTGTGGAATGAACGCGCTGCGTACCAGCTTAACGGCGGCCGATCTGCCGGAAAATCTGGCAGAACTGCGTAACGCCATAGAGGCCGCTGTGCCTCACGGGCGTACCACCGGACGCGGGCGTCGCGATGTGGGCGCATGGGGAAACCCGCCCGCCAACGTTGATGAAAAATGGGCGCAACTGGAAGCGGGATATCAGTGGTTAACGCAAAAATATCCGCGCTTTTTGAATACCAATAGCTATAAGCACCTGGGAACGTTGGGAACCGGTAACCACTTTATTGAGATCTGTCTGGATGAAACCGATCGGGTATGGATCATGCTGCACTCCGGTTCGCGCGGGATCGGTAACGCCATCGGCACCTATTTTATCGGCCTGGCGCAGCAAGAAATGCAGGAGCAGTTAGAAACGCTGCCGTCCCGCGATCTGGCGTATTTTAATGAAGGAAGCGAATATTTTGATGATTACCTGAAAGCGGTACACTGGGCGCAGCAATTCGCCAGCCTGAACCGTGAGGCGATGATGGAAAACGCGCTGGCGGCGCTCCAGCGCTGCGTGGAAAAACCGATCGCCCTCGATATGGACGAGATCAACTGCCACCATAACTATGTGCAAAAAGAGCAGCACTTTGGCGAAGAGATCTATGTGACGCGTAAAGGGGCGGTTTCGGCGCGGCGCGGTGAGTTCGGTATCATTCCCGGTTCGATGGGGGCGAAAAGCTTTATCGTGCGCGGGCTGGGTAACGAAGAGTCGTTCTGTTCGTGCAGCCACGGCGCCGGACGTGTGATGAGCCGAACGAAAGCGAAGAAACTGTTCAGCGTTGACGATCAGATTCGCGCCACCGCGCATGTCGAATGCCGTAAAGATGCGGACGTGATCGACGAGATCCCAATGGCGTATAAAGATATTGATGCGGTGATGGCGGCGCAGTCTGACCTGGTGGAAATCATGTACACCCTGCGGCAGGTGGTGTGCGTTAAAGGATAGAAAATGGCAAGGATCATCGCGCTGGATGGCGCACAGGGAGAGGGCGGCGGGCAGATTTTGCGCTCGGCGCTGAGTTTATCAATGATAACCGGCCAGCCGTTTGAAATGAGCGGCATCCGCGCCGGGCGCGCCAAATCGGGGCTGCTGCGCCAGCATTTAACGGCGGTGCGGGCGGCGACGGAAATCTGCGGCGCGCAGGTGAACGGCGACGAGCTGGGCTCGCAACAGTTGCGTTTTACGCCGGGGCCGATTCGCGGCGGCGAGTACCGTTTCGCGATTGGCAGCGCGGGCAGTTGTATGCTGGTGCTGCAAACCGTCCTGCCCGCGCTGTGGTTTGCCGATGGTTCATCCCGCGTGGAGGTTCACGGCGGGACGCATAATCAGGCCGCGCCCAGCGCCGATTTTATTTGCCGCGTCTGGGAGCCGCTGTTGGCGAGGATGGGCATCAGCCAGCGTACCACACTGATAAAACACGGCTTTTATCCGGCAGGCGGCGGCGCGGCGGCGACGGTCGTCGAACCGGCAACGTCTTTACGCGGGCTAACGCTGATATCGCGCGGCGAGACGCTGCGCACCACCGCTGAAGCTTTGCTGGCGGCGGTTCCTTACCACGTTGGCGAACGTGAAGTCGCAACGCTGGAAGCCCACTTCCCGCAGGCGGAGAAAAACGTCGTTGCGCAGGAAGGCGGCTGCGGGCCGGGCAATGCGCTGTTGCTGATGATCCAAAGCGAACAGTTGACCGAACTGTTCGCCGCGTTCGGCGTAAAAGGCACCAGCGCGGAAGCGGTAGCTAATCAGGTTGCGCATGAAGCGCGGCGCTATCTCGCAAGCCCGGCGGCGGTGGGAGAGCATCTGGCCGACCAGCTGATTTTACCGCTGGCGCTGGCGGGCGAAGGCGCGTTTACCGTGGCGCGGGCTTCCGCTCACTTGCTTACCAATATTGCGGTGGTGGAACGGTTTTTGCCGGTAACGTTCAACCTGGAGGAGGCGAGGGAGATGGTGCAGGTTATGGTAAGTAAAAAGGATAGCGGATCATGACATACCACGCTGATTTCCTTGATGCTGAACAACGCGTTGCTGACGCCATCCCGGAGAGGGATGTTAATCCCTTTTCCGGCCCTTCAACGATGCGGCGAAGAGTGCTGGTGAGTCAGGACGGCGAGCCGGTTATCGTGCTGTGTCTTTTTGTCGCGCTGGAAGAGGGGCGCTGGATCGTTGAGCAGTGCTTCAGCGGCATCATGAATAATGATAAGACTATTGCGATATTATACGGTCAGCACGTTCACTTATTTGATACGGATTCACATCAGGTTAAGAGCCTGTTTCTTGATGATTATGTTGGCCATATTTATTCAATACCCGATGTTTGGGATCATAAGGCCTCGCTGAGCGAGAATTTCCTGGTCACAACCTTTCAGTATACGTTTCTTATCAACGTGAGTTCCGGCATTATCTGGCGATCGGAACCGTGTGGTATTGATGGCGTCATTATTCACGATATCCGGGAGGGTATTATTTATGGCAGTGGTGAGTGGGACCCGCCGGATGGATGGGCGCCATTTAACCTGCGGCTGAGCGACGGCCATCGGGCCTGAAGCCAACTCAGCGTCTGGATTTACGTTTATGCCGGATGGCGGCTACGCCTTACCCAGCCTACAAAACCAGCAATATCAATATGATTTAAAATGACTCTGCAGGCCTGATAAGCGAAGCGTTATCAGGCACACGTTAAACCCCGTACCCCATCATCTTCAGCAACTGCTGCGCGTGCTGTACCGCGTCCTGACGGTGCGCGACGCCGAGTTTCTGGTAGAGGTTGCGGATATGCGTCTTAATGGTGGTTGCGGCCACCGCCAGTTCGCCGGCAATCTGTTCGTTGCTGTAACCGGAATAGATAAGCCCTAACACCTGCCATTCACGCTGGGTGAGCGGGCTGGTGCGAATAAGCTCCGGGACATCCGGATGGTTAAGCAGGCGCTCGACGAAGCCTTCGTCAAAATGGGCGAATTTATGCCGGTGATGTTGGTTAATCTCTCGCAGGATGCGCTGCGCGCGATGCTGCTCCATCTCCGGCAGCGTATTGAGCTGGATAAGCTGACGCAATTGTTGCGCCATGGCTTCGCCTTCAATCACAAAATGGCTGATAAATCCGGTGCGGTTGGCGAGCTGTAAGGCATCAAGCAATACGCGCTGGGCATCGTTTTTCCGCCCGGATTGCCAGTAAAGCTGATTGAGTAACAGCAGATTGCGGTTTAAATCGCTCATTAAGCGCAGGCTACGGGCATTCTCATTTAACTCTTCCAGCACGATTTCCGCAGGCTCGAATTCGCCCAGCAGGATCTGCGCGCGGGCGATATTCCGCCATTGCCCTTGCAGAAAATGGTTATTGGCAAACGCCGGTTTGGGCGTATGACGTAACCAGTTGGCGGCGGATTTTTTGTCGCCGGTTAACTGCCAGTAAATGACACGCACCTTATCGGCGTTAGAGATCCAGTCGCAGTGATAACGGCCATTGCCTAATAAATTTTCCAGTCGGTTAAGCTGACTACGGGCATTATCCAGATCGCCGCGCGCCAGCGAGCACTGCACCAGTAACGTCAGGCACTGCAACTGTTGTTGCGGCTGGAAGGTGGACAGCACAGCGATACCGCTGCGCGCCGAGGCCTCCGCTTCGTCAAGGCGCGCCCACGCCCACAGCAATTGCGCGCGGATACGTACCAGAAACTCATGCATCGGCAGTTGTTCCAGATGTTGCTCTTTGATCAACTGGAAGGCTCTCTCCTGCGTTTCCCATGCGGCCTGCAGGAATCCCTGGGCGAACTGAATTTCGCTTTGTTGAATTAAGCTCCACAGCGCGTAATGCCAGACGTCATGATGGCGCGCCATTTGTTCGGTTTGCTGCATCAGCGATAAAGACTGGCTGAGATCGCCTTTACAGTGCAGCACTTCGCCGTGAACGGAGGTCGCGACAATACGGCTATAAAACCAGGCGAGAGGAAGCTCATCCAGCGCCAGTTTCGCCAGCCGCTCAGCCTCTTCCGGATTGCCGTCGTTGATGGCGACCTGGGCGCGCAGCGCGTTAAATTCAGCATGTAGCGTGCCGTCCATGACCCCTTTGATCTCTTGCTCAGCGCGCGCCAGCAGCGTATTCACTTCGCTGTAGCGGTGTTGGCTTTGCATCAGCCAGGCCTGTAACAACACCAGCCGCGGATTTTCCAGCAGGCTTTCCCACGGCAGCGCTTTTAATGACTCTTCCAGCAGCGCCAGTTCACTGTGATTAAACAGCCCCCACGCATGGTTAAGCAGGATATCGCGCAGCATTTGCGCGTCACCCGCCGCCAGCGCATGATGAATAGCTTCGCTGGGAAAACCTTGTTCCATCCAGCTTTCCGCGGCCGCGCGGTGGATCTCCGGCAGTTCCGCCGCCAGTTCCCACTGGCAACGCTGGCGCAGAAAGCTACCAAACAACGGGTGATAGCTAAACCACTCGCCCGTGTCGTCCATGCGTTGCAGGAATAACCCCTGGCGCTCAATCTCCTCCAGCCGCATCTGGCCGTTTTCTTCGCCGGTCACGCGCACGATCAACGCGTCATTCATTGAGCGTAAGATCGCGCTTTTAAGTAAAAAATGTCGGGTGCTGACATCCACGTTATCCAGTACTTCGTCCACCAGATAATCAGAAAGGTGGCTGGCATTAATCCCGGCAAGACGGCGGGCGGAGTGATGCGCAGAGGTATGGTTCTGGCGCGCGGAGAGGGCGATCAACTGTAGCGCAGTGGCCCAACCGGCCACATCGTCGCACATGCGGCTGCTCTCAGCGGCTTCAATGGGCGACGAAAGACGACGGTCAAAAAATTGCTTTGCTTCCTGATGGTTAAAAGCCAACTGCTGGCTGCCGATTTCCAACAGCTGATCGCGCACGCGCAGGTTAGCGATGCCCAGTTGCGGCAAATTACGCGATAACACCACCAGGGTGAAATTTTCCGGCTGATGCCGTAAGAAAAAGCGCATCGCGTCGTGAATCACCGGATTGGTAATCAAATGGTAGTCGTCAATCACCAGATAAAGCGGGCGATGCCACTGCGCCAGTTCAATAAAGAGCTGCGCGAAGAGGGACGTCAGGCTGGCATACTGACGTTTTTGCGCCATCGCTTCGCTGGTAGAGCAGTGTCCGCCGGTGGCCTGTTGGATAGCGGCAATTAAGTAACTGGCGAATCGCTCTTGCTGGTTATCGCCTTCGTCGAGAGAGTACCAGCCTAATTCATTTTTGCCCGCCGCCCACTGTGAGACAAGCGTGGTTTTCCCATAGCCAGCAGGACTGGTTACCAGGGCGAGCCTGAAATTGTTCGCGCCGGAAAGTTTAGCCAACAGCCGCTCACGAACCACGGTATGGTCGAGACGAACCGGACGACTTAATTTAGACGGAATCAACATAGCAATCACTTCACTGTGGGAAATGGGGGGAACTGCGATTTTTTTTGCGCTTCGTAATTAATAGATATAAGGTCGGCCAGAAAGCATTTTAATGCAAGCTAAGCAGACTTTTTATGTGTCTGAATTTGCACTCTGTCACAATTCTAAATAACGGTATTAAAAAAGTATTCGGCGCGGTTTAAACGAGCGTCAGAGCTGGGCTGAGGTCATATTTCCGTTATTGTAAATAATGTCCTGGACATCATCCGGATTTAACACAATGGCGATACCAGGCGTTTAATTAATTATGTTTAGTGAGTGAATCTCCCGCCGCTGAATATTTCAGGTAAGAAACTATTTCGGCGTTCATATAATCTTTCGAAAATACCCCTTCGCGATTTACTGTTATTTCTGTTTATTCATTTGATTATGCGTAACACTGGGTGTCGTTGACAGGAATCGGCGCGTTTATACAGGGGTAAGTGGCGGCGATCACACTTTTATGCTCATCCCCGCTCCTCCTCCCTCCCTAATCATTGCCGGGAGGAGGAAGGTCAACATCGAGCCTGGCAAACTAGCGATAACGTTGTTTTATTACCCGAGGACGGATTTCCTATGTCACAGCCAACCTTCAATAAAGATCAATTCCAGGCCGCCCTGACGCGTCAGTGGCAGCGTTTCGGTTTACTGTCGGCGTCCGACATGACGCCTCGTCAGTGGTGGCAGGCCGTTAGCGGCGCGCTGGCGGAATTACTGAGCGCGCAACCGGTAGCGCAGCCGACGAAAGGCCAGCGTCATGTGAACTACATTTCGATGGAATTTTTGATTGGCCGCCTGACGGGAAATAACCTGTTAAATCTGGGATGGTACCAGGACGTTAGCGATGTACTGAAAGCGCACGATATTAATCTGACCGATCTGCTGGAAGAGGAAGTCGATCCGGCGCTCGGCAACGGTGGTCTGGGACGTCTGGCCGCCTGCTTCCTCGATTCGATGGCCACCGTCGGGCAGTCCGCTACGGGCTATGGTCTGAACTACCAGTATGGGCTGTTCCGTCAGTCATTTGTTGAAGGCAAGCAGATGGAAGCGCCGGATGACTGGCATCGCGGCAGCTATCCGTGGTTCCGCCACAACGAGGCGCTGGACGTCCAGGTTGGGATCGGCGGTAAAGTCACCAAAGAAGGGCGCTGGGAGCCAGGTTTTGTGATTACAGGCCAGGCCTGGGATCTGCCGGTGTTAGGCTATCGTAACGGTGTCGCGCAACCGCTGCGTTTGTGGCAGGCGACCCACGCCCATCCGTTTGATCTGACCAAATTCAACGACGGCGCTTTCCTGCGGGCGGAACAGCAGGGTATCGATGCGGAAAAACTGACGAAGGTGCTTTATCCCAACGATAACCACACGGCGGGCAAAAAACTGCGCCTGATGCAGCAATACTTCCAGTGCGCCTGCTCGGTAGCGGATATTCTGCGTCGCCATCATCTGGCCGGACGCAAACTGCATGAGCTGGCGGATTACGAGGTCATTCAGTTGAACGATACTCACCCGACCATCGCCATTCCGGAACTGCTGCGCGTGCTGATTGACGAGCACCAGCTGAGCTGGGATGACGCCTGGGCTATCACCAGCAAAACCTTCGCCTACACCAACCACACCCTGATGCCAGAAGCGCTGGAGTGCTGGGACGAGAGGTTAATCAAAGCGCTGTTGCCGCGTCATATGCAGATTATCAAGCAGATTAACGACCGCTTTAAGACGCTGGTCGATAACACCTGGCCTGGCGATAAGCAGGTATGGGCAAAACTGGCGGTGGTGCACGACCGTCAGGTACGCATGGCCAATATGTGCGTGGTCAGCGGCTTTGCGGTCAACGGTGTGGCGGCGCTGCACTCCGATCTGGTGGTGAAAGATCTGTTCCCGGAATATCACCAGCTTTGGCCGAACAAATTCCACAATGTCACCAACGGCATTACGCCGCGTCGCTGGATCAAACAGTGCAATCCGCAGCTTGCGGCGTTGCTGGATAAAACGCTGAAAAAAGAGTGGGCTAACGATCTCGACCAGTTGATCAACCTCGAAAAATACGCTGACGACGCCAAATTCCGTCAGCAATATCGCGACATCAAACGGGCGAACAAAGAGCGCCTGGTGAAATTTATCCAGGCCCGTACCGGGATTGAGATTTCAAGCAACGCGATTTTTGATATTCAGATCAAACGCCTGCACGAGTACAAGCGTCAGCATCTGAATCTGTTGCATATTCTGGCGCTGTACAAAGAGATCCGCGAAAACCCGCAGGCCGACCGCGTACCGCGCGTATTCCTGTTTGGCGCGAAGGCGGCGCCGGGCTATTACCTGGCGAAGAACATCATTTTTGCTATCAATAAGGTTGCGGAGGCCATTAATAACGACCCGGCGGTGGGTGATAAGCTGAAGGTGGTTTTCCTGCCGGATTACTGCGTCTCGGCGGCGGAAATGCTCATTCCGGCGGCGGATATTTCCGAGCAAATTTCCACCGCCGGGAAAGAGGCGTCCGGCACCGGCAACATGAAACTGGCGCTGAACGGGGCGTTGACAGTGGGAACGCTGGACGGCGCTAACGTTGAAATCGCTGAGAAGGTGGGTGAAGAGAATATCTTTATCTTTGGCCATACTGTGGAAGAGGTCAAGGCGCTCAAAGCCAAAGGCTACGATCCGGTGAAATGGCGTAAAAAAGACAAAGTGCTGGATGCGGTGCTAAAAGAGCTGGAAAGCGGTCAATACAGCGATGGCGATAAACATGCCTTTGACCAGATGCTGCATAGCCTCGGCAAACAGGGGGGCGATCCGTACCTGGTCATGGCGGACTTCGCCGCTTATGTCGAGGCGCAAAAGCAGGTGGATGCGCTGTATCGCGACCAGGAAGCGTGGACGCGCGCCGCGATCCTCAATACCGCGCGCTGCGGTATGTTCAGTTCCGATCGCTCTATTCGCGATTATCAGGCCCGTATCTGGCAGGCAAAACGCTAAGGGAGCGCGATGGAAAATAAACGTCTCGATAGTGCCGCGCTGGCGGCGGGGATCAGCCCCAGTTACATCAATGCTCATGGCAAACCGCAGTCTATTGGCGCTGAAACCAAGAGACGTTTGCTGGCGGCGATGCACGGCACGACAACAGGACCACAGGCGGTCGTGCCGAATGTGAAGGTGTATACCGCGGGTAAAAAAATGGCGTTGCCGGTAGAGGGGCGCGGTGAGTTTGCCTGGCTGCTGACTACGGAAGAGGGCGTGCATTACAAAGGGCGCGTGACGGGCGGTAAAAAACTTAACCTTCCGGCTACATTGCCGGAGGGCTACCACACCCTGACGTTGACCCAGGATGAACAGCGTACGCACTGCCGTATTATCGTCGCCCCGCCGCGATGCTATGAGCCGCAGGCGCTGCTGGAGGGGAAAAAACTGTGGGGGGCCTGCGTCCAGCTTTATACTCTGCGTTCAGAAAAAAACTGGGGTATTGGCGATTTCGGCGATTTGAAGTCGATGCTGGTCGACGTGGCGACACGCGGCGGCGCGTTTATCGGCCTGAACCCGATCCACGCGCTTTATCCGGCGAATCCGGAGAGCGCCAGTCCCTACAGCCCCTCGTCTCGTCGCTGGCTGAACGTGATATATATCGACGTCAACGCCGTCGAAGATTTCCGCCTGAGCGAAGAGGCGCAGGCATGGTGGCAAATGCCCGCCACACAGCAAAAGCTGCGACAGGCACGCGATGCGCAATGGGTGGATTACGCTACCGTTACCGCGCTGAAAATTACGGCGCTGCGGATGGCGTGGACGCGGTTTGCCGCTCGCGACGATGCGCAAATGGCGGAGTTTCGTCACTTTATCGCCCGCGAAGGCGAGAGCCTTTACTGGCAGGCGGCATTCGACGCGCTGCATGCGTATCAGGTAAAAGAGGATGAGCAGCGCTGGGGCTGGCCAGCCTGGCCGGAGGCGTACCAGTCGGTAGAGTCTTCCGCTGTAAAACAATTCTGTGAAGCGCACCGCGAAGAGGTGGAGTTTTACCTCTGGCTTCAGTGGCTGGCCTGGCGCCAATTCGCCGCCTGCTGGGATACCTGCCAGAGTTTTAAACTACCGATTGGTCTGTACCGCGATCTGGCGGTTGGCGTAGCGGAAGGCGGCGCGGAAACCTGGTGCGACCGGGAGCTGTACTGCCTGAAAGCATCTGTCGGCGCGCCGCCGGATATCCTCGGCCCGCTCGGTCAGAACTGGGGGCTGCCGCCAATGGACCCGCATATTATTGTCGCCCGGGCCTATGAGCCCTTTATCGACCTGCTGCGCGCCAATATGCAAAACTGCGGCGCGTTGCGCATTGACCATGTCATGTCGTTGCTGCGTCTGTGGTGGATACCGTATGGCGAAACCGCGGATCGCGGGGCATATGTTCAGTATCCGGTTGACGATCTGTTGGCTATTCTGGCCCTGGAGAGCCAACGTCACCGCTGTATGGTGATAGGCGAAGATCTGGGGACGGTGCCAGTTGAGATTGTCGGCAAGCTGCGCGATAGCGGGGTCTATTCTTATAAAGTGTTGTGGTTTGAAAATGACCTTGAGAAAAACTTCCGCGCGCCAGGCGCGTATCCGCAACAATCGATGGCTGTCGCCTCGACGCACGATCTCCCCACGCTGCGCGGCTATTGGGAATGCGGTGACCTGACGTTGGGTAAAGCTCTGGGGCTTTATCCGGATGAAGTGATTCTGCGCGGGCTGTATGAGGATCGCGAGCGGGCGAAACAGGGGCTATTGGACGCGCTGCATAAATATGGCTGTCTGCCAAAACGCGCCGGGCATAAGGCATCGTTAATGTCTATGACGCCAACGCTAAATCGCGGGCTTCAGCGCTACATCGCCGACAGTAACAGCGGTCTGTTGGGGCTTCAGCCGGAGGACTGGCTGGATATGGCCGATCCGGTTAACGTACCGGGCACCAGCGATCAGTATAAAAACTGGCGGCGGAAATTGTCTGCATCTCTTGAGGCCATGTTTGCCGATGAGGGCGTAAACAAGCTGATTAAGGACTTGGATAAGCGCCGAAAAGCGGCCGCGAAGAAGAAGTAATAAAGCCGGGGATTTCCCCGGCTTTATTATGGTGAGAGCACGTAGGCCTGATAAGCGCAGCGCCATCAGGCAATCCTGGCGCACATTGCTGCCTTATCCGGCCTACAAGCCGCCTCGCTTAAACCACCATACCCAGTAGCAGACAGCCGATCAGGCCGCAGACGGAGATGATCGTTTCCAGCATCGACCAGGATTTAATGGTCTCGCCGATAGTCAAATTGAAATACTCTTTGAACAGCCAGAAGCCCGGGTCGTTGACGTGAGAGAAAATCACGCTCCCGGAACCGACCGCGATAACCATCAGTTCAGGGCTAACGCCGGTAGTGGCGATCAGCGGCGCCGCAATGCCGCCTGCGGTAATCGCCGCGACAGTCGCAGAGCCCAGCGCGATACGCAGCACCGCCGCGATAGACCACGCCATCAACAGCGGAGAGACATTGGTTTCATGCATCATTGAAGCGATGTATTTATCCACGCCGCTATCGACCAGCACCTGCTTGAACGCGCCGCCGCCGCCGATGATCAGCAGCATCATGGCGATAATTTTGATGGAAGAGACCAGCGTATCGTTAATCTGATCCATGGAACGCCCGCGGTTCAGGCCAAAGGTGAACATCGCAATCAGTACGGCAATTAACGTAGCCATTACCGGGTCGCCCAGGAACTCGGCAACGGGCAGGAAAGCGTGGCCTTTTGGCAGAATCATCTCGGCAATCGCACGCATCGCCATCAGAATAACCGGAACCAGCGACGTCCAGACGCTGACGCCAAAGCCCGGCATCTCTTCTTCCGTAAAAGTTTTCGCGCTGTACAGGCCTTCCGGGATCGGCTTATCGATGCCTTTCAGGAAACGGGCGTAAACCGGTCCGGCAAGGATCACGGTCGGGATTGCCAGAATCGTACCAAACAGCAGCGTCTTACCCATATCGGCATGGAAAATCGTGGCGATTGCGGTTGGGCCCGGGTGCGGCGGCAGGAAACCGTGTGTGACGGAGAGCGCCGCGGCCATCGGCACGCCGACGTACAGTAACGGGATATTCGCCGCTGCGGCAATGGTGAATACCAGCGGCAGCATCAGAACGAAGCCCACTTCATAGAACAGAGCGAAGCCGACGGTAAAGCCGGTTAACACTACGGCCCACTGAATATGCTTTTTACCAAATTTCGCGATCAGGGTAGTGGCGATACGTTGAGCGCCGCCGCAGTCGGCAAGCATTTTGCCCAGCATGGCGCCGAACCCCATAATCAGGGCCAGACTGCCAAGCGTACCGCCGACACCGGCTTTGATGGAGCCGATGACTTTATCCAGCGGCATTCCCTGCATCAACCCGACAGCGAGCGCTACCAGGACAAGGGCGATAAATCCGTTCATTTTGAAGCGGATCATCAGAAGAAGTAACAAGATAACACCGATAGCAACGATGACTAATGGCATGATTTACCTGGCCTTTACTTTGTTATGGGTAACGTCATTGTTTCGACGACAAATTCCTGTTGTTCCCGACGGGAACAGAGTCGCAATAGCACCAATACTGATTACCGTTGAAACGAATGAGCGTAGTCAGATGTTATATGGATGTTAGGTGCCCATAAGAATGATACGGGTAACATATGGGTGTTGAAAATGACCCTGGCAGGCAAAATTTAAATTATGAGACACAGGTCATGTTATCGGCGAAAGAAGAAGAACCATTGTTCTGAGATGTGGTTGATGGCGCCGGATGGCGGCGTATACGCCTTATTCGGCCTACGGTGGGGCAGACAAGGCCCGACAGGCGCAAGCGCCATCGGGCATGGATGCGGGGAAAATCTTAGTAGTAGGAGTGCTCGCCGCGCTGGTGTTCGGTCAGATCGCGAACCCCTTTCAGTTCCGGGAATTCATTCAGCAACTGTTTCTCGATCCCTTCTTTCAGCGTGACGTCAACCATCGAGCAACCGTTACAACCGCCGCCAAACTGCAGAATTGCATAGCCTTCATCGGTAATTTCCATCAGCGAGACGCGACCGCCGTGGCCCGCCAACTGCGGGTTAATCTGCGATTGCAGAGCATATTCCACGCGCTCCATCAGCGGCGCGTCATCGGCCACTTTGCGCATCTTCGCGTTTGGCGCTTTCAATGTAAGTTGAGAACCTAGCTGGTCGGTCACGAAATCAATTTCCGCGTCTTCCAGATAGGGCGCGCTCAGCTCGTCGACATAAGCGGTCAACAGGTCAAATTTCAGTGCAGTATCGGTGGCTTCTACGGCGTCGGGCGGACAATAAGAAACACCGCACTCTGCGTTAGGAGTGCCGGGATTAATGACAAATACGCGGATTTGCGTCCCTTCTTCCTGATTTGCCAGCAGTTTGGCAAAGTGCGCTTGTGCAGCATCGGAAATACGGATCATAGTAATGGCCTAATAGTTGACTATTTTAGTTGGTTATAATACGCCCATCATCGAGGCTCTACAAGGTTCGACACAGGCACCATACCTGGACAGTCGCTGCGCCGTTGCGCAAAAGCAGTTGCGCGATTTCCGCGACGGTACTTCCGGTAGTGACGACATCATCCACAATAACCATATGGAGACCCTGTACCGGCAATTCAAGGCGAAACGCGTTTTTCAAATTGCGTTTACGTAACCTGGCGCTGAGATGATGTTGTGTTGCGGTCGCCCGTACCCGCGTGATGGTCTGGCTGTCCCACGCGCAACCAAGCCAGCGCGCTAACGGTTGGCATAACAGATCGCTTTGGTTAAATCCCCGCCGCCAGTGTCGGCGCGACCAGAGCGGAACGCTGACGATTCTGTCGGGAAGCTGCAAGCCAGTGCTGCGGCGCGCCATGAGGACTTCCTGCAACAGTAGACGCGCCAGTGCGGCGGCAATTTCGCTGCGGCGGGTAAATTTAAGCTGATGCACCAGTAAACTCAAGGGCGGTGTATAGTCACTGACGCTCACCAGACGCTGCCAGGGCGGAGGTTTTTGCAGGCAGCGACCGCAGGGGAGCGAAGAATGCGCGGCGGGTAATCCACATTGCGGACACAGGCTGACGCGCTGGCGGACGGCGCGCGCGCATACGGAACAAATCCCCCAGTGGCTTAACGCCAGCGGCATTCGGCATAGCCAGCATAATCCCGGTACTGTTAGCATAGGTGCATCCTTGTTAGACAAAAGAGAACAGTAACTGATGAATGACATCTGGTGGCAGACCTACGGCGAGGGAAATTGTCATCTTGTGCTGCTGCACGGGTGGGGATTGAACGCGGAGGTATGGCATTGCATTCGCGAGGAACTCGGCTCGCATTTTACGCTGCATCTGGTCGACTTGCCGGGCTATGGTCGCAGCTCGGGGTTTGGCGCTATGACGTTTGAAGAGATGACGGCGCAGGTAGCGAAAAACGCGCCGGACCAGGCTATCTGGCTTGGCTGGAGCCTGGGTGGCCTGGTGGCGAGTCAGATGGCGCTCACCCACCCTGAACGCGTTCAGGCGCTGGTGACAGTCGCCTCTTCGCCATGCTTTAGCGCGCGTGAGGGGTGGCCGGGAATAAAACCAGAAATCCTCGGCGGATTCCAGCAGCAGCTTAGCGACGATTTTCAGCGCACGGTGGAGCGTTTTCTGGCGCTGCAAACGTTAGGGACGGAGACGGCGCGTCAGGATGCCCGCACCTTAAAAAGCGTGGTGCTGGCGCAGCCTATGCCGGATGTAGACGCGCTCAATGGCGGACTGGAAATCTTAAAAACGGTCGATCTACGAGAAGCGCTTAAAAATGTGAACATGCCGTTTTTGCGTTTGTATGGTTATCTGGACGGTCTGGTGCCGCGTAAAATCGTGCCTTTGCTCGATACGTTATGGCCGCACAGTACATCACAGATAATGGCGAAGGCGGCCCATGCGCCGTTTATCTCGCATCCGGCGGCGTTTTGTCAGGCGCTGATGACGCTAAAATCATCGCTGTAACCAGGGCGTTGCCGGGCCCGGACCATTCTGCCAGATTAATGGTTTTCAGACGCCAGATCGGCAGGCGCCAGCCCGGTAACCCGAAGCACGGTATCGCGATCGAAACCATCGTTTAGCATGGAGCGGGCAATGCGCAATGCGGCGAGCCGTTGGCCTTCCTGTTTGCCTTGCTGTAGCCCTTTCTGTAACCCGTTACGATGCCCTTCCTGACGTAATCTGTCTGCGATAGTCATGATCTTCTCCTTATGCTGTGGGATACGCATAGCCACCTGGCGGATAAACGTATTGAAGCGCGCGGCGTCGCCAGTGTGCATCATGTAATTAAACAAACTTTGAAGCTGGGTGTCATTAGCGTATCCCTTAACCAGCAGGGCGACCAGCTGTTCGACAAGCCCCATCAGATCACGCTGGCGGATGTGTTTTTGTATGAGTTCCAGCAGCGCGACCCGTCGGTGCCGCATAATCTCGTCATCCGGCACGACCGTAATATCGACCAGAGGAAAGGCGGTGGCGTATAGCTTACGCGCCATCACCGGGTCGGCAAATTCATCCAGCCAGCATAATGAGAACGGATACGGGCTGCGGTTTCCGTGATAAAACAGCATTGGCACCACTAACGGCAACGTCTTATGCCCGGCCTCCAGGTGCCGTTGCATTGCAGCCATTGCGTAACGCATCAGCCGAAATGCCATATGCGCGTCCGGCGTACTCTGATGTTCAATAACCACGTAAATGTAACCTTCACCTTCACTTGTTTCCAGCGACCAAAGAATATCGGAATAATGGGGGCGTAAATCCTCTTCAATAAAGCTACCGGACTCCAGCCGTAACGTATTCAGATTACAGATTTGACGTAATGTCGTCGGGAGATGAATTTCCAAAAAATCCCGTGCAGTATCGGGGTGGCATAGAAACTGTTTGAATACCGCGTCATGCGGCGTGGATGTTGTTGAGGTCGCCATATCGATCCGTCATCGGTGAAGTTCAATGGCGTGACACTACGCGCAGACCGGGCTGATTGCAGTAGAGGATTAGTGCGCTTGCGAGGCGCGTGGGGAGATAAATGCGCACGGCGGTAACGCTTTCATCTTTGTGGAAGGCATGACGCAAAATTGCCCGGCAGCGTGACGCGTACCGGGCAACATAACGCGGGATAAAGGCCGGATAAGACGCGTTACGTCGCTACCCGGCGAAGGCTAACGCAAGGCCCACCATTCGCGCAGGCAGGCTTTACCTTCCGGACAACTTTTACAGCTGCCTGAAAGGCAGCCGTCCGCTTCTTCCGGGATACGTACCGCTTTACCCATGATCTCCAGTTGATTCAGCATGGCGTCGATCATGGGCTGCGGAGCGTGCAGCGTATGGCTGATCTGTGTTGCCTCCATACGCCCCCGTAGCGCCAGTAGATCGCGAACCTGTATCAATGAAGCCATTTTTTACATCCCTTAGTGACAATTGCCCGCAGTGCCCGAACAACAGGAACTGACGTTTTTGCGGGTTGCCAGCAGTTCAATGTCTACACGGCTGCGGGCGCGGCGCAACAGGCTTAACACCACAACGTTAAAGACGATCACTGCCAGAATACAGATCAGGCTGTATGTCGGGTGTTGACTGAAGCTGGTAACCTGGTAGAACAGCGTGGCGAGCGAATAGGCGATATTCAGTCCCCACAGGATGGAGAAGCCCATCCAGCCGCGGCTGGACTCGCGGGCGATAGCGCCCATTACCGAGATACACGGTACGTAAAGCAGGACGAAAATCAGGTAACTGTACGCCGCCGCGGCGCTGCCGAATTTTTGATCCATCACGCCCATCGCGCCGGTCGCCATTTCGCCGTCGCCTTTACTCGCTTCGATCGGGTTAGCCAGTACGCTCAGGCTAAAGGTGTCTTTCAGGCTTTGCCAGGTATCGTCAACCGCGCCCAGCAGTTCATCGCCGAGGTGGAAGTCGGCAGGATTAAACGCTTCGTCCTGAATATTTTCGGCGGTGTAGAGCGTGTTCAGCGTACCGACGACAACCTCTTTCGCCATGGCGCCCGTAAACAGACCCACGGTCGCTTGCCAGTTATCCTCATGGACGCCGATCGGTTTAAAGACTGGCGTGATGACCCGGCTTAAAGAGGCGAGGGCGGAGTCATTAATGTTATCGACGATTTTGCCGCTCAGCGAGAAACTGTTAAACGCGCTCAGGAAAATACTCACGATGATAATGACTTTACCGGCGCGTAGTACAAAACCTTTCAGGCGTTGCCAGGTCTGGATGATCAGGCTCTTGATATGCGGGACGTGGTAAACCGGCAGCTCCATCACAAACGGAGAGGCTTCGCCGCGCATAATGGTATGCTTCAGCATCAGGCCGGTTAATACCGCCATGACAATACCCAGCACGTACAGCGAGAAGACCGCCAGCGCGCCGTTTTGCCCGAAGAAGGCGGCGGCAAAGACGGCGAAAATCGCCAGGCGCGCGCCACAGGACATAAACGGCGCCATCATGATGGTCATCAGGCGTTCGCGCGGAGCGTCAAGCGTGCGGGCGCCCATCACGGAAGGTACGTTACAGCCGAAGCCGACAATCAGCGGCACGAAGGATTTACCCGGTAGTCCCAGCGCCTGCATCAGGCGATCCATGACGAAGGCCGCGCGCGCCATATAACCGGAGTCTTCAAGGAAGGAGAGGAACAGGTACATCATCCCGATTTGCGGCACCAGCGGCAGGACGGTATTGATCCCGCCGCCAAGACCTTGCGCCAGGAAGATGGTTAACCAATCCGGGAAGTGCAACGTGTAGCCAATCCATTGAATGCCATGAATAAAGATGGCGACGGAACCGGCATCAAACAGGGGTTGCAACGCGCCGCCGATGTTAATGGCGAGCAGGAACATCAGGTACATCACGAACAAAAAAATCGGTAAGCCGAGGAAGCGGTTCAGAATAATTTTATCGACCGCCCTGGTGAAGCGGCTGGGTTCGGCTGTCAGGGTATTGCTGACCACGTCGCAAATAGCGGCGATACACTGATAACGGGCGTCGGCGATATGCAGCGCCGGGTCGTCCATTTCGTCCTTCAGACGGGCAAGGGAGGTGTCCAGGTTTTGCGCCGCTTCGCCTGCGTAGGCCCGGCTGTAGATATCGCCCTCCAGCATTTGCAGACCCAGCCAGCGGCGCTGTTGTAAAGGCATCTCCTGGGCCATCGCGTCGGCCAGGAAACCTGCTTCGCGCAGCAGCGGCTGGGCATAATGCACCAGTTCGACGTTGTCGTTAGCGTTGTGACGGTCAATGGCCAGTTTCAGCGCCTCGATACCGCGACCGCGAGTCGATACCAGCGGTACGACAGGGCAACCCAGACGCGTGGACAGAGCGTCGACATCAATACGAACCTGCTGTTTTTCGGCGATATCCAGCATGTTGAGCGCGACAATACAGGGAATACCCAGCTCCAGCAGTTGCAGCGTCAAATAGAGGTTGCGCTCCAGATTGGAGGCGTCCACAACGTTTATCAACAGGTCGGCGTCGCCGCTCAGGATGTAGTGGCAGGCGATCTGTTCGTCGAGAGAGGTTTGTGACGAGATGGTCGTCAGAGAATAGGTGCCGGGTAAATCTACCAGCGTGACCTGGTGGTCAGTTGTCGCGAACTGGCCCTCTTTACGCTCGACGGTGACGCCCGCCCAGTTCCCCACGCGCTGACGCGCGCCGGTGAGTTGGTTAAATAAGGTGGTCTTGCCGGAATTAGGATTACCAATTAAACCAATGGTTAATTTTTTCATTTTTATAGACTCACTGTATTAACAGGAAACCGCTTCCACTTCTATTAACGCCAAATCCTTTTTACGCAAAACCAGACTCACGCGTCGTGTTTCGATATGGATCGGATCGCCTAAGGGCGCGACGCGGACGACATTAAATGAAGAGCCGGGCAACATGCCGAGCGAAAGCAGTTTTTGACGATACGCCGGGCTGATTTCACGCGCAAAGCCGGTGATTTTCCACGCAGTGTCAGGAGTGAATTGCATACGACCTACTTGTTTCTTACTAACTGGATGTATACCTCATGCGGCGCTCAGGGGGGCGGCAGGAGACCCGATGTTTAGCCAACGAAGGAAAGAGTAAATAATCAACAACACAATGATAATGAGAATGGTTTCTATCTTCAACGATTAAAATGTGACGGAATGTACAAATAAGCGATAATTTGCGCCGATGTTGATATGGCTCAACATTTATTTGTCTTTTTGCAAATACCCCTATTGTGCAAATATCCACCGTTTTTAATGTTTAATTAAGGTTTCATCTGTTAATAAAGTGATAATTAATAGTGCGGATAGCAGAAGGAAATTAATTAACAGATTCTAATGGGTAAGATTTAATTGTTAATTAAAAAAGAAAGGGTTGGACGTATTGCAAAATCGCAGGCCGGATAAGAAGTAACCCGGCCTGCGTATTACCCGATTAGCGTTTTTTTCCCATTGCCGCTGCCAGCGCGTCCATCATGGCGCTGTTACCGGCTGGCTGGGCGTCACGACCGCGCGGTTTCGCCGCTTTTGATGCCGGGCGGTTGCCCTGAGCGCGATCGGCGCCGCCGCCGCGGCGAGTGGCGGTTTCGCCGGGCTGTTCGTCCAGACGCATCGTCAGCGCAATACGCTTACGTTGCAGATCCACTTCCAGCACTTTCACCTTCACGATGTCGCCCGCTTTCACCACGGTGTGTGGATCTTCAACGAACTTAGTCGACAGGGAAGAGATATGCACCAGGCCATCCTGATGAACGCCGATATCGACAAACGCGCCGAAGTTAGTGACGTTAGTGACCGCCCCTTCCAGAATCATCCCCGGCAGCAGGTCGTTCATGGTTTCGACGCCATCGGCGAATTGCGCGGTTTTAAATTCAGGACGCGGGTCGCGGCCCGGTTTTTCCAGCTCTTTGATGATATCGCTCACGGTCGGCACGCCGAATTTATCGTCGGTAAAATCAGCGGCCTTGAGGTGACGCAATTCGTTGCTGTTGCCCATCAGATCTTTTAGCGCTTGCTGCGTCGCCGCCAGAATGCGTTCGACAACCGGATAGGCTTCCGGGTGGACGGTGGAGGCATCCAGCGGGTTATCGCCGTGGTTAATACGTAGGAAGCCCGCGCACTGCTCAAACGCTTTCGGCCCCAGACGGCTCACCTTCAACAGTTGCTGGCGGTTCTGAAACTGACCGTTCTCATCGCGCCAGGCGACAATGTTTTGCGCCATCATGCGCGTTAAGCCCGCGACGCGGGTCAGCAGCGGCACGGAGGCGGTATTCAAATCGACGCCGACGGCGTTTACGCAGTCTTCGACCACCGCATCCAGTTTACGGGCCAACTGGGTCTGGCTGACATCGTGTTGATATTGGCCGACGCCGATCGATTTCGGATCGATTTTCACCAGTTCCGCCAGCGGATCCTGCAGACGACGCGCGATAGAGACCGCGCCGCGCAGGGAGACGTCGAGATCCGGAAACTCCTGCGCCGCCAGCTCAGAAGCTGAATACACGGACGCCCCCGCTTCGCTGACGATCACTTTCTGCGCCGTCACGTTCGGGAACTGTTTCTGTACGTCGAGATAGAAGCGTTCGGTTTCACGCGAGGCCGTACCGTTGCCAATCGCGACCAGTTCGACGTGGTATTTTTCGCACAGCGCGGCGATCACGGTAGCCGCTTTGGCCGCCTGACCGGTATGCGGATAAATGGTATCCGTCGCCACCAGCTTGCCGGTGCCGTCAACGACAGCGACTTTTACGCCGGTACGCAGGCCAGGATCAAGGCCCATCGTGGCGCGCAGGCCTGCGGGGGCTGCCATCAGCAGGTCGTGCAGGTTACGGGCAAACACGTTAATCGCTTCATCTTCCGCACGTTCGCGCACGGTGCCCATCAGTTCGGTTTCGAGGTGCATTAAGACTTTGATACGCCACGTCCAGCTCACTACGCCTTTGCGCCAGCTATCCGCCGGGGCGTTATTCAGCCGCAGGCCGAGATGGTCCATGATGATTTGCTCGCAGTAGCTTTCTTTTGGCGGCTCATCAAACTGTGGGTCGGCATTGAGCGAAAGTTGCAGAATGCCTTCGTTACGACCACGGAACATGGCCAGCGCACGGTGAGACGGGACGTTAGCAATGGGCTCATGATGGTCGAAATAGTCGCGGAATTTTGCCCCTTCTTCCTCTTTGCCGCTCACGACGGTGGCGACCAGATGGGCGTTCTTCCACAGGTAATCACGCACTTTCGCCAGCAATGCGGCGTCTTCGGCAAAGCGCTCCATCAGAATGTAGCGTGCGCCGTCGAGCGCGGCTTTCGTGTCCGCCACGCCTTTGTCGCCATCAATGTACTTTGCCGCTTCCACGTCAGGATCGTGGGACGGCTCGTTCCAGAGCAGATCGGCCAGCGGCTCAAGGCCGGCTTCAATGGCGATTTGTCCACGGGTGCGGCGTTTAGGTTTATAGGGCAGGTAGAGGTCTTCGAGCTCGGTCTTACTTAACGTAGCGTTGATGGCGCCAGCCAGCTCATCGGTCAGTTTGCCTTGTTCGGAAATGGACTTGAGGATGGCCTGACGCCTGTCTTCCAGCTCACGCAGATAGCCCAGACGCGTTTCCAGGTTACGCAACTGCGTGTCATCCAGACCGCCGGTGATTTCTTTACGATAACGTGCGATAAACGGCACGGTGTTCCCTTCGTCAAGCAGGCGAACGGCAGCTTCAACCTGCCCGGCATTTGCCTGGATTTCACCCGCAATAATGCGGCAGAAAGAATCATTCATCATGGGTTAGCTTCGTCTTCAGGATAAAAATCAGGGGATAGTTATACGGATTGGCTGGCAAAAATGCCAGCCATCAGCGGGGGCTTAGGATTCTTCTTGTCTTATTTGACGTATTCGATCGCATTGACGTACCAGTTTGCTTCGCCGACAGGGGTGTTGACCACCGCCAGATCGCCCACTTCTTTTTTCAGTAGCGCCCGCGCCATCGGCGAGTCGATAGAGATGTAATCCTTACGTCCGAAAATTTCATCGTAGCCGACAATGCGGAACTTCAGCGTATCGCCGTCATCATTTTCAATTTCCACCCAGGCGCCGAAGAAGACTTTGCCCTCCTGCTGCGGGGAATAATCCACGATTTTGAGATTTTCCATGCATTTGGTCAGATATCTGACGCGTCTGTCGATCTCACGCAGGCGCTTTTTATTATACTGATAGTCGGCATTCTCGCTGCGGTCGCCCAGACTCGCAGCCCAGGTCACTTTTTTGGTGACCTCCGGGCGCTCTTCACGCCAGAGATAATTGAGCTCTTGTTTGAGTGTTTCGTACCCTTCGCGGGTGATCAGGGGCGTTTTCATCTCGTTGATTTACCTTTGCTGTCGATATTGCGCACACGGGGTATAACGTGATCGTCCCGACAGAATAAATAATGGGGTTGCCGATTAATTGTATATTTAAGCTGCTGTTAAATATGCTTTGTAACAATTTAGCCTGAAATTCATACCAGAATTTGCTGGTGACTCACGTGAGCTTTTTTAAGAATACACACTTACATTTGTTGCGAACCTTTGG
Source organism: Salmonella sp. NW722 (assembly GCF_051702785.1). NCBI lineage: Bacteria > Pseudomonadati > Pseudomonadota > Gammaproteobacteria > Enterobacterales > Enterobacteriaceae > Salmonella > Salmonella sp. NW722. The sequence goes on from NZ_JAMMIN010000006.1 coordinate 347,287, forward strand.
GAGTACAGACAATGCAAGAGAATTATAAGATTCTGGTGGTTGATGACGATATGCGTCTGCGGGCGCTACTGGAACGTTATCTGACCGAGCAGGGCTTCCAGGTTCGAAGCGTCGCTAACGCCGAGCAGATGGATCGTCTGCTGACCCGTGAATCTTTCCATCTCATGGTACTGGATTTAATGCTGCCAGGTGAAGATGGTCTGTCGATTTGTCGTCGCCTGCGTAGTCAAAGTAATCCAATGCCGATCATTATGGTCACGGCGAAGGGTGAAGAAGTTGACCGTATCGTCGGGCTGGAAATCGGCGCCGATGACTACATTCCTAAACCGTTTAACCCGCGCGAGCTGTTGGCGCGTATCCGCGCCGTGCTACGTCGTCAGGCAAACGAACTGCCCGGCGCGCCGTCGCAGGAAGAGGCCGTTATCGCGTTCGGTAAGTTTAAACTGAACCTCGGTACGCGCGAGATGTTCCGTGAAGATGAACCGATGCCGCTGACCAGCGGGGAGTTTGCGGTACTGAAAGCGTTAGTCAGCCATCCGCGCGAGCCGCTCTCTCGCGACAAGCTGATGAATCTGGCCCGTGGCCGCGAGTATTCCGCGATGGAACGCTCCATCGACGTCCAGATCTCCCGCCTGCGCCGTATGGTGGAGGAAGATCCGGCACATCCGCGTTATATTCAGACCGTATGGGGCCTGGGCTACGTCTTCGTACCGGACGGTTCTAAAGCATGAGGCGAATGCGCTTCTCGCCGCGAAGTTCATTTGCCCGCACGCTGTTGCTCATCGTCACCTTGCTGTTCGTCAGCCTGGTGACGACCTACCTGGTGGTGCTGAACTTCGCGATTTTGCCGAGCCTCCAGCAGTTTAATAAGGTTCTGGCTTACGAAGTCCGTATGCTGATGACCGATAAGCTGCAACTGGAGGACGGCACGCAGTTAGTCGTGCCGCCTGCGTTTCGCCGGGAAATCTATCGCGAGCTGGGGATCTCTCTCTACACCAACGAAGCCGCCGAAGAGGCCGGGCTGCGTTGGGCGCAACACTACGAATTCTTAAGCCACCAGATGGCGCAGCAATTAGGCGGCCCGACGGAAGTGCGGGTTGAGGTCAACAAAAGCTCGCCCGTCGTGTGGCTCAAAACCTGGCTGTCGCCCAATATCTGGGTGCGCGTGCCGCTGACTGAAATTCATCAGGGCGATTTTTCTCCGCTTTTCCGTTACACGCTGGCGATCATGCTCCTGGCGATAGGCGGCGCGTGGCTGTTTATTCGTATACAGAACCGACCGTTAGTGGATCTTGAACATGCCGCCTTGCAGGTAGGGAAGGGAATTATTCCGCCGCCGCTGCGTGAATATGGCGCCTCTGAGGTGCGCTCTGTGACCCGGGCGTTTAACCATATGGCCGCCGGCGTGAAACAATTGGCCGATGACCGTACGCTATTGATGGCGGGCGTCAGCCACGACTTGCGCACGCCGCTGACCCGTATTCGTCTGGCGACGGAGATGATGGGCGAGGAAGACGGTTATCTCGCGGAGTCGATCAATAAAGACATCGAAGAGTGTAACGCCATTATCGAACAGTTTATTGACTATCTGCGTACCGGTCAGGAAATGCCAATGGAGATGGCGGATCTCAATTCCGTACTGGGCGAGGTGATTGCGGCGGAAAGCGGCTATGAGCGTGAGATTAACACTGCGCTTCAGGCAGGCAGTATCCAGGTGAAAATGCACCCGCTCTCGATTAAGCGCGCGGTGGCGAATATGGTGGTCAATGCTGCCCGCTATGGCAACGGCTGGATTAAGGTCAGCAGCGGCACCGAGTCGCATCGCGCCTGGTTCCAGGTAGAAGATGACGGGCCGGGCATTAAGCCGGAGCAGCGTAAACATCTGTTCCAGCCTTTTGTACGCGGCGACAGCGCCCGTAGCACCAGCGGCACAGGGCTGGGGCTGGCGATTGTGCAGCGCATTATCGATAACCATAACGGGATGCTGGAGATTGGCACCAGCGAGCGTGGCGGATTGTCGATTCGCGCCTGGCTACCGGTTCCTGTGGCTCGCGTCCAGGGGACGACAAAAGAGGCATAAGAAAGGGAGGTATTACCCTCCCTGTCTTCTTAACGCTGGATGACGCTGTTCAAAGCCGCCATCCGGCCTGTTCCTTACAGCTTCGGTCCGGCGCTAACCAGCGCTTCGCCTGCCGGGGTATCCGTATACTTCTCGAAGTTCTCAATGAACAGTTTCGCCAGCGCGGTGGCTTTTTCCTGCCATTGTTCCGGCGACGCGTAGGTGTTACGTGGGTCGAGAATGTGGGTTTCCACGCCTGGCAGTTCAGTCGGGATCGCCAGATCGAACAGCGGCAGACGGAAGGTTTCCGCGTTATCAAGAGAACCGTTCAGAATGGCGTCGATAATCGCGCGCGTATCTTTGATGGAGATACGTTTGCCGGTGCCATTCCAGCCGGTGTTAACCAGATAAGCCTGCGCGCCTGCTGCCTGCATACGTTTCACCAGCACCTCAGCATACTGCGTTGGGTGCAGCGTCAGGAACGCGGCGCCGAAGCAGGCGGAGAAGGTGGGGGTCGGTTCGGTGACGCCGCGTTCGGTGCCGGCCAGTTTAGCGGTGAAACCCGACAGGAAGTGGTACTGCGTCTGGTTAGCGGTTAAACGGGAAACCGGCGGCAGCACGCCGAAAGCATCCGCCGTCAGGAAGATAACCTTGGTGGCGTGACCTGCTTTGGACACGGGCTTAACGATGTTATCGATATGATAGATCGGGTAAGAGACGCGGGTGTTTTCGGTTTTGGAACCATCGTCGAAATCAACGGTGCCGTCTTCGCGCACGGTGACGTTTTCCAGCAACGCATCACGGCGAATCGCATGATAAATTTCTGGCTCCGCTTCTTTCGACAGTTTGATGGTTTTGGCGTAGCAGCCGCCTTCAAAGTTGAACACGCCGTCGTCATCCCAACCGTGCTCATCATCGCCAATCAGACGACGTTTCGGGTCGGTGGACAGAGTGGTTTTTCCGGTACCGGAAAGGCCGAAGAAGACCGCGACATCGCCTTTTTCACCCACGTTGGCGGAACAGTGCATTGAGGCGATACCTTTGAGCGGCAGCAGGTAGTTCATTACCGAGAACATCCCTTTTTTCATTTCGCCGCCGTACCAGGTGCCGCCAATAAGCTGAATACGTTCCGTCAGGTTGAACGCCACGAAGTTTTCCGAGTTCAGCCCTTGCTCTTTCCACTGCGGGTTGGTGCACTTCGCGCCGTTCATGACAATAAAGTCAGGTTTGAAGCCTACCAGCTCTTCGTCCGTTGGGCGAATGAACATATTTTTAACGAAGTGGGCCTGCCAGGCGACTTCCGTAATAAAGCGCACGGAAAGACGCGTATCGGCATTTGCGCCGCAGAACGCATCAACAATGAATAAGCGTTTACCGGAAAGCTGATGCGTCACCAGACCTTTCAGGTGTTGCCAGGTTTCCTGGGAAAGCGGCTTATTATCGTTTTTACCTTTACCCTTATCGGACCACCACAGCGTATCACGCGTGGTGTCGTCGCGAACAATATACTTATCCTTAGGCGAACGACCGGTAAAAATACCGGTATCAACGGCAACAGCGCCCAGGTTAGTTAACACGCCACGCTCATAGCCTTCCAGACCAGGATTAAGTTCTTCCTGATAAAGGGTGTCGTAGCTGGGATTGTAAACGATATCCTGGACGTCGTTGATACCATAAGCCTTGAGATCTTGCGGGGTTAAATTGTTAACGCGCATATCACTGCTCCTTAGCCAATATATATTACCGAAAATAGTAAGGTTTTTTGAGGTTGGTTAACCGCGACAAGGCTCATAGATTTACGTATCTGGACAAAATCACGATTGACGAAAAACACTGTGACTCCTGTCACGCAGCGGCGGTTATTATGGCAGGAAACCTACTTTTGTTGTGGAAAATGTTCTGAAAACGTTAAAAGGAAGTGTTTTTGACCGACATAATGTGACTGTAATCGCATTCATGTAAGAAAGTTACGTAACACCAACATTAACAATATCGATTCACCTCTCTGCGTTTTTTTCTGAATTATGCATGACGACGCCTGGCGGTGAACAGATGATGCAATAATGCGGCTTTCTCATCATTCTGGATAACGACATGGAAAGTGTAGCGCTTTCACGTACTACTCGCTGGGGTATGTTGCTCACCGGTTTGCTGCAGGGCGTTTTGTGCTACCTGCTGATGGCCTGGCTGGTACCACAAAATAGCGACTGGCTGTTCTATGGTATGCCTGCGACGATAGCGTTGTCGTCAATGCTATTGCTTACCGTGGTCTCTTTTAAACAGCGCGCGCTGTGGGGCTGGCTGGGGCTGACCTTTGTGGTCGTGCTGGCAATGAGCGGCTGGCTGAAATGGCAGGTTGAGACGGTGGAGAAATGGCGCCTGGCCGAGCTCCTCTGGCTGTATGGTCTCCGGCTTGTGTTGATGGCGATGCTGGTCTTACCCTGGATGCAATATCAGTTACATTCGCAAACCGGTTCGGCGCGTTATCCCCAGTTTTATCTGCGGTTATGGCATAACGTACTGACATTGTTTATCGTCCTGGTCGCCAACGGACTGTTCTGGCTGGTGCTTCTGCTCTGGAGCGCGCTATTCAGGCTGGTGGGCATCCGCTTTTTCAGCACCCTCTTCTTTGAAACTGAAGCCTTTATTTATGTGACCATCGGCCTGATTACGGCGCTGGCGGTCATTCTCGCCCGCACGCAGTCGCGCCTTGTGGCGGCGGTGCAAAAGCTGTTGACGCTGATCGCGACAGGTTTACTGCCGGTGGTGTCGCTGCTGGCATTGCTGTTTATTGTGACGTTACCCTTTACCGGACTGGAGGCGATTTCTGCGCGTGTTTCCGCTGCGGGGCTGCTATCCACGCTGACGCTGATGCTGCTGCTCCTCGTGGCGATTGTCAACGAACCGCAAAAGCGCGTATTACCCTATCCGCGCGTACTACGCGGCATGATTAGCGCCTCGCTGTGCGTTGCCCCGATATATATGCTGCTGGCGGGCTGGGCGTTATGGGTACGCATTCAGCAATACGGCTGGACGCCGGATCGTCTGTATGGCGCGCTGACGGCGTCTGTCTTGCTGGTATGGTCCTTCGGTTATCTAATCGGTCTGTTACGCCGCGGACGCGACCCTGGTGAGTGGCAAGGCAAGGTGATACTGAGCGTCTCTTTGTTGACGCTGGTGATATTGCTGTTGCTGGCCTCGCCTGTACTTGATGTCTGGCGTATTAGCGTCAACAGCCATATGGCGCGTTACCATAGCGGTAAAATTACTGCGGATCAGATCAGCCTGTATATGCTGGATCACAGCGGCAAACCTGGCCAGGAAGCGCTGAAATCGTTGCGGGATGACGAGGCGTTTACGCAGAACAGAAAGCGCAATCGTAAACTGATGACGTTTTTGCAGAGAAATAAGGTCTCTCCGACGGCGGACGATTTAGCGCGGGTGGTGATGATTGCGCCCGGTAGCCAGAAGCCGGATGCCGCATTTTGGGCGTTTGTCAAAGAGCAGAGTTATTCGGACGATTCCTGCCTTGAACCGGATGCCTGCGTGCTGGTGAGTCAGGATCTTAACGGCGACGGTCAGCCTGAGCAGGTGCTGTATAACTTTATTGTTGCCGAGAGCCAGGTCTACGGCTTAAAAGAGGGGAAATGGACGCAGAAAGCGTTCGCCCGATTGCCGGACGGGTTTTCTAAGACGCAACTGTTGCACGCGATTGCCGGGCATCGGTTAGACTCAGCCCCCAAAGCCTGGCGCGATATCATTGTTGATGGTCAGCGGTTGGATGTGGATTACTACAACGAGTAAGCTTTTTGCCGGATGGCGGCATAAATGCCTTATCCGGCCTACGGAGCGGGATGCTGTAGGCCAGATAAGCGCAGCGCCATCAGGCAATGATGTTGTCGACTGAAAGGCGATTAATGAACCTGTGGATCGGCAGGAGAGGCGTTGTTACGGATCTCCGCGATATCCATCGCATTGAACAGGTAATGATTGCCGCAGTAATCGCAGTGCATATCGATTTCGCCTTCTTCCGCCAGAATGCTGTCCACTTCTTCATCCGGCAATGTTTTCAGCGCGCCCGCGCAACGTTCGCGTGAACAGGTGCATTTGAATTCAACATCTTGCGGATCGTAGAGCGTGACTTCTTCTTCGTGATACAAACGCCACAGCACGTCATTTGCCGGTAACGTCAGCAGCTCTTCGCTTTTAATGGTTTCCGTCAACATAGCCAGATGGTCGAAATCCTCCGCCTGCGCGTTCTGTGCCGGCATCACCTGGAGCAACATTCCACCTGCCGCCGGTTTACCGTCGACATCGCCGGTACGAATAAACAGGCGCGTCGGCAACTGCTCGGAGCGCAGGAAGTAATCTTCCAGGCACGCCGCCAGAGTATCGCCTTCCAGACCCACCACGCCCTGATAGCGTTCACCCTCTTCCGGCGTAATGGTGATCACCAGATAGCCGTTGCCAACCAGCGTTTTGAGATCCGCATTGTCAGGGATATCGCCCTGAACGCGAGCCACGCCGCGCATCTGCTGCTGATTATTGCCATTGATCACCGCCAGGCTTAACGGCCCATCGCCCTGGAGCTGTACCGTAATGTCACCGGCAAACTTCAGCGTCGCGGTCAGCAGGCTAGTGGCGACCAGCAGTTCGGCCAGTACGGTTTTCACCGGCTGCGGGTAGGTATGATTGTCGAGGATCTGTTGCAAGGTTTCCGAAACGGTCACCAGCTCGCCGCGAACGGCAAAGTTTTCAAACAGATAACGATGTAATTGGTCATGTTGCGGCATAATCATCTCTCTTGCGGGTGACAGTTATTCGCTGTCGCCGTGTTTAAATCGTAACAGGTCGCGGCGCTCTTTCTTGTCCGGTCGCCTGTCCGGATGCGGCATGGTCAGGGCGTTAAGCTTGCGCGCCTGCGCCATTTTTTCGCGTTTTTCCACGCTTTCCGCCGTCTCTTCATACAGAGCGACGGCTTCGCTGGCCGGACGGCGCTGTTCGGTGATGGCTTTAACGATCACCGTCCGTTCGTCATTTCCCTGACGCAGGGTAAGGGTTGCGTTCAGCTCGACGATTTTGCTCGGCTTACTGCGCTGGCCGTTGTAATGCACCTTACCGCCTTCAATCATCTCGCGGGCCATCGCGCGGGTTTTATAAAAACGCGCGGCCCACAGCCATTTATCCAGTCTGACCTCAACGGAGGACTTTTCTTTCATGGCGTCTCCTTCACATCAGCGAGGGGATCAGACGGCGGTAGTCGTTCAGGGACGGATGGCGCGTATAGTGCTTTTCCGCCAGGCCGGAATCGGGATTCGTCACGCCAAGACAGTAGCGAATACCAAACCGGGCGGCGGCGTCGAGAATCGGTTCGCTGTCATCGATAAACAGCGTTTTCTCTGCGCTTATTCCCGTTTCCTCAGTGACAGCGCGCCATAACCGCTGATCCTCTTTGGGATAACCAAATGTGTGGGTGGAAAGTAATAAATCAAGGTGTGAGGCCAGACCGGTATGCTCCAGCTTCACCGCCAGGTTATGTGGATGCGCATTGGTGAGCAGAATCCGACGTTTTCCGCTGGCTTTTAACGCATTCAGAAACGGTACGGTATCGTCGCGCAAAACGGCGCGCGGTCCTTGCGCCGTCGTCATGGCGCAAATATCCAGACCCAGACGCTCGCTCCAGTAATCCAGACAGTACCAGTTTAGCGTATGCTGTACGGCATGATACTGCTGACGAATATATTCCTGCGCGTCCTGCGGCGAAATACCCTGCTGCGCGCCGTAGGTTTCCGGTACCAGCTTTTGCCAGAAATAGTTATCGAACGCGAGATCGAGCAGCGTGCCGTCCATATCCAGCAAAACGGTATCCACGTTTTGCCAGTCAATATCAATATGCATGGGGAACTCCAGGGTAACGCAATTTGCGCGACAGGGTAGCATACCCTGTCGCACGGCGGCGCTATCAGATGAGATTTTCCGGAGAGACGGTTAACCTGGGATTGAGGCAGTTTTCATAGTATTCCTGGATGTCCGCCATACGGGTACGGTGGCGTTGATAACGCCTGAACGCCTGAATGCCGTTGTAGACCGCGCTCACTATCATTGCCAGCATCAGCAGCGTGGTGCCGAGGTAACGCCACCAGCCGGATTTATCGGGGATACGATGCAGGCTGATATGCTGCGTACCGTTGGCATCGGTATACACGCTGGTGACAATGCCCTCGGCGCTAAATGGCGTCTGCATGAGCGTTTGCGCCAGACGCTGGAAGGCGCTCCACTGTTCCTGCGCGGGATAGTCATACAGCGGCGTTGACGGCCAGGCCTGATCAACCAGTTCGCTGCCTTCATCGCTGGCGATCAGGAATCCGCCGGGAGCGGGGCTATTCAGCGACTGGGCGGCACGCGCGGTCTCGCGAGAAATAAACGGCGCCGTTGAGGTCGTGACCAGATTTTCCAGCGACTCTGCGCTTACGGGGCGTAGCAGCACGTTGACGCCGTCCAGTTTGCCGGCGTTCGCGCGTTTCACCAGCGCGTTCCAGTCCTTACTGTTACCGAGATTAACCAGCGCATTTTTCAGACGCACGCACTCGTCTTCCGCCGCGCACAAATCAGCGGTTTTCAGAACAATATCGCCAAAGTCATCTAATAATACCATGCCCGATTTTTGTATCGCGGAGCGTAAAGATGCGCTGACGCGCGAGTCGTCTTCGGGTTTTGGATGGAGCTGACGATTTACCGCCTGGCTTAGCGCCATCGCTTTATTCACCAGGTCTGATTCCGGCAGCGGTAGCGCAGGCGCGTCATTCCAGATGATTTGCGAGCAATCGAACGGCATAAACGGTGAGTTAGACTGCCCGCTCCAGGTCGCGCCGGAATGAATATTACACATTCCTTTACCGCTCAGGTGCAGCGTATCGCCCACCCGCACGCCAGCTTTTTCAAGCTGTTTTACCGTTGTCGCTTCAATGGTTTGCGCGCCTTTCATCCACGATAGCGTGAACTTGATTGGCATATCCAGCGGGATCCAGAACAGCAGCATAAACAACACCAGCAGCGAACCGATAGCAATAACAGTGCTGCGTAACCAGTGCTGCAACGGAAAGTTTTTCACTTCATCATGCAGGGATAAAAACCGGCCCTGGCGCGCGACATGGCGATCAAGGTAAATATCAATATCCGTTTGTTGCCCAAGATCCTGCGTAATGTAGGGTTGCCAGTGGGCAGGGTAAATAAGGTCGATGATGCCCAGCGAAATATTGTTAATCTGCTCCTGATTATTCTCCCCAAACAGTCCCCAGCGGCGGGGCGTTCCCCGCAGACAGTGAATTTCCCGCAGCGCGCTTTTCGACGGCGGCGCAAAAAGTCCCCAAAGTCCGGCTGCCAGCAGCAGGATCGCGCCGCCTATCATCCACGGTACAAAAACGTCTGGCGTTATCAGGCAGAAAAAGAATAACAAAAAGGAGGCGACGATTAACAACGCTTCGCGCAAGCCAGCCGGGCGGCTGAGCGCATATTCTTCGTGGGTCTCCTGACGGATATTCAACAGCTCAATCTGCTCGCTCTCTTCGCCGCGAATCGACGCCTGCGTAGAGGCCGTATTCTGTAGCGCGTAGCCGCGCGACTCCTGCATATACTCTTGCAGCGTATGGCCGTTTAAAGAGATCACCAGCGGCAGCGTATCCGTGAGGATCAGCTCAACGTTGTTTTCATCATTGATGTACTGTTCCCAGAAAGGCGGCAGATGGACTTCGACGGAGTCGAGGTAGTAGCGCCATTTATTAGGATCGTCAGTGGTAATGCCGTAGCGGGTGATGGAGTGGGTCAGTATCACGACACTGTTGCTTTCCGCGTTCAGCGTCAGCGAGATGGGCGCAGCACTGGCGCCTGTCGGCCCCGGAACTTGCTGGATCTGGCTAAGGTTATCGAGATAGTTTTCTACCGCGCTGCGCTCTTCGGGCAACAGTTTACGCGTTTGCGCGTCCTGAAAGGCGCTGATCCACGGTAAGCTTCCTCGTCTGGACTTTACCCGGAACCGCCATATTGCCAGTAGAGAGCAGGCCAGCAAAGCAGCTATAAAAATCAGAATGGTGCTCATGCTTTCCCCATCTTACTAAGTCTGTCAGGCGTGGTCAGTCGCACCCTGTCCAATAAACATTTTTCTGTGGTTGGCTATCGGCAAGCGTGGAGTTGAACTTGAGCATTGTAAAGCGCATCCCAGTGAAGGCAAATCATAGCAATACCACCAAAAACGGAATATCAGCAAATTCCTGGAGTTATTTCAACCTATTGACTTTTAATTTGAAATAAGAATTAATTTTTATTACGTTACATAAATGTAAATAAACGGCAATTCGCATTGCCGAAACCGTGCGGTATGTCGCACAATGACCACAGATTACACTGCAAAGATTCTCACAATGAGCAAATCATTACAAAAACCCACCATTCTGAAAGTGGAAACCGTCGCACAATCCCGACTGTTTAACGTAGAAAGCGTGGATCTGGAGTTCAGCAACGGCGTGCGTCGCGTGTATGAACGTATGCGACCATCAACCCGTGAGGCGGTAATGATTGTGCCGATCGTTGATGAGCATCTGATTCTTATTCGTGAGTATGCGGTGGGAACCGAATCCTATGAGCTGGGCTTCTCGAAAGGATTGATCGACCCGGGCGAGACCGTTTTTGAAGCGGCGAACCGGGAGCTCAAAGAAGAGGTCGGGTTTGGCGCGCATAACCTGACCTTCTTAAAAAAACTCAGCATGGCGCCCTCTTATTTTTCCAGCAAAATGAATATCGTGGTGGCGGAAGATCTCTATCCGGAGTCGCTGGAAGGCGACGAGCCTGAGCCATTGCCGCAGGTACGCTGGCCGCTGGCGCATTTAATGGATCTGCTGGAAGACCCCGATTTTAACGAGGCCCGCAACGTCAGCGCGCTGTTTCTGGTACGCGAGTGGTTGAAAGCGCAGGGCCGAATTGCCTGATGGCGCGGCGTTGATCAAGCTAACGGAAAGTTTGTCTCCCCGTTCGCCGTCATCCGCTAAACACAATAAAAAAGGCGCCGGAGCGCCTTTTTTGATCAGAACAGTTCGTGTGTTTCACCATTATCAATAATGGTGGTTCCCACCTCGTGTACCGCCTGTTGTGTCGGCTGCGTGCCTTCGATGAAATACTCTTCACGGCTGTTACCGCCGCTCGCCAGTTGTCCGGTACTGCGGTCGATATTCACCGTGACGATGCCCGGCGGCGGCGTTAGCGGCTGTTCCGGCACGCCTTCCAGCACGGCTTTCATATAGGCGTCCCATGCAGGTTGCGCGCTCTTCGCGCCGCCCTCATAGCCGGAGATTTGATCTTTGATCGCGCCGGAAGCGGTAGTGCGGCCTAAATCACGGCGGTGATCGTCAAAGCCGATCCATACGGAAGTGACGACGCCAGGACCATAGCCGGAGAACCATGCGTCTTTCGAGCTGTTGGTCGTACCGGTTTTGCCGCCGATATCGCGACGTTTAAGATCGCGCGCCGCACGCCAGCCGGTACCCATCCAGCCGGGTTCGCCGAAGATATTGGTGTTCAGCGCGCTTTTGATCAGAAACGCCAGCGGCGTATTGATCACATGCGGCGCGTATTCCTGCGTGCCGTTTTGCGCGACCAGCGCCTGGTTTGCCTGTTCCAGCTCAGGCATCGGTACGGCGCTGTTTTGCTGCTCTTGCGAAACCGCGACCTCTTCCACATTGGTGTTTTCCAGCACGTCGGATTTCTGCGTATTGCCGTAAATGACCGGGATATCGCACTCCGGGCAGGCGATTTTCGGTTTCGCTTCGAAGATCACGCCGCCCTGATCGTTCTCAATCTTGCTGATGAAATACGGGTCGATCAGGAAACCGCCGTTCGCCATCACCGCATAACCGCGCGCAACCTGCATCGGCGTGAAGGAGGCGGAGCCCAGCGCCAGCGATTCGGTATGCACGATATTCTGCGCCGGGAAGCCGAAGCGTTGTAGATACTCCGCCGCATAGTCGACGCCCATGGCGCGCATGGCGCGTACCATCACCACGTTTTTCGACTGCCCCAGCCCCTGGCGTAAACGAATCGGTCCGGCGTACTGCGGCGGGGAGTTTTTCGGACGCCAGTCTGAACCTGCCCCGGCGTCCCAGCGGGAAATCGGCACATCGTTGAGCATACTGGCGAGCGTCAGCCCTTTATCCATTGCGGCGGTGTAGAGGAACGGTTTGATGTTCGACCCCACCTGACGCAAAGCTTGCGTCGCGCGGTTAAATTTACTCTGATTAAAATCGAAACCGCCGACCAGCGCCAGTACCGCGCCTGTTTGCGGGTTAAGCGAAACCAGCGCGGAGTTCACTTCCGGTACCTGCGCCAGCCACCAGTCGTTATCCACCTGACGAACCCAGATTTGCTGACCTGTCTGGACGACATCGGTAACTTTACGCGGCGTCGGCCCCTGCTGTGTATCCGAGCGGTAAGGCCGCGCCCAACGCATTCCTTCCATATGTAGCGAAACGGACGTACCGTCGGCAAGCGCAGCGGTCGCCTCTTGCGGATTAGCGCTGGTGACCACGGCGGGAAGCAGCGGTCCGTAGGTTGGCAACGCTTTCAACGTATCGGTAATTTTTTTACTGTCCCACGCCGTTTCGCCCACTTTCCATAGCACATTCGCCGGGCCGCGATAACCGTGGCGCATGTCATAGTCCAGCACGTTATTACGCACCGCCTGTTGCGCGGCCTGCTGCACTTTGCGGGTGATGGTCGTGTAAATACGATAACCATCTTCGTAAGCGCTTTCGCCATAACGGTTATACATTTCCTGGCGCACCATTTCCGACAGATAAGGCGCGGAGAAGGCGATTTCCGGCGCGTGATAATTTGCGTCGATAGGTTCGCTACGGGCCTGATCGTACTGCGCCTGAGTGATATATCCCTCGCTTAACATTCGCGAAAGCACTACGTTACGGCGCGCTATCGCCCGATCCATCGAGTAGAGCGGGTTAAAGGTAGAAGGCGCTTTCGGTAGCCCGGCGATAACCGCCATTTCGCTTAGACTAAGCTGGTCGACCGTCTTACCAAAGTAGACCTGTGCCGCCGCGCCAACGCCATAGGCGCGGTAGCCGAGATAGATCTTGTTCAGATAGAGTTCGAGGATCTCATTTTTATTCAGCAACTGCTCAATACGAATCGCCAGAAACGCTTCCTTGATCTTGCGCATCAGCGTGCGTTCGGGGCTAAGGAAGAAGTTTCGCGCCAGTTGCTGGGTAATGGTACTTGCTCCCTGCGATGCGTGACCGGAGAAGAGCGCGACGCTGGCCGCACGGAAAATACCTACCGGGTCAATGCCGTGATGCTCATAAAAGCGGCTATCTTCGGTGGCGATAAAGGCGTTGATCATTTCCGGCGGAATTTGATCGAGCGTAACGGGAATACGACGTTTTTCGCCATATTGCGCGATAAGTTCGCCATCCGCGCTGTAAACCTGCATCGGAATTTGCAAACGCACATCTTTCAATGTCGCGACGTCAGGTAGCTGTGGCTCAATATAGCGATAAAGGCCATAAATCGAGCCTGCTCCCAGCAGGATGCAACATACTGCAAGGATCAATAAATACTTTACGAACTTCACTGGAGATTTCCCATTTAGTGTCATTTGGGCAGTTTATAAACAAACGCGCGGTAGTATAAAGGCAAGCCAGACGCATTGATATACCCGTTAACGCGACGGGTGATAAGGAGATCGACCGTTATGGCTTTTAAAACCTGGCAAATAGGATTGCATATTCAGCAGCATGAAGCGCTGGCCATCGCCGTTATTCACGGCGCATCGGGCTGGTCTCTGCAACGTTGGTGGCGACTGCCGCTGATGAACGCCTCCACGGCAGAGGGTACGATTCCTGACCCGCAATCGCTGGCTCACGTACTGCGACCCTGGAGCCGCGAGCTGCCGCTACGTCACCGTATTTATCTCTCTTTTCCCGCAAATCGGACATTGCAACGCGCTTTTCCACATCCGCCGATGCGTCTGCGGGAACGTGAGCAAGTCGCATGGCTTTCACAAACGATGGCGCGTGAGCTGGATATGGATCCGGACTTATTGCGTTTCGACTTTCAGGACGATGCGCTAAGCCCTGCGTTCAACGTTACCGCCGTGCAAAGCAAAGAAATTTCAGAGCTGTTAACGCTGGCGCAAACGCTCAATGTGCGCATCGCTGCTGTAACGCCCGATGCCTGCGCGTTACAGCGCTTGCTGCCGTTTATACCTTCGGGGCGGCAATGTCTGGTCTGGCGCGATGAGAGCCAGTGGCTGTGGGCGACGCGCTATGCGTGGGGGCGTAAATCGGCGCGCGAGGCGACGACGCTGCATGACCTTGCCGCGACGTTATCCGTCGTGCCGGAACATATTTCGTTATGCGCCGAAGGCGAATTCGACCCCTGGCGCGCCGTAACCGTCCGCCAACCGCCGGTTCCGCCGGACGGTTATCGCTTTGCGATTGCGCTGGGTTTAGCCATAGGGGAGATACGCTGATGGCGCATTCTGTCAATTTGCTCCCCTGGCGGCGCCAACATTACGTAGCGCGTCTGCGGCTGTGGTGCGTGGTATGGGGCGCGTCACTGCTGCTGATAGCAAGCCTCGCGACGATCGCCCGGTTGGTTTTTTGGCAGGAGGGGAGGATTAATGAACTGCTACTGACGGCGGAAAACGGACACACGACGGCGCTTGCGGCGAACATACCGCAGTTGCAGCAGCGTCAGCGGCAGCAACAGGCGCGATTACAACGTCAGGCGCAGCGTGAACTGACGCAAGCCTGGCAATCTATCTTGACTGACCTTGCCAACCTGTTGCCAGAGCAGGCATGGCTGACAAGCCTCAATTATCAGCAAGAGACGCTAGAGCTGGAAGGGCTGGCGAGAACGTTTGACGCCCTGCTCACGCTTGAGACATCGCTTCGTCACTATGTCAGTTTTCCGCTAAACCGCACGGGCGCCACGCGGCAGGATGCGCAAGGGCGCTGGCAGTTCCATTATCAGTTAACGAGGAGCGCCGCCCGTGAACGCGCTCTTTGATATCTGGTACGGGATGTCGCGCCGTGGTCGGGTTTTTTGTTGGTGTGCAGGCGTGCTGTGCCTGACGCTGACGGTCGCGTTATCTGTGGGCTATCCCGGCTGGAAAACGCTGGATACGCAACAGACGCGGTTAAGCCAGCAGCGCGAGGCCGCCCGGCAACAGTGGCGTCATCTGCGCCGTCTGAGCGTCGCGGCTGAACCGCTTTTCGGGGGCACCGTGGAAAATCCGCGTCCTTTTTCGCCGTTAGATTTCCAGGCGCCTCCCCTGCGTTTGCTGCACTGGCAGCCATCGGCGCAGGGGGGAGAAATGGCGCTGAAAACGTCCTGGGATGCGGTGCCGTCGCTGTTTGTCCGGTTGGCCGAAAGCGAGATGAGCGTAAGTCGGTTTTCATTGCGTAAAGAGGGGGCGGAATTATTGATGACGCTGCAACTGGAGCGCCTGGCGAATGAAGGCTAGCCGCGGTGTATTGCTCTGTTTTTGTTTGCTGACGTTGACGGGAATGCGCGATCCCTTCCGCCCGCCGGAAGATCGCTGCCGGATAGCGGAACTCTCGCAGTGGCGGTATCAGGGCGCGGTGCGTAAAGGCGAGCGATGGACAGGCATTCTTAAAGACAGCCAGCAAAAATGGCGACGAGTGGAAGAAGGGCAGACGCTGGAAAACGGTTGGACGATTGTCCGCCTGACGGCGGAAGCCTTAACGTTAACGACCGGTGAAAATTGTGCGCCGCCGCAGTGGCGGTGGCTACGTCAGGGAGCGGACAATGAAGCGATGGATAGCCATAATACTGATAGCCTTGATGCCCGCCGCGCAGGCGGGAAAAGCGGCGAAAGTGACGCTGGTGGTTGACGACGTCCCTGTGGTGCAGGTTTTGCAGACTTTAGCTGAGCAGGAGCGGCAGAATCTGGTGGTGTCGCCGGACGTCAGCGGGACATTATCGCTACATCTGACGGATGTGCCGTGGAAACAGGCGCTACAGACGGTGGTCAATAGCGCGGGGCTGGTGCTGCGTCAGGAGGGGAATATTTTCCATGTTCATTCACAGGCCTGGCAGAAAGAACACAGTGCGCGGCAGGATGCCGAGCGGTTAAGGCTTCAGGCTAATTTACCGCTGGAAAACCGCAGCATTAGCCTGCAATACGCCGATGCCGCCGAACTGGCGAAAGCGGGCGAGAAACTCCTGAGCGCGAAGGGAACCATCATGGTAGATAAGCGCACCAACCGCCTGCTGTTGCGCGATAACCGCGCGGCCCTGGCGGAGCTGGAAAAATGGGTATCGCAAATGGATCTGCCGGTGGCGCAGGTGGAGCTGGCGGCGCATATCGTCACCATTAACGAAAAGAGTCTACGGGAACTGGGCGTAAAGTGGACGCTGGCTGACGCGACGCAAGCGGGCGCGGTGGGTGACGTGACGACGCTTTCCAGTGATTTATCCGTCGCCGCCGCCACCTCACGCGTCGGGTTTAACATCGGGCGCATTAACGGACGCTTGCTGGATCTGGAGCTGTCAGCGCTGGAGCAAAAGCAGCAGTTGGATATTATTGCCAGCCCCCGGCTGCTGGCTTCCCATCTGCAGCCAGCCAGTATCAAGCAAGGCAGCGAAATTCCTTATCAGGTTTCCAGCGGCGAAAGCGGCGCGACCTCCGTGGAATTTAAAGAAGCGGTGCTGGGAATGGAGGTGACGCCCACCGTTTTGCAAAAAGGGCGCATCCGCCTGAAGTTACATATCAGCCAGAATGTCCCCGGTCAGGTACTACAACAGGCTGACGGCGAAGTGCTGGCGATAGATAAACAGGAAATTGAAACGCAGGTAGAGGTAAAAAGCGGCGAGACGCTGGCGCTGGGCGGTATTTTTTCGCGAAAAAATAAATCGGGTAGCGATAGCGTGCCGCTGTTGGGGGATATTCCCTGGCTTGGTCAGCTCTTCCGCCATGACGGCAAAGAGGACGAGCGACGCGAATTAGTGGTGTTTATCACCCCCAGACTGGTGGCGACAGAATAATTTATGCATAAAAAAGCGCTGTTTTTGCACTGAACGCATCTGCGGGATTTGACGTGCGGATGTATTTAGCATACAAGGAGTACCGATTTGAGAGTCGTGCTTTTCGTTGCTTACGCATTGATTAATGCGCTTTGCCTTGCCTAAGGTGTGCATAAGACCGATGATAAACGGCTGAATGTCCGCTGATGCAGACGTATTGGTTCTGCGGATTGCGCACAATTGTTTGAAAGTAGAGCAATTTGTAGGCCGGATATGTTGTTCTGGTCGCCATCCGGCAACGCTAACTCGGGTTTTGCAACAATCAGGCTTGGTGATTTATTCAGTTGCCAAACCCGCTTGAGTATTGAGATAATTTTCAGTCTGACTCTCGCAATATCTTATGAGGTTTCAGTTCATGTCCTGCTGCGCTGGGTGTCTGTGAAGCGGGTTTACCATTAACGAATAGTCTTAGTAGTACCGAAAAAATGGCAGAGAAACGCAATATCTTTCTGGTTGGGCCTATGGGTGCCGGAAAAAGCACTATTGGGCGCCAGTTAGCTCAACAACTCAATATGGAATTTTACGATTCTGATCAAGAGATTGAGAAACGAACCGGAGCTGATGTGGGCTGGGTCTTCGATGTTGAAGGTGAAGACGGCTTCCGTAATCGTGAAGAAAAAGTTATCAACGAATTGACGGAAAAACAGGGTATTGTGCTGGCAACCGGCGGTGGCTCTGTAAAATCGCGTGAAACGCGTAACCGTCTCTCCGCGCGTGGCGTCGTGGTCTACCTTGAAACGACCATCGAAAAACAACTAGCGCGCACGCAGCGTGATAAAAAACGCCCGCTGTTGCAGGTTGAAGCACCGCCTCGCGAAGTTCTGGAAGCGCTGGCTAACGAACGCAATCCGCTGTACGAAGAGATTGCCGACGTCACCATTCGCACCGACGATCAAAGCGCTAAGGTTGTGGCAAACCAGATTATTCATATGCTGGAAAGCAACTAATTCAAGCAGAATACGCTGGGTAAGCGGGCACAAGTAACTAAGGTGGATGTCGCGTCATGGAGAGGATTACAGTCACTCTCGGGGAACGTAGTTACCCGATCACCATCGCGGCTGGTTTGTTTAACGAACCAGCTTCATTCTTGCCGCTGAAATCAGGCGATCAGGTCATGTTAGTGACCAACGAAACCCTGGCGCCGCTTTATCTGGACAAGGTTCGCGGCGTACTCGAACGGGCGGGCGTTAACGTAGACAGCGTGATTCTTCCTGACGGCGAGCAGTATAAGAGCCTGACGGTGCTGGATACGGTGTTTACGGCGTTACTGAAAAAACCGCATGGTCGTGATACCACGCTGGTCGCGCTTGGCGGCGGCGTGATTGGCGATCTTACCGGTTTTGCGGCGGCCAGCTACCAGCGAGGCGTTCGTTTCATCCAGGTGCCAACTACCTTACTGTCGCAGGTTGATTCTTCCGTGGGCGGGAAAACCGCCGTCAACCATCCCCTTGGCAAAAACATGATTGGCGCGTTTTACCAACCCGCTTCTGTGGTTGTCGATCTTGATTGCCTGAAAACGCTTCCCTCACGCGAACTGGCATCGGGACTGGCAGAGGTGATCAAATACGGCATTATACTCGACGCGGACTTCTTCACCTGGCTTGAGGGTAATCTGGATGCGCTATTGCGTCTGGACGGCCCGGCGATGGCGTACTGTATTCGTCGTTGTTGCGAGCTGAAAGCCGAAGTTGTTGCCGCCGACGAGCGTGAAGCGGGCTTACGTGCTTTACTGAATCTTGGACATACCTTTGGCCACGCCATTGAAGCGGAAATGGGATATGGCAATTGGTTACATGGTGAAGCCGTTGCCGCAGGTATAGTGATGGCTGCGCGCGCATCCGAGCGTTTGGGGCAGTTCAGTTCTGCTGATACGCAGCGCATCATCGCGCTACTCGAACGGGCCGGTCTGCCAGTCAATGGCCCTTGCGAGATGTCCGCGCAGGACTATTTGCCGCACATGCTGCGAGATAAAAAAGTGTTAGCGGGGGAGCTGCGTTTAGTGCTTCCGCTGGCCATAGGGAAAAGTGAAGTGCGCGGCGGAGTGTCGCACGAAGTCGTTCTTAGCGCGATTGCTGACTGTCAGCAGGCGTAACAACAAGAAAGGTCAGACTGATATTGCGTAGATGTCAGTCTTTTAGCTTCAGGTTATGTGCAATGTCGTAAGCATTAACCTTTGAGTGGGGTGTTAAATGGATGAATTCAAACCAGAAGACGAGCTGAAACCCGATCCCAGCGATCGTCGTACTGGTCGTTCTCGTCAATCTTCAGAACGCGATAATGAGCCGCAGATCAACTTTGATGACGTTGATCTGGACGCCGACGATCGCCGTCCGACGCGTACGCGTAAAGCGCGTAGTGAAGAACCTGAAGTTGAAGAAGAGTACGAATCCGATGAAGACGATACGGTGGACGAAGAGCGTGTTGAACGCCGTCCACGTAAGCGTAAAAAAGCGGCCCATAAGCCAGCCTCTCGTCAGTACATGATGATGGGCGTTGGCGTGCTGGTGCTGCTGCTGTTGATTATCGGTATCGGCTCCGCGCTGAAAGCCCCCTCAACGTCTTCCAGCGAGCCGTCGGCCTCTGGCGAAAAGAGTATCGATCTTTCCGGTAACGCCGCCGATCAGGCGAATGCGACCCAGCCTGCGCCGGGCGCCACCTCCGCAGAACAAACCGCGGGCAATACGTCGCAGGATATTTCGTTGCCGCCGATTTCTTCAACGCCGACGCAGGGTCAGTCGCCTGTGGTCGCTGACGGTCAGCAGCGCGTGGAAGTGCAGGGCGATCTGAATAATGCGCTGACGCAGAATCCAGAGCAGATGAACAATGTTGCGGTGAATTCTACGTTGCCGACAGAGCCTGCAACCGTCGCGCCAGTTCGCAATGGCAGCACGACGCGTCAGGCGGCGGTTAGCGAACCTACCGAGCGTCATACCACGCGTCCGGAACGTAAACAGGCCGTCATTGAACCTAAGAAACCGCAGACCACGGCGAAAACCACCACTGCGGAACCGAAGAAACCGATCGCGCCAGTGAAACGCACGGAACCGGCAGCGCCAGCCGCGACGCCGAAAGCGACCACCACGACGGCTGCGCCGACAGCGACGGCAAGCGCTGCGCCGGTACAAACAGCGAAGCCAGCGCAAGCCTCGACGACGCCTGTCGCAGGCGGCGGGAAAAGCGCCGGCAACGTTGGCGCGTTAAAGAGCGCGCCATCCAGCCACTACACATTGCAGCTCAGTAGTTCTTCAAATTACGACAACCTGAACGGTTGGGCGAAGAAAGAGAACCTGAAAAATTATGTGGTATACGAGACGACGCGTAATGGACAACCGTGGTATGTGCTGGTAACGGGGATGTATGCTTCGAAAGAAGATGCTAAACGTGCGGTGTCCACCTTACCTGCCGATGTGCAGGCGAAAAACCCGTGGGCAAAACCGTTGCATCAGGTTCAGGCCGATCTGAAATAATCCAGGCTGTGTCCTGCAATTGCCTGTGAGTGTCGCTGACAGCTATTTTTGTTCAGGACAGGCGCGAGGGGCGCATTTGCTACCGTCAAATGCGCCGTAAAGCAACGCGGCACAGCCTAAAGCGCAGGATGCTGTCGGAGCTTTCTCCACAGCCGGAGAAGGTGTAATTAGTTAGTCAGCATGAAAAAAAATCGCGCTTTTTTGAAGTGGGCAGGGGGAAAATACCCTCTGCTTGATGATATCAAACGACATTTGCCAAAAGGCGAGTGCCTTGTCGAACCTTTTGTGGGTGCCGGATCGGTGTTTCTTAACACCGACTTTTCTCGTTATATCCTCGCCGATATCAACAGCGACCTTATTAGCCTCTATAACATCGTGAAGTTACGTACTGACGAGTATGTACAGGCTTCGCGCGAGCTGTTTATGCCTGAAACTAACCAGGCTGAGGTCTATTACCAACTCCGTGAGGAGTTCAACACCTGCCAGGACCCCTTTCGTCGGGCGGTACTGTTTTTATATCTGAACCGCTACGGTTATAACGGACTCTGTCGCTATAACTTACGCGGGGAATTTAATGTACCGTTTGGTCGTTATAAAAGACCTTACTTCCCGGAAGCGGAGTTGTACCACTTTGCAGAAAAAGCGCAGAATGCGTTCTTTTACTGTGAGTCATACGCAGACAGTATGGCGCGTGCGGACAAGTCGTCGGTGGTCTATTGCGATCCGCCTTATGCGCCGTTGTCCGCCACGGCTAACTTCACAGCGTATCACACCAATAGTTTTAGCCTGACGCAACAAGCGCATCTGGCGGAAATCGCTGAGAATCTGGTCAGTAACCGGATACCGGTGCTCATTTCCAACCATGATACGGCGCTCACACGCGAGTGGTATCAACTCGCAAAATTGCATGTCGTCAAAGTTAGACGCAGTATAAGCAGCAACGGCGGCACACGTAAAAAGGTGGACGAACTGCTGGCTCTGTACCAACCAGGAGTCGCAACGCCTGCAAGAAAATAATTCTCAAGGAGAAGCGGATGAAACAGTATTTGATTGCCCCCTCAATTCTGTCGGCTGATTTTGCTCGCCTGGGTGAAGACACCGCCAAAGCGCTGGCTGCCGGTGCTGATGTTGTACACTTTGACGTCATGGATAATCACTATGTGCCGAACCTGACTATCGGCCCGATGGTGCTGAAATCCCTGCGTCAATACGGTATTACCGCGCCTATTGATGTCCACCTGATGGTCAAGCCAGTCGACCGTATCGTGCCCGACTTTGCCGCCGCTGGCGCGAGCATCATTACTTTTCACCCGGAAGCCTCCGAACATGTTGACCGCACGCTACAGTTGATTAAAGAACACGGCTGTAAAGCGGGGCTGGTATTCAACCCGGCAACGTCGCTCAGTTATCTCGATTACGTCATGGACAAACTGGATGTGATCCTGCTGATGTCCGTGAACCCAGGCTTCGGCGGCCAGTCTTTTATTCCGCAGACGCTGGATAAACTGCGCGAAGTGCGTCGCCGCATTGATGCCTCCGGTTACGACATTCGCCTGGAAGTGGACGGCGGCGTGAAGGTGAACAATATCGGCGAGATCGCCGCAGCAGGTGCGGACATGTTTGTTGCGGGGTCGGCAATTTTCGATAAACCCGACTACAAAAAAGTGATTGATGAAATGCGCAGTGAGCTGGCAAAGGTAAGTCATGGATAAGTTACAGAATATTCGGGGCGTCGCCTTTGATCTTGACGGTACGCTGGTGGATAGCGCGCCGGGTCTTGCCGCGGCGGTGGATATGGCGCTGTATGCGCTGGAACTGCCGGTCGCGGGCGAGGAGCGCGTGATTACCTGGATTGGTAACGGCGCAGACGTATTGATGGAACGCGCGCTGACCTGGGCTCGCGAGGAGCGCGCCACGCTGCGTAAGACGATGGGGAAACCGCCCGTTGATGAAGATATTCCTGCCGAGGAACAGGTACGCATTCTGCGTAAACTGTTCGACAGGTATTATGGCGAAGTGGCGGAAGAGGGCACCTTTTTATTTCCGCATGTCGCCGACACGCTGGGTGCGCTGCACGCCAGCGGATTGTCATTAGGTCTGGTGACCAACAAACCGACGCCGTTCGTCGCGCCGTTGCTGGAATCGCTTGATATCGCCAAATACTTTAGTGTGGTTATCGGCGGCGATGATGTGCAAAATAAGAAGCCGCATCCGGAGCCGCTGTTGCTGGTGGCAAGCCGGCTGGGCATGATGCCGGAGCAGATGCTTTTTGTCGGCGATTCGCGTAATGATATTCAGGCTGCAAAAGCGGCGGGCTGCCCTTCGGTTGGCCTGACATACGGCTACAATTATGGCGAAGCGATCGCTCTTAGCGAGCCGGACGTCATTTATGACAGTTTTAACGATCTTTTGCCCGCACTTGGGCTTCCGCATAGCGATAACCAGGAAATAAAAAATGACTAAGCCCATCGTTTTTAGTGGCGCACAGCCCTCAGGTGAATTGACCATTGGCAACTATATGGGGGCATTGCGTCAGTGGGTAAACATGCAGGATGACTATCATTGCATCTACTGCATCGTAGACCAACATGCTATTACCGTGCGTCAGGACGCGCAGCAGCTACGTAAAGCGACGCTGGATACGCTGGCGCTGTACCTGGCATGTGGTATTGATCCTGAAAAGAGCACTATTTTCGTTCAGTCCCATGTGCCGGAACATGCGCAGCTTGGCTGGGCGCTGAACTGCTATACCTATTTCGGCGAGCTGAGCCGTATGACGCAGTTTAAAGATAAATCTGCGCGCTATGCGGAAAACATTAACGCCGGCCTGTTTGATTACCCGGTGCTGATGGCGGCAGACATCCTGTTGTACCAAACCAATCTGGTGCCGGTAGGCGAAGATCAGAAGCAGCATCTGGAACTGAGCCGCGATATCGCCCAGCGTTTTAACGGGCTGTATGGCGATATTTTCAAAGTACCGGAACCGTTTATTCCAAAATCCGGCGCGCGCGTGATGTCGCTGCTGGAGCCGACGAAGAAAATGTCCAAATCGGACGATAACCGTAATAACGTGATCGGCCTGCTGGAAGATCCGAAATCGGTAGTGAAGAAAATCAAACGTGCGGTCACTGACTCCGACGAGCCGCCGGTAGTGCGGTATGATGTGAAAGAGAAAGCGGGTGTCTCTAACCTGCTGGATATTCTTTCCGCCGTGACCGGTCAGAGCATTCCTGAATTGGAAAAACAGTTTGAAGGTAAAATGTATGGCCATTTGAAAGGCGAAGTGGCGGAGGCGGTTTCCGGAATGTTGTCTGAGTTGCAGGAGCGCTATCATCGTTTCCGCAACGACGAAGCGTTCTTGCAGAAGGTGATGAAAGACGGGGCGGAAAAAGCCAGCGCACGTGCGGCCGAAACGCTGAAAGCCGTTTACGAAGCCATTGGCTTTGTGGCGAAACCGTAAGGGTTATTTCTT
Source organism: Salmonella sp. NW722 (assembly GCF_051702785.1). Taxonomy (NCBI): domain Bacteria; kingdom Pseudomonadati; phylum Pseudomonadota; class Gammaproteobacteria; order Enterobacterales; family Enterobacteriaceae; genus Salmonella; species Salmonella sp. NW722. The sequence continues at coordinate 371,393 of NZ_JAMMIN010000006.1, forward strand.
GCCCGATGGCGCTAGCTTATCGGGCCTACAAACGAGCGTAAGTTGGACAAGACATTTGCGCCGTACCGTTTATCAGACCTGTAAAAAAACCGGGAAAATCCCGGTTTTTTTGTATCTGCGCAGTCGTTTCTATTATTGATCGGCAGCCGGGCCGCAACCGCCAATAATTTTAGAAATAGAAATTGCAGGGTGCAGCAAATAATCGTAGCTGCAGTTATTTTTTTTGTTTTCGATATGACCAGTACAAGCAGTGAGCGTCGCCAGAACCCCTGCCACAACGGCAATTTTTACAAATTTAAACATTTCAAAATCCTTGTTGATAAAACGAGCACTACTGATGGAATAAATATAAGATCTATTTAGCGTATAGTACGATAGCAATTAATGAATCATCCAGGTAGTCCAAATAAGGACTTTATCTTTACCAGGGGATATGATTTAAAAAGGCCGCTTAATAATAAGCGGCCTTTATTAGTGTTATATAATGTCGTTTATTTAACGAAATGTTTTCTTAACGTTAAGCATAAAGCCTTTATCGCTGATACCGTCTTCCTTCCACTGGTAGGCATCCAGATGTAGCGCGGTATCATTGCTGCTATATTTCACGCCGATGGTTGCCAGACCATTAACGCCGCCGCCTTTTTGACCGTCATCCACGCCGAACGATTGACCCGCCGCACCCTGTAATGACGCTGTACGCTGGCTCTTGCTGTAGCTCAGGTTCGGGCCGCCTTCCAGGGTAGCGGTGGCGCTCCAGCCGTCTTTCCCGGCGTAATCCAGCTTCAGGCCGACAATAGAGTCTACCGCCGTTTCGTTGCCAGAGTTCATGGACAGGTTAAAATCTCCGGCGCTGCGCTCTTTGTAGCCATCTTCCATGGTGTGACGGAATTTCACTCCGGCATACGGCGTGACTTTCAGCGTATCACTCATCATGGTGAAAGTTTTCGCCCCTTCACTGCGAAACTCAAGGTACTGCTGACGCATGTCGGAATCGGCAATTTTGTTGACATCGCCATAGGCGACAGAACGGCTACTGTCGAGGTTATGCACGTCATAGCGCAGGCTGTTGTTCCACGCCAGACCTTCATCAAACGCCATGCTGTGCTTCAGGCCAAAGAACTGGCTGTAGCCGCCGGTCAGGCCGTTATCGCCTGCGGTTTTCGAACCGTCGCCATCCAGACGCGCAATACCGTACTCCAGCGTCAGATTCTGGCTGGCGGTGAGATCCAACGTCTGGCGTAATGCCAGCATGTCGTACTGGGTGTCATTGCCCAGCTCCGCACGCGGGTCGCCTTTCGCTACGACGTTGAACGCCAGGCCATCTTTGATCTGCGGCGCGGCGTCGGCCAGCATGGTAAAGCGGTTGCTGAGTACACGCGCTTCACGGAATACCGTGGTGGCTTGAGCACCGCTCACCTGCTTGAGTGCGCTGTTCAGCTCGGCGGTAGTCCCCACGTTAAGGCTGGTGTACAGCTCGTTGTTGGTGTAACCGGCGTCCAGCGCCTGCGCCACGTCGCTTACCGAGCCGTCGGTCGCCACATCGGCATAGGCGTTTTTAGTCATGGTGACGTCAACGTTGCCGTCGGCATCCTGGCTACCCTGGGCGTTCCAGACGACGGAAGTGGACTGAATCGCGCCTGCGTCGGACAGGTTGCTGCCCTCAACCACGTTGTCAAAGCTGACGGTGGTGTCGGCGGTGCCTGCGGTGAACCCGGTGTTAATTTCCACACCATTCATGCTGGCATTGCTGACCATCAATTTACCGGCGCTGCCATCAGCGCTGGTGCCGACTACGTAGCCCGACAGGTTGTTGGTGGCAGATGAATCTGCACTGTCGCTGGTGGTAACGGTCGTCGTGCCATCGGTAATGGTGGGTTCCGTGGGGGCAGTGAAGTCAACATAATGCACTTCCGTACCGTCGCCGTTTTCGCCGCTGCCTTCAATGGTTTTACCGTCCTGCTTGATAAAGCCGGAACCGGTCACGCTGTCATCAATGTAGACCGTGCCGTTGTTGACGATATGGCCGTTGCTGCCCAACTGGCTGAAGGCGTAGGAGTTGCTGGCGTAAATATTGATGGTGCCATTGTTCTCGATCACTGCATCGGATTTTGCATCTGATTCCAACTGCATCCCGACCATTCCGGTTTGCGTGGTGCCGACTGTACCCACATTGATAGTGCCGTTATTGACCATCTTCGCGCTGCCGTGCGCGGACATCGCCACATTGTTGGTTTTATCAATGTTGATGGTGCCGTCGTTAATGGCTTTACTGCCGCCATTATTTTTCGAGGTAGTAATTTGCCCGTTAATGACACCGGTAGAACCGTTGTACAGCGTGTGTCCATTTCCTCCAGTCGCGATATCGGCATCGCTGTTTACCGTCCCCCAGTTATTGAAGGTGCCGGACCACAGGCCGTTATCCGCCAGCGTCATCACACCATCTTCGAGGTTATTAAGCGTCCCGCTTTTATCGACAGAGCCGTTTTTAATCACGCCGGCGTTATTGACGGTTGCAGCGGCGGTAAAGGTCAGTTTATCAACCTCGCCGCCGGTGTTGTTGTTCAGTACCGCACTGCCCGATGCGCCAGTCCAGGCTGTCACCGTACCGGTATTGTTCATGGTACTAGCCCACTGCTCAACTGTGTTCATGGAGCCGCTGTTGTTAATAACGGAACCTGCTACCGTGGTGCCGGTTTTCCCGGTGACGGTACCAGTATTGTTGAAGACGCCGCCGTCTACGGAAACGGCGACCGTTGTCCCGTCGTTGGTGTAGATACCCCCTGTCTCAATACTTACACTGCTGATACTGCCAGTGGACTCGTTGGTGACATCGCCGTAATTTTTAATGATGACTTTACCGTCGCTGACGGTTCCCGCATTGCTAACGTGTACGGTTTCTGTTGCAACCGGATTGGTGATGATGGTTTCACCGGTCAGCGTTTCACCCTCGGCGGTAATCTCATCACCATCTCTAAAGGAAAGGGATACATTGCTATCGGTTGGGTTGTACTCGTCACTGTTCTGGCAAGCGCTGTCATAGCAAACGGTGCCGTAGTTAACTACGGTGCCACTGCCGTCGGTCAGGAAGGGCTGGCCGTAATCGGCATCAATATTGATGATGCCGCTGGTGTCATTGATGACGGTGCCGCCGCTGAGCGCCGCCATCCCGACCAACTCGTTTGCCTGGCCGGTAACGCCGTCATCGGCGGTCAGGGTTATTACGCCCTGGTTAATGGCGGTACCGCCGTTGAGCGCCATCATGCCGAACCCGGCGTTGTTAACGGTAATGGTGCCGGTGTTGATAGCGGTGGCGTCGCCATAACCGCCATCGGTGGAGCCCGCTACCATTGCGGAACTGGTGACATAAAGTTGCGGCGGCGCCCAGTAAGTTTTATCGGTGATATGGTTTTCATCATCCAGCGTCGGGACTAAACCGTCCAGGTAAATATCCCCGGCATTGGACGCCGTGCCTTTACTGGCGGATACGCCATATACTCCTGCGCCCTGCAAATATATGTGGGCGCCGGCATCGTTACTCACCTCGCCGTACCCCTCCGCCAGCATGGCGTAAAGCGTGTTGTTGCGCCACGCAAGCGGGAATCCGAATGCGCCACCATCCACAACCGGAGTTAATGACGACACTACCGTGATGGTTCCTCCCGTTTCATTGTTGAACGTGGAGCCCTGGCCATTGGCGGCGGTGATTGCATTACGGTTATCCTCACCGGTTGTGGCATAGGCGGTAATATCGCCGCTGTTTCCTCCCTGTGCGCCGCTGTTCGCCAGCAACAAAGAGACCGCGCCATTATCCACGATCGTTCCCTGATTATTGATCGTGGAGCCCTGACCCGTGGCGGTTAAGAGCGCATTTTCCATGTAATAACCAGCAGGCAGAAGTGTGCTGTTGACATTAATCGTTGAGCTTTGGTCTAACGTTAAGTTGCCGCCGTTTTGCACATAGGCCAGCGTCACCGCGCCGCCGGTGACGCTGGTAATATCGAGCGTGGACTGACCGCTTAGCGTTACGCTGCTGTCGCCGTTGATATTTATGCCGACAACGGGCGATTCGATGCCATCAGCATCCTGGGTGTAGTTGATATTAATACCGCCAGTTAAGTCCACGGAATTACCATCACCCGTTACACTAAGGCCAACGGCATTCAGATATTGCCCGTCTACATTACTCATATCGCTGACGTTAATGTTGAGCGTGCCGGTGAGATCCACCTGATTATTGTCGCCGCTGACGGACATCCCCTGCAGGGTATCAGTGCTGCCAGCCATCACGCTGTCGTTGTCATAATCGCCGTTGACTGTGACGTTACCGACAATATCCAGCGTGTTGTTATCCCCCGTAATGTCGATACCCGTAGCGCCACGATAGACGCTATCGCTGTCTTCGACGGCGGTTACATTGATATCGCCATCCAGCGTAACCTGTGACATATCTCCGCTCACCTGTGTACCGGTGCCGTTAAGGCTGACGTCGAGATCCCCTTTGTTTTTGAAGGTATTTTTTTCGCCTGCGACCACAAAACCCACCGAGTCCGCATCACGCACGGTGGCGTTGCCGGTATTTTTTGCTTCATTTCCGGTGCCGTAGGTGATGATGCCCATCGCGCCGTTGGTGACCAGCAGATCACCCGCCTGGGTCAGGCTGCCATTGTCGCCATTGATAACTACAGCGGCAGAGTCCGCGCCATCCACCGCGATATCGCCGGTATTGGTGATATGGGCGTCGTCGCCGTCAATACGCGTACCGACGGCGCCGCCAGAGATAGTTTGATTACCTTCGTTGATAACGAGCGCGTTGTCGCCATCGATATACAGCGCCGTGGCGTCTGCGCCGCTGACGGTGGTGCTCCCGGCGTTATCGATAACCACGTCGTCGCCGGTAATGTGGGCGCCGGTGCCGCCGTCGGTGATGGTCATATCACCGTCGTTGTTGACGCGGGCGTTATTGCCGTTAATGACGGTGCCGGTGGAGCCTGCGCCGCTGATGTCAGAGGTACCGGTATTTTTAATCGTGGCGTTGTCGCCGTCGATGATGATGGCGGTGCCGCCGCCGCTCACGGCAATGTCACCGGCGAAATTGGTGGTGGTGCCGTTGCCGGAAATCAGCGCGCCGGTGGCATTGTCCACCGTTGAGTGGCCCGAAATGGTGTTGGTGGTGCCGTCACCGGAGATAACCATGCCGGTGGCGCCGTCGGTCACACTGGAGTCCCCGGTGAGCGTGTTGACGGTTCTATCGCCGGAAATAATCACGCCGGTGCGATCCTGGCCGCTGATATCCATGCCGCGATCGGAGTTATGCGCCTGGTCATCGCCGCTGATAACGGTGGTTTTATCGTCGGCAATAATCAGATAGCCACGGCTGTCGTACTTCCAGTAGAGACCGTTTTCCTGGGTGCCTTCAATCACGGCGGCATTGGCGTCGGTCACGTCCCAGTCGGTGACGTTCAGCGTTTTGCCGTCCGCGGTGGTGAGCTGCCACTGGTTGTCCAGTTCTGAATAATTCCACACGGCACCCTCGAGAACGCTGCCGTTATCCAGTTTGAAGCTATCGAAGGTCAGGGTGTCTTTGCCTTTATCGATGGTGACGCCGTTGCTGAAGGTAATAACAGAGTCATCCGGGGGCGTGTCGTCGTCATCGCCGCTATCATCGGGCGGGGTTACATCGTCATCGCCGCTATCATCGGGCGGGGTCACATCGTCATCGCCGCTATCGTCGGGCGGGGTTACATCGTCATCGCCGCTATCGTCGGGCGGGGTTACATCGTCATCGCCGCTATCGTCGGGTGGGGTTACATCGTCATCGCCGCTATCGTCAGGCGGGGTCACATCATCATCGCCGCTATCATCAGGCGGGGTTACATCGTCATCGCCGCTATCATCGGGTGGGGTCACATCGTCATCGCCGCTATCGTCGGGCGGGGTTACATCGTCATCGCCGCTATCATCGGGTGGGGTTACATCGTCATCGCCGCTATCGTCGGGTGGGGTCACATCATCATCGCCGCTATCATCGGGTGGGATCACATTGTCATCGCCGCCATCGTCAGGCGGGGTGACGTTGCCGCCATCGTCGGGCGGGGTAACGTCGCCGCCATTATCGGGCGTAGGGGGGGTATAAGAATGATTAGAATCTCCGCCACCGTTATTTTCAACGCCAATAGCCACACCTGCGACCAGTGCAGCAACGCCGCCAGCAACCCAGCCCCAGTGATTATCATTTTCAGGTGTAGCAAGGCAGGTCGGTGAGAGTTTTGCGCGTTTTTCTTTAGGCAGGGAGGAGATATTACTGGGACATTCTTTTTCATCATCGTTATTTTCTGCGGCGATGGCCGGAATGTAATAACTTTGTAGCGTTAAAGCGATAGCGATAGAAATAAGTTTTTTCTTTTGCATAGGGTTCATCCTTAATTAATATTTTCCTTGCGTACTAAACATATGCAGAGAGCGGTACAGGCAATGATGAAATGGCCAGAAGAAAAATTATGCTTTAGTGTTTATTTTATCACCCGATAACCAGGTCAGGTCAAATTGAGTGCTTAACGGTGTTATTTATTGTATGAATGAATAAGGGGTGAATTTGACGAGTAAAAGGGTTTTTAGGCAGAATTATTACTATTTAAATTTTTCTGGTGTATTTAAAGTTGATTTCTTAATTCACTTTTAAGTAAAAATAATTTGAGATTACGAGTAGTTGTAAAATAAAGCCCTGTTATTCAGGGCTTTATTTTAATTAATAATTAGAGAACCAATTTAATTTATCGCGTAAGCCAACGACCCGGCCAACGATAATCAGCGCCGGGCTTTCAACCTGTTGCGCTAATTCACCAAGCTGCGTCAGCACACCGTGGACGACGCGTTGCTTCACAGAGGTACCGTTTTCTACTAGCGCAACCGGCATATCGGCCTGCATACCGAATGCGATCAGTTTTTCCTGGATAGTCGCTGCCTGATTCAGCCCCATGTAGAACACCAGCGTCTGTTTTTCTGCCGCCAGGTTTTCCCAGTCCAGCTCGCCGCCGGTTTTCAGGTGACCGGTGACCAGACGTACGCTCTGTGCGTAATCGCGATGGGTTAGCGGAATACCGGAATAGGCGGAGCAGCCGGAAGCTGCGGTAATCCCCGGCACTACCGAGAAAGGAATACCGGCATGACACAGCGTTTCCAGCTCTTCGCCGCCGCGACCAAAGATAAAGGGATCGCCGCCTTTCAGGCGTACCACGCGTTTACCTTTTTGCGCTTCACGCAGCAGGATCTGGTTGATTTCTTCCTGTGGGACGCAGTGGTAACCCGCGCGTTTCCCCACAAAGACCCGATCGGCATCGCGGCGTACCAGGTTCATAATGTCGTCGGAGACGAGGCGATCGTAAACCACGATATCCGCCTGTTGGATTTGTTGTAACCCTTTCAGCGTCAACAGTCCGGCATCGCCCGGCCCGGCACCGACCAGCACGACTTCGCCACGGTGATCCAGCGGTTCGCTAAACAGGCGTTCGGTTGTCGCGTTAACCGCTTTCTCATCGGCATTCGCCAGCGACTGCGCCAGCCGGTCATTGACGAAAAATTTTTCCCAGAAGCGACGACGCTCGCCCATCGTGGCAAACTGCTTTTTCACCCGGGCGCGGAGTTGCCCGGCATAGCGCGCGACCTGCCCCAGATGCTGCGGCAGCAGCGATTCCAGCTTCTCGCGCAGCAGACGCGCCAGCACCGGGGAAGTGCCGCCCGAGGAGACGGCGACCATCAGCGGCGAGCGGTCAATAATGGAGGGCATGATAAAGCTGGCGGCTTTCGGCGCATCCACCACGTTGCAGAAGATACGGCGTGACTCCGCCGCGTCGCTGACGCGCTGGTTGACGGTATCGTCGTCAGTGGCTGCGATCGCCAGCCAACACGAGTCGAGAAGCGTTTCGTCGAACGGTCCCTCAACCAGAGTCAACATGCCTTCATTTGCCCATACGGTGAACTGTGGAATAAAGGTGAGCGCATTGACCGTTAAACGTGCGCCTGCTTCCAGCAATAACCGTGCTTTACGTTCTGCGACATCGCCACCGCCGACGATCAGACAGTCGCGGTCGCGTAATTGACAAAATATAGGCAAATGGTCCACGACATTACCCCTTAATGGTTAGCTGTAACCTTAATTTGGTTGGTTTTTTGCGGAGCAGGACGCTCCGATTTCGGCGTAGCATACCAATAACCCAATCCCATGAACACGACGCCGGACAAAGTATTACCCAGAGTGACCCATAACAGGTTGTGTCCGATTCCGGACAGGGTATAGGCGTCGCTGTGATGACCAAACCAGGAGAGGGCGAACAGCGTCATATTCGCGACGGAGTGCTCGTAGCCGGAAGCGATAAACGCCAGCAGACACCACCAGATAGCAAGAAATTTTGCCGTGCCTTCGGTGCGGATCGCCATCCAGATTGCCAGACAAACCAGCCAGTTACACAGCGCGCCTTTGAAGAACAGTACCGTGGCGGGCGCGGTGGTTTTCGCCAGCGCGACTGAGTGAACGATGCTGGTATCAACCGGCAACAAACTGCCGCCGCCCCAGCTGTAAAGCAGGGCGACAAAGACGGAACCGACCAGGTTGCCGAGCCAGGTTTGCGGCAGGATAGCCCACATTTGACCGTGGCTGATGGTGCCTGCTTTGACGCCCAGCGTCAGGAACATGGTGTGGCCGGTAAACAGTTCGGAACCGGCGATGATGACCAGCGTTAAGGCGATACCGAAGGTGGCTCCCATCACCAAAGGACGCACGGACGGGTCGAGCAGATTGCCGAGGGTGAAAATAAGAATGATGCCGAGACCGACATAAGCCCCGGCCATTGCCGAACTAACCCAGAAGCCGAGCGGATTATTCGCCGACAGGCGTGCAATGCGCGCAGCGTTAGCCGCACACTTATTAATAGTGTCTGTAAACATTTGATTATCCTTTTCTCACTTCATCCTTTGCACTGCCTCTTTGTTGGCTGCCCTCGCTCACCCCAGTCACATAGTGAACTATGCTCCTGGGGATTAATGAGGGACATCCTTGTCCCTCACCGAAGGCAGCCAGCGGCTGTTCAAATTCGTTCCTGACGAATTTGTTGCTCAGTTGCCGCCGCGATGCAGTACAAATGATTTTGTGATAACAATTAAAATGAAAAAAAATACAAAAAAGGGGAGGCGTTGCGCCTCCCAAAAATAATTAACCGCGCAACTGCACCACGCCGTCTTTTACCCGCGCGTCGTAATGTTTCACAGAGAACTGCTCATCTTCCATGCACAAACCATCGCTCAGGCGGAAGCGCTGCTTTTTCAGCGGGCTGGCGACCCACAGTTCGCCCTGGTGTTCCGCAATCAGTCCACGAGACAGCACACTGGCCTCAAAGAACGGGTCGATGTTGCTGATCGCAAACACCTGATCGCTATGGTAAGGACGGAAAATCGCCACCTGTTCGCCGCCTGACAGCGCGCAGACGCCGGTTCCCGGCAGAATGTCATCGATTTTGCAGATGTTTTGCCACTGGCTCATGCGTTTTCCTCCACCAGAGTGACCGGGATACGTTCATACGGCGTGGCCGGACGATGCTGTTCACGTTCAGGCACAACCTGGACATTTGGGTCGCGCTTGTCGCTGTTGATAAAGTGCTTAAAGCGAACCTGTGCGGATGGGGTGTTAACGGTTTCTGTCCACTCGCAGACCACCGCTGCGCGCAGGCGCGCCATCTCTTCTTCCAGATGTTCGTTCAGGCCCAGCTTATCGTCGATGATGACCGATTTCAGATACTCGATGCCGCCTTCCAGGTTATCTAACCACGGCGCGGTACGGGTCAGCTTATCGGCAGTACGGATGTAGAACATCATAAAGCGGTCGAGGTACTTGATCAGCGTGTCGCGATCGAGATCGGCTGCCAGCAGATCCGCATGACGCGGTTTCATGCCGCCGTTACCGCAGACGTACAGGTTCCAGCCTTTCTCAGTGGCGATGATACCGACATCTTTACCCTGCGCTTCCGCACACTCACGGGTACAGCCGGAGACGCCGAACTTCATTTTGTGCGGGGTGCGAATGCCTTTGTAGCGGTTTTCCAGCTCGACGCCGAAACCGACGCTGTCGCCCACGCCGTAGCGGCACCAGGTGCTGCCGACGCAGGTTTTCGCCATTCGCAGCGCTTTGGCGTACGCATGACCGGTTTCGAAGCCCGCTTCAATCAGCTGACGCCAGATTTCCGGCAGATCGTCTTTTTGCGCGCCAAACAGGCCGATACGCTGAGAACCGGTAATTTTGGTATAGAGGTTAAACTCGCGGGCGATACGACCCACGGCCACCAGACCTTCCGGCGTGATTTCACCGCCCGCCGAGCGCGGGATCACCGAGTAGGTGCCGTCTTTTTGAATATTCGCCAGGAAGTTATCGTTAGTATCCTGCAGCGGCGTGTGCTGCGGTTTGAGGATGTATTCGTTCCAGCACGACGCCAGCAGCGAACCGACGGTCGGCTTACACACTTCGCAGCCGTAGCCTTTACCGTGTTTCGCCAGCAGTTCTTCAAAGGTTTTGATACCTTCCACGCGGATTAAGTGGAACAGTTCCTGACGAGAATAAGCAAAGTGCTCGCACAGGTTGTTGTTGACTTCAATACCCTGTTTCGCCAGTTCGGCGTTCAGTACCTGCGTCACCAGCGGGATGCAGCCGCCGCAGCCGGTTCCGGCTTTGGTTTCCGCTTTCAGCGCCGCCACGGTATGGCAGCCTTTATTGATAGCGGCGATCAGATCGCCTTTAGTCACATCGAAGCAGGAGCAGATCTGCGCGCTGTCCGGCAGTTTATCCACGCCGATAGCGGGTTTACCACTGCCCGCGTGCGACGGCAGGATCAGCGAATCCGGGTTTTCCGGCAGTTCGATGGCATTCAGTACCAGTTGCAGCAAATTGCCGTAATCGCTGGTGTCGCCGACCAGTACTGCGCCGAGCAGCGTTTTGTTATCTTCGCTGACAATAAGACGTTTGTAGACTTCTTTGCTTTCATCGAGGTAAACGTAGCTACGCGCGCCCGGCGTGCGGCCATGCGCGTCGCCGATGCCGCCGACGTCCACGCCCAGCAGCTTCAGTTTGGCGCTGAGATCCGCGCCTTCAAAGGCGTTTGCACTGCCGAGGATATGGTCAACGGCAACCTGGGCCATTTTATAGCCCGGTGCGACCAGACCGTAAACGCGGTTGTTCCAACTGGCGCACTCGCCGATAGCGTAGATATCCGGGTCAGACGTCTGGCAGGTGTCGTTAATCACGATCCCGCCGCGCTGCGCGACGGCCAGACCGCACTGGGTAGCCAGCTTGTCGCGGGGGCGAATACCGGTAGAGAAGACGATAAAATCGACTTCCAGCTCGCTGCCGTCGGCAAAACGCATAGTCTTACGCGCTTCGTTACCCTGCTGAACAATCTCTTGCGTGTTTTTACTGGTGTGTACACGCACGCCCATGCTTTCGATCTTGCGACGTAGCTGCTCGCCGCCCATCTGATCGAGCTGTTCCGCCATCAGCATTGGCGCAAATTCAATGACGTGCGTTTCCACGCCGAGGTTTTTCAGCGCGCCAGCGGCTTCCAGCCCCAGCAGACCGCCGCCGACCACCGCCCCGCGCTTGCTGCGACGGGCGCAGGCTTCGATAGCGTTGAGGTCTTCAATGGTACGGTAAACGAAGCAATCCTGGGTTTCGGAGCCTTTAATCGGCGGAATCCACGGATAGGAACCGGTCGCCATGATCAGCTTGTCATAATAAACGGTACGACCCGCGCTGGAGTGAATCACTTTCTCCTGACGGTTAATGGTAATTGCGCGTTCGCCAACCAGTACCTTCACGCCGTGCTTCTCGTAAAAACCTTCACGCACCAGAGAGAGCTCTTCTGCGGTGTGGTGAGAGAAGTAGGATGACAGGTGGACGCGGTCATAGGCTTTACGGGGTTCTTCACAGAACACGGTAATGTCGAACAGGCTAGCGTCGGATTTATCAAGGAGATCCTCAATAAAGCGGTGGCCGACCATACCATTACCGATAATAGCGAGTCTGACTTTGCTCATTTTTGCCTCGATTTCTTTTCTATTACCGCCTACCTTAACGATTCAGCAACCCCGCTTATTGATGTAAATCAAATTCACCTTTATATACCTCTTAATGGGTATATGGCTGATTTGTCTGGATTTTTATAAGTGGCGGAATTGTCAGGCTTTTCAGGTTTGTACAAATAACATACAAAATGAGGGGTTTTTAGACCAACAGGCCTACCCCGTCAGGAGGGGGGGAGAGTGCCGGAGGGCGATGTCGCCATCCGGCCTACCAACAGCTTACGCTGTAGGCCGGATAAGACGCATCGCGTCGCCATCCGGCAAGGATTATCAATGCGTAGCCGGCGCGCTATGCTGACGATGACGGGATACAAAGCCGAGCGCAAAGCACATCACAAAGACCACCGCATACAGACCATTCGCGGTGAGTAACGCCGCCTGTGGACCGCTGTGCGCCACAATCGGGCCGGTGACGACGAAGGTCAGCATCGTTCCGATAGTGCCGCAGGTCAGAATAAAGTTAACCAGCTTAGGCGAGGCCACTTTCGTTTGCTGCGATCCCAGCGTAATGATGGAGGTATAAATGGCGCTGGAGAAGAAGCCCAGCGTCAGAATAAACCACGGCATATGGGCCTGCGTGCCGGTAATAAACAGATACATCAGTACCGCCGCCATACCCGCCAGTACGGTCAGAATGCGTTGCAGATCGAAAAAGCGCAGGATAAAGCTGAACGCCCACATGCCAAACATATAGGACATCCAGAAATCACTCACCAGCGCCCCGGCGTCATTCAGGCTCATGCCGAGGCCTTTGGCGTATTCCGGCACCCAGGAGATAAAGCCCAATTGACCGAGGATATAGCACAGCGCGGCGACGGCGAGAAACAGTACGCCAATGCCCCATTTTTCTTTGACGACAGGTGCCTGAGAGTGCTGCGCATGTTTACCCAGCGCCGGAAATTCACAGCCGAAGGTCAGGATGAAAATCGCCAGGTAGACCAGGCCGATGCAGGCGTAGACCCAGTACCACTCAATACTACGCGCCAGCAGGAAGGCGGCGACCATAGGAAAAATCATCCCCGCCATGCTGAAGAAGGAGTCGGTAAACAGCAGTCGGGAACCGCGCTGACGCCCTTCATACAGTTGCGTAATCAGGAAGGTGCCAATCGACATGGTGATCCCGCTGACCAGCCCCAGCACAAACATCGCCGCTGAGAACAACGCCAGGCTGTGGCTGAACATCAGCCCGGCCACCGCCAGCACCATCAGGATAAAACCAAAGCGTAGCTGTGTTTTCAGCGGGATGATTTCCATCAACCACGCATTGAGGAAGATCGAGATCAAAATCCCGGCGTTCAGGAAAGTAAAGGTGTTACTCATGCTGGAAACGGGCAGATGAAAATAGTCTGCGATATTTCCCATCACCATCCCGGTGACAATCACCAGCGCCCCGGTCAGGGCGTAGGAAAGAAAGCTGATCCATGTGAGCTTGATGCGGTTGCTGTTAGTCATGTCTGGCCTTGAAGAGAAGTGAAGCGCGTGGAGGGCGCGTTAAGCGGGCAGATTTTAGGCGCTTTTGTGATGCATTTAAATAATTATTAGTGATAGTAATGTTCATTGCATTTTTTAATGTGATGTTTGTCACATCATATTGCAAGAATACGGCGTTGCGTCGTAACGTTACATTTGTTTCATATACGTAAAATTAGGTAAAGGGCTGGCCTGGCCCAGGAAGGCTCTTTAAAATCATTCCACTTGCTTTATTTCTGCTCTCTTTAAGGAAATCTCATGCTCAAATCGACTCTGGCGGCTGTCGCAGCTGTTTTCGCTCTTTCTGCTCTTTCTCCCGCAGCGTTGGCAGCAAAAGGCGATCCTCATGTGCTGTTAACCACCTCCGCCGGGAATATTGAGCTGGAGCTGAACAGCCAGAAAGCGCCGGTTTCTGTGAAAAACTTTGTCGATTACGTCAACAGTGGTTTCTATAACAACACTACGTTTCACCGAGTTATTCCTGGCTTTATGATTCAGGGCGGTGGTTTTAACGAGCAGATGCAGCAGAAGAAACCGAATCCGCCGATTAAGAATGAAGCCGACAACGGTCTGCGTAATACTCGCGGCACGATCGCGATGGCGCGCACCGCAGATAAAGACAGCGCCACCAGCCAGTTCTTTATTAACGTCGCGGATAACGCTTTTCTCGACCACGGCCAGCGCGACTTTGGCTATGCGGTATTTGGTAAAGTGGTAAAAGGTATGGATGTCGCCGATAAAATCTCACAGGTACCGACGCACGATGTCGGGCCTTACCAGAATGTGCCGACAAAACCAGTCGTTATCCTTTCCGCGAAAGTCCTGCCATAAAACATGCCTGCGCGGGCGCGAGCCGCCCGCGTTTTCTCCCTGTCTCAGCGTAACCTGAAATTGCTGCTTATACTTGTGGTCAAGCACAGACATATTCAGGGAGGCCCGGTGAAGAAACTTACCGATAAACAAAAGTCACGCTTTTGGGAACAGCGGCGCAACGTTAACTTCCAGCAAAGCCGCCGTCTCGAAGGTATTGAGATCCCCTTAGTAACTCTGACCGCCGATGAAGCGCTGGCACGTCTTGACGAGCTTCGGAGGCACTATGAGCGATAAATTTGGCGAAGGGCGCGATCCGTACCTCTATCCGGGGCTGAATGTGATGCGTAATCGGCTAGGGATTCATCAGGCCCAGCGACTGGCGCAAGCGGCATATGAAATGACCGCGCTCCGTGCCGCCACGATTGAACTGGGGCCGCTGATACGCGGCTTGCCTCATCTGTGCGCGATTCATCGCCAGCTCTATCAGGATATTTTCGACTGGGCAGGGCAACTGCGGGAGGTCGATATTTACCAGGGCGATACCCGTTTCTGCCACTTTGCCTATATCGAAAAAGAGGGCAACGCTCTGATGCAGGATCTGGAAGAAGAGGGCTATCTGGTCGGTCTGGCGCACGAGAAGTTTGTCGAGCGGCTGGCGCATTACTACTGTGAAATTAACGTGCTTCATCCGTTTCGTTTGGGGAGCGGGCTGGCGCAGCGCATCTTCTTTGAACAGCTGGCGTTACATGCAGGCTATGCGCTGAGTTGGCAAGGTATTGCGGTTGAAACATGGAAGCAGGCGAACCAGAGCGGCGCGATGGGCGATCTCTCCGCTTTGCAGGCGATTTTTCAGAAAGCGATAAGCGAAGCTCGCGAAACTGAGTAAAATAGTGCGGTTCTACTCACCCGGAGCCGCCATGATCCTGCTTATCGATAACTATGATTCCTTTACCTGGAACCTCTACCAGTATTTTTGTGAACTGGGCGCGGAAGTGCAGGTCCGGCGCAATGATGCGCTGACGCTGGCGCACATTGACGCTTTGAACCCGCAAAAAATCGTTATCTCTCCTGGCCCCTGTACGCCGAATGACGCTGGCATTTCACTGGCGGTCATCCGCCATTATGCCGGACGTATTCCGATGCTGGGCGTTTGCCTGGGTCATCAGGCGATGGCGCAGGCCTTTGGCGCGTCGGTGGTGCGGGCAGCGAAAGTGATGCACGGTAAAACGTCACCTGTTACGCATAATGGACAGGGCGTGTTTCGGGGATTGCCCAGCCCGTTAACCGTGACACGTTACCACTCGCTGATTGTCGACCCTGCCACGTTGCCTGAGTGTTTTGAGATCACCGCCTGGAGCGAAACGCAGGAGATTATGGGCATTCGCCACCGCGAGTGGGATCTGGAAGGCGTGCAGTTCCACCCGGAAAGTATTCTCAGCGAACAAGGACACGCTCTGCTGAAAAATTTCCTCCGGCGTTGATTTGTGGTTGCTATTGAGTGATTTTTTATTCATATTTTGTGATTATAATTTCACTGGCATTTCTACTTAACCGGGTGGTAATGATATGGCAACTGAACAAACGGCTATTACGCGCGCAACTTTTGATGAGGTAATTCTGCCTGTTTATGCACCGGCGGACTTTATTCCGGTCAAAGGTAAAGGCAGCCGCGTATGGGATCAGCAGGGCAAAGAGTATATCGATTTCGCCGGCGGGATTGCAGTGACTGCGCTGGGCCATTGCCATCCGGCACTGGTCGAGGCGCTGAAATCCCAGGGGGAAATCTTGTGGCATACCAGTAACGTTTTTACCAATGAACCGGCGTTGCGTCTGGGACGTAAACTGATCGACGCCACGTTTGCCGAGCGCGTGCTGTTTATGAATTCCGGCACCGAAGCGAACGAAACCGCTTTTAAACTGGCGCGTCATTATGCCTGCGTGCGCCATAGCCCGTTCAAAACGAAAATCATTGCCTTCCATAACGCCTTTCATGGCCGTTCCTTGTTTACCGTCTCTGTAGGCGGGCAGCCGAAATATTCCGACGGCTTTGGGCCGAAACCCGCCGATATTATTCACGTTCCCTTCAATGATCTTCATGCGGTGAAAGCGGTAATGGATGACCACACCTGCGCGGTGGTGGTCGAGCCGATTCAGGGTGAAGGCGGCGTGCAGGCGGCTACACCGGAATTCCTCAAAGGGTTACGCGACCTGTGTGACGAGCATCAGGCGTTGCTGGTGTTTGATGAAGTACAGTGCGGGATGGGGCGCACCGGAGACCTGTTTGCCTATATGCACTACGGCGTCACGCCGGATATCCTCACCAGCGCCAAAGCGTTAGGCGGCGGTTTTCCGGTGAGCGCCATGCTGACCACGCAGGAAATAGCCTCGGCCTTCCATGTCGGTTCGCATGGTTCAACCTATGGCGGTAATCCGCTGGCCTGTGCGGTGGCTGGCGCGGCATTCGATATTATTAATACGCCAGAGGTACTACAAGGCATTCACACTAAGCGGCAACAGTTTGTGCAACATTTGCAGGCGATTGACGAGCAATTTGACATTTTCAGCGATATTCGCGGCATGGGGCTGCTGATTGGCGCGGAACTGAAGCCGAAGTACAAAGGTCGGGCGCGCGATTTTCTGTACGCAGGCGCGGAGGCCGGCGTGATGGTGCTCAATGCCGGAGCCGACGTGATGCGTTTTGCCCCGTCGCTGGTGGTGGAAGAGGCGGATATCAATGAAGGAATGCAGCGCTTTGCGCAGGCGGTAGGGAAGGTGGTGGCCTGATGGCGGATTGCCGGATAAGCGTAGCGCATCCGGCAGTCGGTCTTAACTTTTTGTATCCCGTAGCCGCTTACTCAGCCAGATACCGTGATGCGGACGCTGACGCCAGGCCATCGACGAAATGGTGTGCATGGTGTTCAGATGGCCAATGATGCGCTGTAAATGTTGTTCCAGAGTGCTCAATAAGCCATGTGACGGCATGTCCGGCGACTCCAGAATATTGACATCGCCGGAGCCGCCTGGCCTGTCATACTCCAGGCGCTGCTGGCAGCGCTGAATCGCAATCTCGCAAGATTCCAGATAGCGCTGCGCCAGATCCGGCGTCAGCATGGTGTGTTCCCGCGCCAGCGTCGTCATAGCGTTGATATGCTCGACAATAAACTGGCTGTGCGTGACCCACAGTTTCATATCCGACAGATAGTGGGTATTGAATCCGGGTTCCTGCATTGCCTGATTTAACGAGTTGAATAACGTGTTATGCGCCTGGTTGACCCGCATTCTTTGATAAGCGAGCGGGGTGGCCTGCGGATCGTTACTGAGGATCAGTCGGATAGCTTCTTGATCGGCTTCCAGCGCATCATGGGCGTTTTTACGTAATAGCCCGCTTTGCCATTGCGGCCACAGCCAGACCATGCCGCCAAAGGCAATTAAACAGCCAATCAGCGTATCGATCAGCCTCGGCACAATAAACTGCTCTCCGTTTAACGTCAGTAACTGGATGGTGTATACCGCCGTCACCGTAAAGCCGACCGTCGCCCAGCCGTAGTTTTTACGAATAATCAGATAACTTGCCAGCGTTAGTACCAGCATGACCGCCAGCGTAATGCTTTCGGGAATATGTAAGTGCAGCGTGACGCCGGCAATCACCAGGCCGACCAGCGTTCCGACCGAACGGTGCAGAATACGTACGCGCGTCGCGCCATAGCCGTTTTGGGTGACAAACAGCACCGTCATGAGGATCCAGTACGGTTTAGGCAGGTGCAACGCGCTGCCCATCAGACTGGCGATGCTCATCATCACGCTGATGCGTCCGGCGTTGCGTAGCGCCGGCGATTTTAGAGACATATAATTTTTCAGCGCCGGAAGTAGCGGCAGACGACGCTGTTTATCGGCCATCAGGTCGCGGGCGTACAGCGGCCGCTGAGTACGCAGCACACGGGCGATTCGACTGAAGTGCCAATAGCAGAACTGGCCTACCGGATTTTCAGGATGCTGATTAGCGATCTTCTCCAGAGCGCCAATCTGTTTTTCCATGGAGAAGCGCGTCGGCAGACGATGATAAAGAATGTCATCCGCCAGCACGCGCAGACGGGCGGCGACCGTTTGCGCATTCCAGCGAATCACCTCTTCCGCATGGCTGCGTTCTACCAGTTTCTGTACCTCTTCCGGCTGATGCAAGCTGACGGAGATGTGCTCCTGCAAATCCATCGCTTCCTGAAAAGCCCGTAACAGGCGCTTGTAATCATTATTGTTGTGCGCCGAAAGCATATGCATCTGCTGGTAACACTGGGTAATGAGATCGACCGCTTTTTGCTGGCGTATCAGCAGGGGAGGCAGCGCTTTTTCCGGATCGATATGTTGGGTGAGCAGGCTGTATTTCGCTTCGCAATAATCGGCCAGTTCACGGTATAACAAACTCAATGACTCGCGCAGCGGCTGTTCGCGCCATAGCCAGAACCAAAACCAGTTAAACACGCCGTACCATAGCGTGCCCAGCGCATAAATGAGCAGTGGCTCCCAGACGGGCATGTATCCCGCAAGACTCAGGGTAAAGATGGCGGCAATCAGCGACGCTGGCAGTAGCCGCGCGTGAAGCGGGCTAATTTCCGCCGTCACGCCAAGCACCAGCGTGAGCCCGGTCAGGATCAACGGCAGGGGGATGGATTCCGCCAGCAGAAGTTGCGTTACCAGACTGCATCCGGCGAACAGCGACGCGCCGATGATCAGGCGTTTAAAAAAGCGTTTGTGCGGGGTATCCAGACCTGCAATGTTGCAGCAGGCGGGAACGAGAGAGAAAAGCAAGCCCAGGTGTAGCTGGCCTATCAATAAACCAACAGCCACGGGCAGGCACAGCACCAGCGTTTGCCGTAGTGCGTAATTAATCTCTGGGTGATAAATCAGTCTTCGCCACATCGATGCAAACAAAAATGGCGCATGATAAAACGCGCCATTCTGACGGAATTAACGGGTGCCGTAGACGACGATGGTTTTGCCATGCGCGGAGATCAGGTTTTGATCTTCCAGCATTTTCAAAATACGACCAACGGTTTCGCGGGAGCAGCCGACGATCTGGCCGATTTCCTGACGGGTGATTTTGATCTGCATCCCATCCGGGTGCGTCATGGCATCGGGCTGTTTCGCCAGATTCAGCAGCGTCTGAGCGATACGCCCGGTGACGTCAAGGAAGGCGAGGTTACCTACTTTTTCAGAGGTGACTTGTAAGCGACGAGCCATCTGGGAAGAGAGGCGCATCAGAATATCCGGGTTGACCTGGATTAATTGGCGAAATTTTTTGTAGGAAATTTCAGCGACCTCACATGCGGTTTTCGCACGTACCCAGGCGCTGCGTTCCTGGCCTTCTTCAAACAGGCCCAGTTCACCAATAAAATCACCCTGATTCAGATAAGAAAGGATCATTTCTTTCCCTTCTTCATCTTTGATCAGCACTGCCACGGAGCCTTTAACGATGTAGTACAGCGTTTCTGCTTTTTCACCCTGGTGAATCAGCGTGCTCTTTGACGGGTACTTATGAATGTGGCAATGAGACAAGAACCATTCAAGAGTCGGGTCTGTTTGCGGTTTGCCAAGCACCATGCGCGGTTATCCTCTGTTATAAGCTGTCTCCAGAGCCAGAAAACGGCACTGTCTCTGGGGTTGCAAAAATATACTTCCCGCTACCTGGGAAGGGGGCTACGAAAATAGATTGTAGCCTGTAATGTGATGTCCTCTGCATACATGCAGTACGTCAATGTATTACTGTAGCATCTTGTCTGTTTTAGCATAGCTTTCGCCGTGTGTCTCCTGGTGTCTCGCTTCAGCATGACCCAGGTCGCCTTCCATTGCGAGTTTTGTTGTATGCGCGTAATCTTTCAGGAAAATTGAAACATTGGAGTTACGAAATATGCAAGCGCGTGTAAAGTGGGTTGAAGGGCTCACGTTCCTCGGAGAGTCCTCCTCCGGCCACCAGATTTTAATGGATGGCAACTCCGGTGACAAAGCGCCGAGTCCGATGGAGATGGTATTAATGGCGGCTGGCGGATGTAGCGCTATTGATGTGGTATCAATCCTGCAAAAGGGCCGTCAGAATGTCACCAACTGCGAAGTGAAGCTGACATCCGAGCGCCGGGAAGACGCGCCGCGCCTGTTTACGCACATTAATCTGCATTTTATCGTTACCGGCAGCGATCTGAAAGAGGCTGCCGTCGCGCGCGCTGTCGATCTCTCCGCGGAAAAATATTGCTCGGTGGCGCTAATGCTGGAAAAAGCGGTCAATATTACCCATTCGTATGAAGTGATTGCGGCGTAACATGTGATGCCGGATGGCGGCGTGGCTTTATCCGGCCTACCCGTTTTTATCTCGTAGGCCCGATAAGCGTAGCGCCATCGGGCATTTCACCGCGGTTATTCTATTTTTTTGCCTTCCATTAATCGCTGCACCAGCGGCAACATAATCAGCTCCATCGCCAGCCCCATTTTGCCGCCTGGCACCACTAATGTATTAATGTGAGAAATAAACGAGCCCTGGAGCATCGCCAGGAGCCAGGGAAAATCGATCCCTTCCAGGTTGCGGAAATGGATCACCACAAAACTCTCATCCAGCGAGGGAATACCCTTTGCGGCGAACGGATTGGACGTGTCGACAGTCGGCACGCGCTGGAAGTTAATATGGGTACGCGAGAACTGCGGCGTAATGTAATTGATGTAGTCGTCCATGGAACGCACCACGGAATCCATCACCGCTTCACGGGAGTGTCCGCGCTCGCTGGTGTCGCGAATCAGTTTCTGAATCCACTCGAGGTTGACGATAGGCACCACGCCAACCAACAGATCAACATGACGCGCGACATCATGTTGCGGGGTGACGACGCCGCCGTGCAGTCCTTCATAAAACAGCACATCGGTCGGTTCGGGAAGCGGCTGCCAGGGCGTAAACGTGCCGGGAACCTGATTCCACGGTACGGCTTCATCATAGGTATGCAGATATTTACGCGACTGGCCTTTACCCGTCTGCCCGTACTCAATAAAGGTATGTTCCAGTAGGCTGAAGTCATTGGCTTCAGGGCCGAAATAGCTGATATGCCGCCCGGCGTCACGCGCTTTGCGGATCGCCATATCCATTTCCGGGCGGGTGTAACGATGAAAACTGTCGCCTTCCACCTCGGCGGCGTGCAGATTTAACTGCGCGAAAATTTTACGAAATGCGAGGCTGGTGGTGGTGGTCCCCGCGCCGCTTGACCCTGTTACTGCTATCACCGGATGTTTGGCTGACATGGCAACTCCATGATTGAGCTTTAGTAATAATGTATTGTGGGCAAAGGCGTTTTATTCGCGAAACTGCTTTTTCGGCATAATATTGACCGTTTCATGTAATTCAGACCATACCAGCACGGCCTCGCCGGATTGCAGTTGGCGTTTTACGTCAGCGACTTTTTGTTCAAGCGAACGTTCATGTTCACCATAATCGGTGCCTTCGCGCAACACAAAGCTTTCGATCAGGTTGTCCAGCGTGTCGGGGGCGAGCCCCTGCCAGGGAATGATCATGATGACGCCTCCAGGTACGTTGTCAGCCAGTCAGGAATTCGGCGTTCCAGCCACATTTCAGGGCGCAGCGGCGTACCGCCGATAAATCCTACGTGTCCGCCATGCTCAGTCAGCTGATACTCCACCTGCGGGGGCAGATCTTCCGCTTTAGGGATCACATGATGATCCATAAACGGATCGTCTTTAGCGTGAATAATCAGCGTCGGTTTAGCAATCTGGTTAAGCAACGGCATGGCGCTACACTGACGATAGTAGTCGATGGCGTCGGCAAAGCCGTGAATTTTCGCGGTGATCAGGTCGTCAAACTCGCGAATACGGCGCATTGATTTCAGTTGCGCCAGATTCACCGGCAGCGACCCGGGGTACGCCGCCAGCTTGCGTGACGCATTCGCTTTTAACAGATTAAGCAAATAACGCTGATAGACGCGGGAAAACCCTTTGTCCATATGGTAGCTACAGGCTTCGAGAACAAAGGGCGCAGAAACAATCACCGCCGCCTCGATGGGAATATCGCGGCCTTCTTTCGCCAGCAGGCACGCCAGCATATTACCGCCGAGCGAATAGCCCACGGCGGCTGTCGGAACGGTGCCGAACTCCCGCTGTAGCCAGCGTAAAAACCAGGCTCCGTCCTCCGTTTCACCGGAGTGGTAAATACGATTCAGACGGTTGGGTTCGCCGCTACAGCCGCGAAAGTGCATCACCACGCCCAGCCAGCCGCGCTTTTGCGCCGCCTCAATCAGCCCGTGGGCATAGGGGCTGTTCAGGCTGCCTTCCAGACCGTGAAAGACCACCAGCCGCGGTTTATGCTTTGCCTGTTGCGGATCTTCGCTCCATGCCAGATCGACAAAATCGCCGTCCGGTAGCTCCAGCCGCTGCCAGTGGGCGTTGAACTTCACTTTGCGGCGGATTAAACGCGGCAGCATAGTTTGTAAATGGCGATTACGAATGCCACGCATGGGAATAAATTCATGCGAGTCATTGACAGGCGGGGTCATTTCTGTGGACGTGATCTCAACCATAGCACCAGAACAATTGATAATTGGAAACAATACTATACCGCGCATAAGGTTCACAGATTAGTCAATATGTGATTTTACGTTCAATTGGTCGTCTGGCGAAATAAAATTGCGCCTCATTTCACCAGAGGGGGCGGTATGCAAGGCGCGCGCAATACCCCACAGAAATCGCGTGAACCCCTGCATCAGCCGAATTAATCGTGGTAGTGTGGCAACACGATAGTTATGTGACTCAAGGAGAAGGCATGTCGAAGACACTTTTACAGATCCATTTTAACTTTAGCGGCCCTTTTGGCGAGGAGATGACTCAGCAACTGGTCGGGCTGGCGGAGTCTATCAATGAGGAGCCGGGCTTCATCTGGAAAATCTGGACAGAAAGCGAGAAAAACCAGCAAGCTGGCGGCATTTACTTGTTTGAATCCGAAGAAACGGCGCAGGCTTATATTAAAAAACACACTGCGCGTCTGAAAAATCTTGGCGTTGATGAGGTGACGTTTAAATTATTTGGCGTGAACGACGCGCTGACGAAAATAAATCACGGCAACCTTTGCCGCTAAATCACATAACGCAGGCTTCTGTTCCGGTGCTGCCGACCGCAACGGTAACCTTTATATCGGGACGAGTACCGAAGAGGCCTTTATGGACGAACAGCGGACCACGAACGTTCTCTTCCAGCGTGTGCAGCGCCTCGGCGGTGCGGGCGATGTTACCCTTCTCCACAAGCATCATGAAGATGGTGAGCTTGCGGAAGGTAATGTCATCGGTGATAGACAGGTTCATCGTCCGCCCCGTGCGTTAGAGCCTATCCCAGTAGGCGTAATTGTTGAAGCCAGTTTGGGGCCGGACAGCGCGCAGAAACCGGAGCGTACACATAGTACGTGAGGATTTCGAGCACTGCCCGGCCCTAAAATGGCGAATAAAATAGCCTAATGGGATAGGCTCTTAGTCGTTCTGCATCATCTGCTCAAGCTGCTCCTGCGCCTCAAGCCATGCCATTTCACATTCTTCCAGCCCGGATTTGGCGCTGGCCTGCAGTTGCAGACACTCGGTCATCTCCGCTTTACGGCTGGGGTCATACAGGCTGCTGTCGCCGAGCTTCTCTTCCGCCTGCGCTAACTGGGCGTTGAGCTTTTCCATCTCTTTTTCCAGACGGGTAATCTCTTTACGCAGCGGCTGCGTCAGAGTGCGTAGCTCGGCTTCGCGACGCTTCTGATCTTTGCGTGACTGGGCGCTGTTGGCGTTGTTTTCCTTCGGCGCGTCGTCGGCCTGGTTTTCCTGCTTCTGCACGTCACTCAGCCACTGCTGATAATCTTCCAGGTCTCCGTCGAACGGTTCGACCTTTTTGTCGTGAACCAGATAGAGGTCGTCAGTGGTGGAGCGAATCAGGTGGCGGTCGTGCGACACGACGACCAATGCGCCTTCGAAATCAATCAGCGCTTCGGTGAGCGCCTGGCGCATGTCGAGATCCAGGTGGTTGGTCGGTTCATCGAGCAACAGCAGATTTGGACGCTGCCAGACAATCAGCGCCAGCACCAGGCGCGCTTTCTCGCCGCCGGAGAAACGTTGCGTCTCTTCCGTTACTTTGTCGCCCTGGAAACCGAAGCCGCCGAGATAGTCGCGCAGCTTCTGCTCCAGTTCCTGCGGCGCCAGACGCGCCATATGCTGCAACGGGGATTCATCGGCGCGCAGGAACTCCAACTGGTGCTGGGCGAAGTAGCCGAGCTTAATGCCTTTGGCGAGGCCGATTTCACCGTGCAACGGTTCCAGTTCGCCCGCCAGCAGCTTGATCAGCGTCGATTTCCCCGCGCCGTTGCGGCCCAGCAGGCCGATACGCGAGCCGGGCACCAGGTTCAGCTTGATGGATTCCAGAATGATGCGATCGCCATAACCTGCGCTGACTTTTTCCATTTTCAGCAGCGGGTTCGGCAGGCTTTCCGGCGCGCGGAAGCTGAAATGGAACGGGTTGTCGACATGAGCCGGCGCAATCAGCTCCATACGCTCAAGCATCTTGATACGGCTTTGCGCCTGCTTGGCCTTGGTGGCCTTGGCGCGGAAACGGTCGATGTAGCTTTGCAGATGCGCCACACGCTCCTGCTGACTCTCATACATCGCCTGCTGTTGCGCCAGGCGCGTGGCGCGCTGAACTTCAAACGCGCTGTAGTTGCCGGTGTACTCGAACAGAGTCTGCTGTTCGATATGGATAATTTTATCCACTATCGGGTCAAGAAAATCGCGATCGTGGGAGATCAGAATCAGGGTGCCCGGATAGCTCTTCAGCCATTTTTCCAGCCAGATAACGGCATCCAGATCGAGGTGGTTGGTCGGTTCGTCGAGCAGCAGTAAATCGGAACGGCAAATCAGCGCCTGGGCCAGATTAAGGCGCATCCGCCAGCCGCCGGAAAAGTCGCTGACCGGACGTTCCAGCTGATCGTTAGAGAAGCCGAGACCGTGTAGCAGGCTGGCGGCGCGCGAACGAACGGTCCATGCGTCGATGGCGTCCAGCTTGCCATGTATGGAGGCGATAGCATGTCCGTCGTTACGTTCGTTGGCGTCGTTAAGCTGCGCCTCCAGCTGCCGGTATTCACGGTCGCCGTCAATGACATACTCAATCGCTGGCTGAGGCAACGCAGGTGTTTCCTGATTCACCCACGCTAATTGCCAGGTTCCGGGCAGGGTAAAACTCCCGGCATCGGCGCTGATTTCATTTTTTAGCAATGCCAGCAGGGTAGATTTACCGCAGCCGTTTTTACCCACCAGGCCGACTTTCTGGCCTGGATTAATGGTAGCCGAGGCATTGTCCAGTAGGACGCGCACGCCGCGACGAATTTGTAACGAGGAGAAAACAATCATAAGGCGCCGTATGTTCAGACTATGTTAATTTATCATTATGATAATGTAATATTCGGGCGTACCGCCGCGCTGGAGCGCAATGGTAGCTCAAAACAACAACGATACACAAAATCATTCAGGCCGCCTTTGGTGAGGGACAAGAATATCTCTCATTAATCCCCAGCGGCGGACATGGAGTACGTTTCTGAGTTGAACAAACGCTGTCAACGTAGAAGCGGCCTGAAGAATGGCATGTATCGACCCAAAACAACCGGGAGGGGGATTGATGTCTCAGCCAGCGAAAGTCTTGCTGTTGTATGCCCATCCGGAATCTCAGGACTCGGTTGCTAACCGGGTACTGCTTAAACCGGCCATACAGCACAATAACGTAACCGTGCACGATCTTTATGCGCGCTATCCTGATTTTTTTATCGACACGCCCTATGAACAAGCCCTGTTACGTGAGCACGACGTCATTGTTTTTCAGCATCCCCTTTACACCTATAGCTGTCCGGCTTTACTGAAAGAATGGCTTGATCGCGTTTTGAGTCGGGGGTTCGCCAGCGGACCAGGGGGAAACCAACTGGTGGGAAAGTACTGGCGTAGCGTGATTACGACCGGCGAGCCGGAGAGCGCTTACCGGTATGACGTGCTAAACCGCTATCCAATGAGCGATGTACTCCGCCCTTTTGAACTGACCGCGGCCATGTGCCGGATGCACTGGATGCCGCCCATTATTGTGTACTGGGCACGCCGCCAGTCGCCGCAGACGCTGGCCAGTCATGCGAAAGCCTATGGCGAGTGGCTGGCGAATCCTGTGAGCGCGGGAGGCTATTGATGGAAGGTTCTGATTTATTGACCGCGGGAGTGTTGTTCCTCTTCGCGGCGGTGGCGGCGGTGCCGTTAGCCGCCAGGCTGGGCATCGGCGCGGTGCTAGGGTATTTGCTGGCGGGAATCGCCATCGGTCCGTGGGGGCTGGGCTTCATCAGCGACGTTGACGAGATCCTGCACTTTTCCGAACTGGGCGTCGTGTTTCTGATGTTTATCATTGGTCTCGAACTCAATCCGTCCCGGCTTTGGCAACTGCGGCGCTCTATCTTCGGCGTCGGCGCTGCTCAGGTGCTGTTAAGCGCGGCGGTGCTGGCGGGATTATTGATGCTTGCTGATTTCTTATGGCAGGCGGCGGTCGTCGGCGGGATTGGCCTGGCGATGTCTTCGACGGCGATGGCGCTACAACTGATGCGCGAGAAAGGCATGAATCGTAGCGAGTCCGGGCAGTTAGGGTTTTCCGTCTTACTGTTTCAGGATTTAGCGGTGATCCCCGCGCTGGCGTTGGTGCCTTTACTGGCGGGATCGGCCGACGAGCATTTCGACTGGTTTAAAGTGGCAATGAAGGTACTGGCTTTCGCGGTAATGCTGATTGGCGGTCGTTACCTGCTGCGCCCGGTATTTCGTTTTATTGCTGCGTCCGGCGTGCGGGAGGTCTTCACTGCCGCGACGCTGTTGCTGGTGTTGAGCGCCGCCTTATTTATGGATGCGCTGGGACTGTCGATGGCCCTGGGAACCTTCATTGCCGGCGTTTTACTGGCAGAGAGCGAATACCGGCATGAGCTGGAAAACGCTATCGATCCCTTTAAAGGTTTACTGCTTGGGCTGTTCTTTATCTCCGTCGGTATGTCGCTAAATCTCGGCGTACTTTATACCCATTTACTGTGGGTGGCGGCGAGCGTTGTTATTCTGGTCGTCATAAAAATGCTGACGCTGTATCTGCTGGCGCGAGTATATGGAATAAGAAGTTCTGAACGGATGCAGTTTGCCAGCGTGCTGAGTCAGGGGGGCGAGTTCGCTTTTGTGCTCTTTTCTACCGCCTCTTCTCAGCGCCTGTTTCAGGGCGATCAGATGGCGTTATTATTGGTGACTGTCACATTATCAATGATGACCACGCCGCTACTGATGAAAGGGATTGATAAGTGGTTATCGCGCCGTCTTAATGGCCCGGAAGAGAATGATGAAAAGCCGTGGGTTGAGGATGATAAGCCCCAGGTGATTGTCGTCGGCTTTGGCCGTTTTGGTCAGGTGATCGCTCGCTTATTGATGGCGAATAAGATGCGTATCACCGTGCTGGAACGCGATATCGGCGCCGTTAATCTGATGCGCAAATATGGTTATAAAGTGTATTACGGCGACGCTACACAAGTCGAGCTGCTGCGTTCTGCGGGCGCGGAAGCGGCGGAGTCGATAGTCATCACGTGTAATGAACCGGAAGACACGATGAAGCTGGTGGCGCTGTGTCAGCAGCATTTTCCTCATCTGCATATTCTTGCGCGAGCGCGTGGACGTGTGGAGGCCCATGAGTTATTACAGGCTGGCGTCACGCAGTTTTCCCGTGAAACGTTTTCCAGCGCGCTGGAACTGGGACGTAAAACTCTGGTGTCGTTAGGTATGCATCCGCATCAGGCGCAACGCGCGCAGTTGCATTTCCGTCGGCTGGATATGCGAATGTTGCGGGAGCTGATCCCGGAGCATAGCGACATGGTACAGATTTCGCGCGCCAGAGAGGCCCGACGCGAGCTGGAGGAGATTTTTCAGCGCGAAATGCAACAGGAACGGCGCCAGTTGGATGGCTGGGATGAATTTGAGTAGGGGTAAACAATGGCAATCCGTAAACGTTTTATTGCAGGCGCGAAATGTCCGGCCTGTCAGGCGCAGGATACAATGGCGATGTGGCGTGAAAATAATGTCGATATTGTTGAATGCGTTAAGTGCGGGCATCAAATGCGGGAAGCGGATAAAGACGTTCGCGAGCATGTTCGCAAAGAAGAGCAAGTGATCGGGATTTTTCATCCGGACTAGCGATATGCCGCAGGTTTTTTTAAGCTAAGGGGTACACGGCTGCAGAATTCCGCTACAATCTGCGCCACTATTCTTCCCATGCTCAGGAGATATCATGAAAGTAGCAAAAGACCTGGTGGTCAGCCTGGCCTATCAGGTACGTACAGAAGACGGTGTGTTGGTTGATGAGTCTCCGGTGAGTGCGCCGCTGGATTACCTGCACGGTCACGGCTCCCTGATCTCTGGTCTGGAAACCGCGCTGGAAGGCCATGAAGTTGGCGACAAATTTGATGTCGCTGTTGGCGCGAACGACGCTTACGGTCAGTATGACGAAAATCTGGTGCAGCGTGTGCCTAAAGACGTCTTTATGGGCGTTGATGAACTGCAGGTAGGGATGCGTTTCCTGGCGGAAACCGACCAGGGCCCGGTACCGGTAGAGATTACCGAAGTGGAAGACGATCACGTTGTGGTTGATGGTAACCACATGCTGGCGGGCCAGAATCTGAAATTTAACGTAGAAGTTGTTGCGATTCGTGAAGCGACTGAAGAAGAACTGGCTCACGGTCATGTTCACGGCGCGCACGATCACCACCACGATCACGGTGAAGACGGCTGCTGTGGCGGTCATGGTCATGACCATGGTCACGAGCACGGCGGCGAAGGCTGCTGCGGCGGTGGTGGTAAAGGCGGCTGCGGTTGCCATTAATCCCCGTCGTCTTTCAAGCCACCGCGGTGTTGGCTACGCTTTCAAACCCCGGTCACATAGTTATCTATGCTCCCGGGGAATTTTCAAGCTTGCCGCCTTGCTGTGACTCTAAATCCTTAGGGTATTATCATTGGTTCGATAAATCATCGGGCACAAAAAAAGCGGGTTAACCCCGCTTTTTTTTCGTCTCAATAATGCGGCGGCGGCGTTTCTTCTGCCTGAGAGGCGATATTTGACGGCTGACTGGCTTTTAACTTTTCCGTGAGCAAACGCAGATGATCGCGCAGCTTCGCCATCTCCATTTCATGTGCGGTTACCGTCAGGTTTAGTTCTTCTATGGTAATCTCCTGGAACGCCAGACGGCTTTCCAGTTCAGCCAGACGAGCTTCCATCGTGATATCCTGCATGATGTACCTCTTTATGTTGTCTCCGTCGGCGGATTCTACTTAACTTTACCGGCTTTCACAGCAACCATTACGCGCACTACGAAACTAATTTAAACAAAAAGAGTCTGAAAAGAAGTGATAATAGGGCGTGTTCGTATGTTGATTTGTTCTGCAACGATTTATAGTACGCTTCTTACGTAAGTTAACATGGGGCGAGATGCCCCGGCCCTGGAGATATGGATGAAATCACTGTTTAAAGCCACGCTGCTGGCAACGACGATGGCCG
The DNA here is from genome assembly GCF_051702785.1 of Salmonella sp. NW722. NCBI lineage: Bacteria > Pseudomonadati > Pseudomonadota > Gammaproteobacteria > Enterobacterales > Enterobacteriaceae > Salmonella > Salmonella sp. NW722. The sequence goes on from NZ_JAMMIN010000006.1 coordinate 401,390, forward strand.
TTGCTATGCACGCACCGATCACTTTTGCTGCTGATGCGGCGAAACCGGCAGCTACCGCTGATAGCAAAGCAGCATTTAAAAACGACGATCAAAAAGCGGCTTATGCGCTGGGCGCCTCGCTGGGTCGTTACATGGAAAATTCGCTTAAAGAGCAGGAAAAGTTGGGCATCAAACTGGATAAAGATCAGTTGATTGCCGGCGTTCAGGATGCCTTTGCCGATAAGAGCAAACTGTCCGATCAGGAAATTGAGCAAACGCTGCAGACGTTTGAAGCACGCGTGAAGAGCGCTGCTCAGGCGAAGATGGAAAAAGACGCTGCCGATAACGAAGCAAAAGGTAAAACGTTCCGTGACGCTTTTGCTAAAGAGAAAGGCGTGAAAACCTCCTCTACCGGTCTGCTTTACAAAGTAGAGAAAGAAGGCACAGGCGAGGCGCCGAAAGATAGCGATACCGTTGTGGTGAACTACAAAGGTACGCTGATCGACGGTAAAGAGTTTGATAACTCTTACACGCGCGGCGAACCGCTCTCCTTCCGTCTGGACGGCGTTATCCCTGGCTGGACTGAAGGCCTGAAAAATATTAAGAAAGGCGGCAAGATCAAGCTGGTTATCCCACCGGCGCTGGCCTACGGTAAAACGGGCGTTCCGGGTATCCCTGCGAACTCCACCCTGGTATTCGACGTAGAGCTGCTGGATATCAAACCAGCGCCGAAAGCGGATGCTAAACCTGCCGATGCGGCTGACGCTAAAGCCGCAGATGCTGCTAAAAAATAAAAACTGAGAGCCGCCGCTTGTAATAGCGGCGGTTTTTTTTATTCAGGCCGGATATATTACTCACCATAATTTGATTTGCGGATAACGGCGCTTGCGCTGGTCGTTAAGGGCGAGACCGTAGGCTGAATGACCGCCAACGCACACGTAGTCTGAAATAGACGAGCAAATTAGTACTGGAAAGATGAACCCTCACTGTATTAATTTAATCATCCGCGTAAATAATGAGCCTGCCCTGAAAACATAACGACAGGCTCCTGAAAAGGAGTGTTTTTTTTCATGTCCAGGTCGCTTTTAACCAACGAAACCAGTGAACTTGATTTGCTGGATCAGCGTCCCTTCGAGCAAACCGACTTCGATATTCTGAAATCCTACGAAGCGGTAGTGGACGGGTTAGCGATGCTTATAGGTTCCCATTGTGAAATCGTATTGCACTCTTTGCAGGATCTAAAATGTTCAGCCATTCGTATTGCCAATGGCGAACATACGGGCCGTAAAATTGGCTCGCCGATTACCGACCTGGCGTTGCGCATGCTGCACGACATGACAGGGGCGGACAGTAGCGTGTCGAAATGCTATTTCACGCGCGCGAAAAGCGGTGTCTTGATGAAGTCGTTGACGATTGCCATTCGCAACCGCGAGCAGCGCGTCATTGGTCTACTGTGCATCAACATGAATCTTGATGTGCCATTTTCACAGATTATGAATACCTTTATTCCGCCGGAAACGCCGGAAGTCGGCTCAGCGGTTAATTTTGCCTCCTCAGTCGAAGATTTAGTCACCCAGACGCTGGAGTTCACGATCGAAGAAGTGAATGCCGATCGTAATGTCTCTAACAACGCGAAAAATCGTCAGATCGTCCTTAACCTGTACGAAAAAGGCATTTTCGATATTAAAGACGCCATTAACCAGGTAGCCGATCGTCTGAATATCTCAAAACATACGGTTTACCTCTATATTCGCCAGTTCAAAAGCGGCGACTTTCAGGGGCAGGATAAATAATGCGTTATGCCATTATGGTCACCGGGCCGGCATATGGCACCCAGCAGGCCAGCAGCGCATTGCAGTTCGCCCACGCGCTGCTCAATGAGGGGCATGAGTTAGCCAGCGTCTTTTTCTATCGGGAAGGTGTCTATAACGCCAATCTCCTGACCTCGCCGGCGAGCGATGAATATGATCTGGTACGCGCCTGGCAGAAATTGAATACGCAGCATGGCGTAGCGCTGAACATCTGTGTCGCGGCGGCGCTTCGTCGCGGTATTATTGATGAAACTGAAGCTGGCAGACTGGAGTTGCCGTCCGCCAATCTTCAGCCGGGCTTTACGCTAAGCGGACTGGGCGCGCTGGCGGAGGCATCTCTCACCTGCGATCGGGTGGTGCAGTTTTAATGAAACGTATTGCATTTGTCTTTTCCACCGCGCCACATGGTAGCGCCTCAGGTCGTGAAGGGCTGGATGCGCTGCTGGCGACGTCAGCGCTAACGGAAGCGCTGGGCGTCTTTTTTATCAGCGACGGCGTCTTTCAGTTATTACCGGGACAAAAACCAGACGCTGTGCTGGCGCGTGACTATATTGCTACTTTCAAGCTCTTTGATTTGTACGATATTGATCAATGCTGGATCTGCGCGGCATCGCTGCGCGAGCGTGGTCTGGAAAACGTTAATTTTGTGGTAGACGCCACGCCGCTGGAACCCGTGGCGTTACGCCGCGAGCTTGGCAACTATGATGTCATCCTGAGATTCTGAGGCGTTTATGCTGCATACCTTACCTCATTGCGCTTCGAGCGTTGATTTTCCCGCTTTGCTGCGCCTGCTAAAAGAGGGCGATGCGCTTTTGTTGCTCCAGGATGGCGTTACCGTCGCGATTGAAGGTAACCGCTTCCTTGAAAGTCTGCGCGATGCCCCCATAACAGTCTATGCCTTGAAAGAAGACATTGACGCCCGCGGCCTGGGTGGTCAAATTTCAGACAGTGTCGTCAGGGTTGACTATACTGAGTTTGTCAGACTCACGGTTAAGTATGCCAACCAGATGGCCTGGTGATGGCGGGATCGTTGTATATTTCTTGACACCTTTTCGACACCGCCCTAAAATTCGGCGTCCTCATATTGTGTGAGGGCGTTTTATTACGTGTTTACGAAGCAAAAGCTAAAACCAGGAGCTATTTAATGGCAACAGTTAACCAGCTGGTACGCAAACCACGTGCTCGCAAAGTTGCGAAAAGCAACGTGCCTGCGCTGGAAGCATGCCCGCAAAAACGTGGCGTATGTACTCGTGTATATACTACCACTCCTAAAAAACCGAACTCCGCACTGCGTAAAGTTTGCCGTGTTCGTCTGACTAACGGTTTTGAAGTGACTTCCTACATCGGTGGTGAAGGTCACAACCTGCAGGAGCACTCCGTGATCCTGATCCGTGGCGGTCGTGTTAAAGACCTCCCGGGTGTTCGTTACCACACCGTTCGTGGCGCGCTTGACTGCTCCGGCGTTAAAGACCGTAAGCAAGCTCGTTCTAAGTACGGCGTGAAGCGTCCTAAGGCTTAATGGTTCTCCGTTAAGTAAGGCCAAACGTTTTAAATTAATGTCAAACTAAACTCGTAGAGTTTTGGACAATCCTGAATTAACAACGGAGTATTTCCATGCCACGTCGTCGCGTCATTGGTCAGCGTAAAATTCTGCCGGATCCGAAGTTCGGATCAGAACTGCTGGCTAAATTTGTCAATATCCTGATGGTAGATGGTAAAAAATCTACTGCAGAATCAATCGTATACAGCGCGCTGGAGACCCTGGCTCAGCGTTCTGGTAAATCTGAACTGGAAGCTTTCGAAGTCGCTCTCGAAAACGTTCGCCCGACTGTAGAAGTTAAATCCCGCCGTGTAGGTGGTTCTACTTATCAGGTACCAGTTGAAGTCCGTCCGGTCCGTCGTAATGCTCTGGCAATGCGTTGGATCGTAGAAGCTGCTCGTAAACGCGGTGATAAATCCATGGCTCTGCGCCTGGCGAACGAACTTTCTGACGCTGCAGAAAACAAAGGTACTGCAGTTAAGAAACGTGAAGACGTTCACCGTATGGCAGAAGCCAACAAGGCGTTCGCACACTACCGTTGGTAATTCCTTCGGAGTCATAGTCACCAGGCGGGCGCTTCAGGTAAGTCGCCCGTTTTGGATAACTTAACTGAACGCCTAAAGATATCAACGAGGAATCAAATGGCTCGTACAACACCCATCGCACGCTACCGTAATATCGGTATCAGTGCGCACATCGACGCCGGTAAAACCACTACTACCGAACGTATTCTGTTCTACACCGGTGTAAACCACAAAATCGGTGAAGTTCATGACGGCGCAGCTACCATGGACTGGATGGAGCAGGAGCAGGAGCGTGGTATTACTATCACCTCCGCAGCGACTACTGCATTCTGGTCTGGTATGGCTAAGCAGTATGAACCGCATCGCATCAACATCATCGACACCCCGGGGCACGTTGACTTCACTATCGAAGTAGAACGTTCCATGCGTGTTCTCGATGGTGCGGTAATGGTTTACTGCGCAGTTGGTGGTGTTCAGCCGCAGTCTGAAACCGTATGGCGTCAGGCAAACAAATACAAAGTTCCGCGCATTGCGTTCGTTAACAAAATGGACCGCATGGGCGCGAACTTCCTGAAAGTTGTTGGTCAGATCAAAACCCGTCTGGGCGCGAACCCGGTTCCGCTGCAGCTGGCAATTGGTGCTGAAGAAGGTTTCACCGGCGTTGTTGACCTGGTGAAAATGAAAGCCATCAACTGGAACGATGCCGACCAGGGCGTTACCTTCGAATACGAAGATATCCCGGCTGACATGCAGGACCTGGCTAACGAATGGCACCAGAACCTGATCGAGTCCGCCGCAGAAGCTTCTGAAGAGCTGATGGAAAAATACCTGGGTGGTGAAGAACTGACTGAAGAAGAGATCAAACAAGCTCTGCGTCAGCGCGTTCTGAACAACGAAATCATCCTGGTAACCTGTGGTTCTGCATTCAAGAACAAAGGTGTTCAGGCGATGCTGGATGCGGTAATTGATTACCTGCCATCCCCGGTAGACGTACCTGCGATCAACGGTATTCTGGACGACGGTAAAGATACTCCGGCTGAGCGTCACGCAAGCGACGACGAGCCGTTCTCTGCGCTGGCGTTCAAAATCGCTACCGACCCGTTTGTGGGTAACCTGACCTTCTTCCGTGTGTACTCCGGTGTGGTTAACTCTGGTGATACCGTACTGAACTCCGTGAAAACCGCACGTGAGCGTTTCGGTCGTATCGTTCAGATGCACGCTAACAAACGTGAAGAGATCAAAGAAGTTCGCGCGGGCGACATCGCGGCTGCTATCGGCCTGAAAGACGTGACTACCGGTGACACCCTGTGTGATCCGGAAAACCCGATCATTCTGGAACGTATGGAATTCCCTGAGCCGGTAATCTCCATCGCGGTAGAACCGAAAACCAAAGCTGACCAGGAAAAAATGGGTCTGGCTCTGGGCCGTCTGGCGAAAGAAGACCCGTCATTCCGCGTATGGACTGATGAAGAATCTAACCAGACCATCATCGCTGGTATGGGTGAACTTCACCTGGATATCATCGTTGACCGTATGAAGCGTGAATTCAACGTTGAAGCTAACGTGGGTAAACCTCAGGTTGCTTACCGCGAAGCGATTCGCGCGAAAGTTACCGACATCGAAGGTAAACACGCGAAACAGTCTGGTGGTCGCGGTCAGTATGGTCATGTTGTTATCGACATGTACCCGCTGGAGCCGGGCTCTAACCCGAAAGGTTACGAGTTCATCAACGACATCAAAGGTGGTGTAATTCCTGGCGAATACATCCCGGCCGTTGATAAAGGCATCCAGGAGCAGCTGAAATCTGGCCCGCTGGCGGGTTATCCGGTAGTTGATCTCGGTGTGCGTCTGCACTTCGGTTCTTACCATGACGTTGACTCCTCTGAGCTGGCGTTTAAACTGGCTGCGTCTATCGCCTTTAAAGAAGGCTTTAAGAAAGCAAAACCAGTTCTGCTTGAGCCGATCATGAAGGTTGAAGTAGAAACACCTGAAGAGAATACCGGTGACGTTATCGGCGACCTTAGCCGCCGTCGTGGTATGCTCAAAGGTCAGGAATCTGAAGTTACAGGCGTTAAGATCCACGCTGAAGTACCGCTGTCTGAAATGTTCGGATATGCAACTCAGCTGCGTTCTCTGACCAAAGGTCGCGCATCGTACACTATGGAATTCCTGAAGTATGATGATGCGCCGAACAACGTTGCTCAGGCCGTAATCGAAGCCCGTGGTAAATAAGCCGCAGGGTTAAAAACCAAAATCCCGTGCTCTCTCCTGAAGGGGAGAGCGCTATAGTAAGGAATATAGCCGTGTCTAAAGAAAAATTTGAACGTACAAAACCGCACGTTAACGTCGGCACCATCGGCCACGTTGACCACGGTAAAACTACCCTGACCGCTGCAATCACCACCGTACTGGCTAAAACCTACGGCGGTGCTGCTCGTGCATTCGACCAGATCGATAACGCTCCGGAAGAAAAAGCGCGTGGTATCACCATCAACACTTCTCACGTTGAATACGATACCCCGACCCGCCACTACGCACA